>JBDTQD010000133.1:0-2533 GCA_039932375.1 Chloroflexota bacterium | reverse complement strand
GTGTCCGGCAGGACGATGCCGCTCTTGGTCATCTCCTCCCGGGCGCTGGGCTTGACGACCAGCCGGTCGCCGAGGGGCTTGAGCTTGGTCTTCGTTGCGACCTTTGTGGCCATGTGTGCGTACTGCCTCCTAGACCGATGATGCGCGGGCGCTTGTCGTTCGCCTCGCAGCGGGAGAGCCGGCAGGGCCGATGCGACCGGAGTGCTGGCACTCAACCGCTGAGAGTGCTAAGTCACTGTAACGCCCCCGCGCGGGGGCTGTCAAGAAATGCGGGTCAGCGCTCGATAGGCCGCGGCCGTGTCGACGGCAATCGCTTCGGGGGTGGTGCTTCGTAGTCGAGCGAGCTCCGCGGCGACACGCAGCGCCGTCATCGGCTGGTTCCGCGCATCGCCGCCGCCGGGTGCCAACCACGGCGAGTCGGTCTCGACCAGGTACGTCCCCTCTGGGAGCGCCACAGCTGCCGCGCGGGGACCGTGGGCCGACGAGAAGGTGACCGGCAGCGCGAAGCTGATGAGGTAGCCCGCGGCAGCAAGGTCAAGCGCCAGGCCGGCGTCACCCGAAAAGCAATGCAGGACGCCACGCATCGCACGTCCAACCGGTCCGGGCCAGGCCAGGAGGGCCGTCCGCACCTCGTCATGCGCGTCGCGGTCGTGAACCAGCACCGGCTTGTCGACCGCCGAGGCGAGTTCCAGCTGGCGTTTGAGCGCCTCCTGTTGCTCGGCTCGCGGCGACAGGTTGCGATGAAAATCGAGCCCTATCTCCCCCACCGCCACGACGACGGGGTCCGCCGCGAGGCTCGCCAACTCGTCCCAGTCAGCGGCCGACGGGAGGGCGGCGTAATGCGGATGGACCCCCACCGCCGCATCGATCAGGCCGGGATGAGCCTCCGCCAGGGCGATCGCCGCCCGCGACGAGGCGAGGTCGTAGCCGGGGACAAGGAGGCGGGCAATCCCCGCCTCAACGGCCCGCCCGATCACTGCGTCGCGATCGGCGTCGAAGGCCGGGTCCTGGAGGTGGCAGTGCGAGTCGACCAGGCCGGCCAAATGGGTCGGCGCGCGAGTGCGACTCAGGGCGTGCCCCCGACTTCGGCGGCGTCGTCGGCAGGCAGCTCGACGCGCGGGAAGAGCGGCCGCGCGTCGCCGGTCTGCCACCCATTCGGAACCGCTCCCCAGGTCAGCAACTGCTCGAGGCCGGGTCCATCGGCGCCGCGGTCGTCGTACGGAACTGGAACGCCCAGCTGAGCATGCAGCTCTGCGGCTGCCGCGGGGGTGAAGGGGGCCATCAGGTGGCCAAGGATGCGGCACGTTTCGCCCATGGCAGCAAGGATCTGGCCGACGCGTGCCAGGTCCCCCTCCTTGTTGCGGGTCCATGGCGCCTGCGACTCAGCGTAGCCATTGGCGGCAGAGGTGAGCTCCATCACCGCTCCCAGCGCCTCGTCGAGGTGGTGCCGCTGCATGGCGGCGTGGTACGAGGCAACCGCGCGCGCGGCGGCCGCTTGCAGCTCCTCGTCCGCCGGGATCGAGCCAGCTCGCAGCGGCGGCAGCGCGTGGTCGAGGTAGCGCGCGCTCATGCTGACCGTACGATTGACCAGATTGCCAAGGTCGTTGGCAAGGTCGGCGTTGTAGCGGCGCACGAGCCCATCGAAGGTGATGTCGCCGTCCCGGTCGAACGGGATCTCGCGCAGGACCAGATAGCGAACGCCGTCGACGCCGAACACGCGCACGGCCTCATCGGGGTCGAGGACATTGCCGCGCGTCTTGGACATCTTCTCGCCCTTCAGCAGCATGAATCCGTGGGCGAACACCTGGCGCGGCAGCTCCAGGCCGGCGCTCATCAGCATCGCCGGCCAGTAGAGGCAGTGGAAGCGGGTGATGTTCTTGCCGATCACGTGAAGGTCGGCCGGCCAGAATCGGGCGAATGAATCCGGATCTCCGGGGAATCCGGCGCCGGTCACGTAATTGGTCAGCGCATCGAACCAGACGTAGATCCGATGCGCCTCGTCGCCCGGGAATGGGATCCCCCAGCTCGAGCCCGCCCGGCTGACCGAGAAATCGGTCAGGCCGTCGCGCAGCCAGCCGAGCACCTCGTTGCGGAAGTGCTCCGGCTCGCAGAACGAGGGATTTTCGCGGTAAAGCTGCTCGAGCGCCCCCTGGTACCTGGAGAGCCGGAAGAAGTAGTTCTCCTCCTCGAGCCATTGCAGCTCCAGGGTGGGGTGGTCGGGACAGCGGCCGTCCACGAGCTGCGCATCGGTCTTGAACTCGTTGTCGCCGGTGCAGTACCAGCCGGCATAGGTGCCCTTGTAGATGTCACCCGCGGCCTGGGCACGGCGCACCATCTCGGCGGAGGCGGCCAGGTGATCGAGATCGGTGGTCCGAATGAAGCGGTCATAGCTGATCTCGAACCGATCGAACGCGTCCCGCCAGGCAACCGCCCAGGCATCCACCAGCGGCCGGGGCTCCTCGCCGCGGTCGTGCGCAAGCCGCTCGACCTGCGCCGAGTGCTCGTCCATGCCGGTCAGGAAGCGCACCTCCTT
>JBDTQD010000132.1:0-2548 GCA_039932375.1 Chloroflexota bacterium | reverse complement strand
TGCTGCGCCGGGTCGCGCCTGTTCGTGCAGGAGTCGATCTACGAGCCGCTGCTCGACAAGCTCAAGGCGCGCCTCTCGACGCTGCGCGTCGGCGACCCGCTCGACAAGAACACAGATGTCGGCGCCATCAACTCGGCGGGCCAGCTGGCCAAGATCGCCGATCTGGTGCAGTCGGGAATCGAGGAGGGAGCCGAGATCTTCCAGCCCGACTGCGCCCTGCCGGACAAGGGCTTCTTCTTCCGACCGACCCTCTTCACCGGGGTCAGCCAGTCGCACCGCATCGCGCAGGAGGAGATCTTCGGCCCGGTCCTATCGGTCCTGACGTTTCGGACCCCCGAGGAGGCCATCGAGAAGGCCAACAACACGCCCTATGGCCTCTCGGCCGGGGTCTGGACCGAGAAGGGGAGCCGCATTTTCAAGATGGTCGCCGCCATGAAGGCCGGCGTCGTGTGGGCCAACACCTTCAATCGTTTCGACCCAACGTCCCCGTTCGGCGGCTACAAGGAATCGGGCTACGGGCGCGAGGGCGGCCTGCACGGCCTCGGCGCGTACATGGACCTGTCGTCCGACGGTGCCGACGGCCGATGAGCCCGCGCGCCAAGCCACAGCCCCTCGCCACGACCAACGGGAAGCTGGCGCCCACTGAGCGTTTGGGCGTGCGCAAGACCTACAAGCTGTACATCGGCGGCGAGTTCCCACGCACGGAGTCGGGGCGCGCCTATGAGGTGTTCGGCGCCAAGGGCAAGCTCCTCGCCAACGCCTGCCGCGGGACCCGCAAGGACATCCGCGATGCGGTCCGCGCGGCACGCACTGCACTCCCCGGCTGGTCGTCAAAGACGGCCTTCAACCGCGGCCAGATCCTGTATCGGATCGCCGAGCTGATGGAGGGACGCCGCGACCAGTTCATCGCCGAGGTGATGGCAGCCGAGGGCCTTGGCCGGCAGCGCGCAACGCGGCTGACCAATGCCGCCATCGACCGCTGGGTCTGGTATGCCGGCTGGGCCGACAAGTTCAGCCAGGTCAACGGCTCCGTCAACCCGGTCAACGGCAGCTACTTCAACTTCAGCGTCCCCGAGCCGAGCGGCGTGGTGGGGGTCATCGCGCCAGAGGGCTCGAGCCTGCTCGGGCTGGTGAGCCGCCTCGCGCCGGTGATCGTCTCGGGCAACTGCGCCGTCGTGCTCGCCTCCGAGACGAGGCCGCTGCCTGCAGTGACGCTCACCGAGGTGCTGGCCACCTCGGACGTCCCGGGCGGCGTGGTGAACCTGATCACCGGCCTGCGCCGCGAGCTGGTGCTGCATCTGGCCGGGCACATGGACGTCAATGCCCTCGACGCGTATGGGCTAGACCCCGCCCAGGGGGTCGCAGTAGAGGAGCTGGCCACCGAAAACGTGAAGCGGATGGTCCGGCCGCCGCGCGGCGGCGCCGATGGCATCGACTGGCTCAGCACGAATGCACAGTCGCCCTACCTGATCGGCGAGTTCACCGAGACGAAGACCGTCTGGCACCCGATCGGCAGCTAGCTCTACCCGAGATGCAGCCAGCCGGCCAGCGTTGATCCGAAGAGCACCCCGGTCAGCAGGATCACCAGCCCAGTCAGCCCCCAGGCCAGGACGTTCAGCCAGGTCGGGTTTGTGTGGCTGCCCATGATCCGCGGGTTGTTCACCAGCCGCAGCATGAAGACCAGGATGATCGGCAGCAGGATCCCGTTGAGGTTCTGGCTGACCAGGATCACCCCGATCAGCGGCACCCCCGGGAGGAGCACGACCACGGCGCCGATGACGATCAGGGCGGTATAGAGCCCCATGAAGGCAGGCGCCTCGCGGAACTTGCGCGAGACGCCCGATTCCCATCCGAACGATTCGCATACCGCGTAGGACGTCGTCAGCGGCATGACCGTGGCGGCCAGCACCGAGGCGCCGAAGAGCCCGAAGGCGAAGAGCCCCTTGGCGAAGTCGCCGGCGACCGGTGCCAGCGCAATGGCGGCATCCTCTGCGCTCTCGATGTGGATCCCGCGCGGGAAGATCGTGACGGCGGTGACGATCACGATGAAGAGCGCGATGACGTTGGTCCACACCCCGCCCAGGATCGCGTCGGCGCGTTCGAGCGGCAGCTCCTCCGGCCCGAGCCCCTTGTCGGCGACCGATGACTGCAGGTAGAAGAACATGTATGGGGTGACCGTGGTGCCCACCGTGGCTACCATCAGGAGCAGTACATTGGGCGTCAGCGAGACCGATGGCGTGATGAGCGCCCGACCCACCTGGCCCCAGTCGGGGCCTGCCACGAAGGCGCTGACCACGTAGGCCCCGAAGATCACGGCCACCGAGAGGAAGACCCGCTCCACGACGCGGTAGCTCGCAAAGACGACCAGGGCCCAGATGCCGGCCGCCACCAGCGGCACCGTCGCATAGCGCGAGATTCCGAAGATCTCCAGCGCCGCCGCCGCGCCCGCGAACTCGGCCACGATGTTCGCCCCATTGGCGACCAGCAGCACCACCATCGCGAAGAGGGTCCAGCGGATCCCGAAGTCGTCGCGGATCAGGTCGCCAAG
>JBDTQD010000131.1:0-2575 GCA_039932375.1 Chloroflexota bacterium | reverse complement strand
AACGGCGTGGGCTGGTGGGCGACTGCGCTCTTCGTCGTCCCCCTGTTCACGACCCGGCTCGCCTATCACCGCTACGTCGAAACACGCGAGCTGTTCGAGCAGACCATCGGCGCATTGGCCAATGCGGTCGATGCGCGCGATCGGTACACCCGAGGTCATTCCAACCGGGTGAGCCGCATCGCGGAGGCCATGTGCCGAGTGATGGGCCTGCCGGAGACCGAGATCGAGATCATCAAGTGGGCGGGGCTGCTGCACGACGTCGGCAAGATCGGGATCCGGGACAACATCCTCCTCAAGGAGGGGCCGCTCGACAAGGAGGAGCGGGTGCTCATGAACCAGCACCCGACGATCGGCGCGGAGATCGTGGCGCCGGCGCGCCAGCTGACCAACGAGGCGCCGCTGATCCTGACCCACCACGAGTGGTTCAACGGCTCGGGCTACCCCTCCGGCGTGGAGGCGTTCGACATCCCGCGCGGTGCCCGCATCCTCGGGGTGGCCGACGCCTACGAGGCGATGACATCGGCGCGCCCCTATCGGAAGACGCCGCTCAGCCACGAGATCGCCATCGGTGAGCTGCGGAAATACTCCGGCATCCAGTTCGACCCTGAAATCGTCCCGATCCTGATCGGCCTCGACCGCGACATCCTGGACCGCCGACCGGAGCGACCGGACGAGCTGCCGACGATGCTGCATGCCGGCAGGCCGCCGGAGCCGGAGGAGCAGACGGAACAAACGGAACAGGCGGAACAGACGGAACAGAAGGAGCCGGAGACAGCCGAGGGAGGGACCCCACCGTCGAGGCCGCAGCTCGCCTCCGACGATGTTTCTTAGCGTCATCGTCCTGGCCCTGGTCGCCGGCGCGCTTGCCGGCGGAGGGCTCCCCCGCCTCGCTGACCTGCGGCTGAATTCGATCTGGATCCTGGGACTCGCGCTCGCATTGCGCTTCGGCGCGGGGCTGCTGCGCCAGGGCAACGTGGGCGTCGACCTGCCCCTGGGGACCGCCTTCATCGCGGGCTACGCGCTGATTTTCGTGTGGCTCTGGTCCAACTGGCGCGTGCCGGGGCTCCAGATCGCGGCGGTCGGGATCGTGCTCAACACGCTGGCGGTCGCACTTAACGGTGGCCAGATGCCGATCTGGTCGGCGGCCTTCACCGCGGCCGGCTTCACGCCCGCGGCACTGGCGGACGATCCATTCCACTTCCTGCTGACCTCCAACAGCGTCGCGGACTTCGTCAGCCGCGGCGGCACCTTCGGCGACGTCGTCCCGCTCCCCATTCCCGTGATCCGCGACGTGGTCAGCATCGGCGACCTCCTCGTAGCGGTGGGAATCTTCTGGGCGATCGTCTACTCCATGACCCGGTCCGATGCCCCAACCCGCGCGGCCTACACCCTGGGATTGCGGCCGGGCGACCCCTTCGCCACCGCATCGGCGTTCCCGGGAGGGCAGGCGCAGGCAGTTGGTAGTACGGCCGCCGTGGCTGCGGTCGCACTCGTCTTGCCCACCGGCGAACCCTCGGCTGGCGAAGTTGCGGTCCGCGCCCCCAAGCCACAGTCCCCCTACCTGGCGCTCGTCCGCAACCGCAACTTCAGCCTCCTGTGGGTGGGCCAGCTGGTCAGCTTCTTCGGGGACCGGGTGCACCAGGTGGCGATCGGCTTCCTGGTGCTGACCACCACAAAGTCGCCACTGGACGTCGGGATCGTCTTCGCCGCCACCGCGGTGCCGAACGTCTTCCTCGGCCCGTTGGCCGGGGCGCTCGTCGACCGATGGGACCGCCGCAAGACCATGATCGTCTGCGACCTGCTGCGCGCCGGCCTCGTCCTGTTGGTTCCCGTGGCGATCAACGTGCACATCGCGTTGGTGTACGTGATCGCGCTGGCGGTCGCGACGGTCGGCCTCCTCTTCCGGCCGGCGAAGACGGCGATCGTGCCGCTCATCGTGGAGGAGGGGCGGCTGGTCACCGCCAACTCGGCTTCGAGCATCAGCGAGACGCTCGCCGATCTGCTCGGCTATCCGGTGGCGGCGACGATCGTGGCGGGGCTGGGGGCGAAGCTGATCGGGGCGGCCTTCGTGCTCGACGCGGCGACCTACGTGGTGAGCGCCGTCCTGATCTGGGGCATGCTCGTCCCGCGCGAGGAGCTGTCCGCTGAGCCGTTCAGCGTGCGCGCCATCCTGCGCGAGATGGCCGAGGGCTGGCGCTTCCTGACCCACAAGGCCGAGCTGCTGGCAAATACGGTGGTGAGCACCGTTGCGCAACTCGCCTTCGGCGCCGAGATCGTGAGCAGCCTGGTCTACGCCCAACGCGTGCTCGACCAGTCGTTCCTCCCCTTCCCGGAGAACTACGGCTGGCTGATGGCGTCGCTGGGCCTCGGCAGCGTCGTGGGTGGCGTGGCCATCGGCTGGTTCGCTCCGAATGCCCCCAAGGGCCCGATGACGATCGCTGGCTTCATCGGCCTGGGAACGGCGATGGTCGGCGCCGGGCTGACGACCAGCGCGCAGGTGGCGATCGTGCTCTTCTTCCTCATCGGCGTCGCCAACATGCTCTACCTGGTGCCGACCATCACCCTCTTCCAGGAG
>JBDTQD010000130.1:0-2633 GCA_039932375.1 Chloroflexota bacterium | reverse complement strand
GAGCGGCACGACCTGCTGGTCGTGACGGATGAGATCTACGAGCGGCTGGTGTACGGCGGCCACGAGCACGTGCCGTTCTCCGCGCTGCCCGGCATGCACGAGCGGACCGTGCTGATCGGTGGCTTCTCCAAGAGCTACGCCATGACCGGCTGGCGCATCGGCTGGGTGGCCGCCCCCGCCGACCTGATGGTCGGGATCGCCAAGGTGCACCAGTACGGGATCATGTGCGCGCCCACCGTCGCCCAGTTCGCCGCGCTCGAGGCGCTGCGCATCGGTGAGCCATTCGTGATCGAGATGCACGACGAGTACGACCGTCGCCGGCAGCTGATGACGCGCCGCTTCAACGAGATGGGGCTGCGCTGCTTCGAACCTCGTGGTGCCTTCTACTGCTTCCCGAACATCAGCAAGACCGGGATGGACGACGAGACCTTTGCCCAGACCCTCCTGGTCGAGGAACGCGTTGCGGTGGTGCCGGGGAGCGCCTTTGGGCCGTCCGGGGCCGATCACGTGCGCGTCTGTTATGCGACCGCTTACGAGGAGTGCGTCGAGGCGCTCGACCGCATCGAACGGTTCGTCACCCGCCACTCGTGACGGGCTGGCGGCGAGCGGTCGACGGCTTCTCGGAGACCGCCGAGAACTACGCGGCGACCATGGCGCCGTCGCTCCGAACCATGGCCGTGGCGGTCGTGCAGCGTGCGAAGCTGCAAGCAGGGGAGCGGATCCTGGACGCAGGCACCGGGACCGGGATCGGAGCGGCCGCATCGCTCACCTCCGGGCGCGAGGTGGTCGGTGTCGATGCCGCCGCCGGGATGCTGGCGATCGCGCGGACGGAGGTTCCCGGCGCGCAGTTCGTCGAGGCCGATTACACCAAGCTGCCGTTTCCGGCCGGTCACTTCAACGTGGTGATCTCGGTGCACGCGCTGCACTTCGCGGAGGACCCCATCCCCGCCCTGGCGGAATGGCGGCGAGTGACACGTCCCGGCGGACGCCTCTCACTCTCGGTGCCGGGGCCGCGGTCGGCGCTCTACTTCAAGCTCTTCGACCCGATCTACCGCCGCCACGGCCTCCGTCGCCGCGTCGACACCTCGTCGCGGGCCAAGCTGCTGGGCTGGGCTCGCGCGGCGGGATGGCACCAGGTGCGGGTGGATGCCGATCCCACGACGGTCATTCGCCTGGCCGGCCCCGATTCATTCGCTCGCTGGATGCGCACCGGCTCGCGCGCCGGTATGTCGCGCTCCATCAGCGCGGAACGCCTCGCCGCTCTGGAGGCCGACCTGCTGGAGGCCACGCCAGCCGGGGCGGACAGGTTGCTGCAGATCCCGTTCGGGACGCTCTACCTGACGGCGCGCAACTAGGGGCGCCGCTCAGCCGGCGCGGCCCTCAGCCGGCGCGGCCCTCAGCCGGCGTGCGGGCTCAGCCGGCGTGCTGGATGCACGCCCGGGCCAGCGGCAGGAGCGCGCCCGGCGAATGTTCGTCGGTGGCTGTCGACTCCGCCGTCAGCTCGATCTTGGGATCCTCCGCGCTGAGGCGCCAGATCCAGCGTGCCTCCTTGGCCGCCTTGCGGTCCTCGATCTGGGCATCGAGGTGGAGGCGCAGGCCCCTGACGCTGACCCATCGGTAGACCTGCCCGCGCAGCGCCCAGGGTCCGTTCGGATCGGCGCCAACCGGCTGGAAACTGTAATCGAGCAGGCCGATATCGGTTGCCACCAGGATCCGCAGGCGCCCGTTCTCCGGGCTGATCGCGACGTGCGCGGCATATTCCTCTGCCGCCAGCTCGCCGAGGTGGCGCTGCAGGATGGCGCGCGCCCGACCCAGAGAATCCCATTCGCCGATCTTCATGCGGGGGAGGATAGCGGGCGAGCCGGCCTTGCAAGCCACACCAGCGCCGCTGCCGTGATGATTCCTGCGATTGCGGCGCCGGCCGCACCGACCAGGTAGACGACGAGGGTCGGCGAGCTCTCCAGCCCTTCCGCCAGGCGGATGATCGTCCAGCCCACGGTCCACGCCACGATGTTTGCCGGCACCCACCATCCCGCACGCGCGACATGCCTACGCAGGATCAGCCATTGGGCGACACCGGCGGCTGTCCCGATGATTGCGCCGATCAAGGCGTGCGCCCCAAGCGTGGACGCACCAGGCGCCACGGCTTCGCCCAGCGCCAGGCCGATGCCGAAGCCGATGATGCTGACCAGCACCCACCGTCCCATCGGGGCGAGCCGCCGCACGGCAAACCCCTGTGCGATTCCCACAAACGCGCCAATGACAAGGCCATCCACGAACAGGGTGGAGACGAACGACTTCAAGGCTTCGCAGACAACGAAGCCGACGGCCCAGCCCACCACGGTGGCGAGCACCCACACGAGGCCGAGGTTGCGCTCCGCCTGGGTCAGCTGTCCATTCATGGACGTCATCGGTGTTGCCCTCCTTCGGACCAGCAGCGTACGCCACCGATGCCAGCGCCAGATTCATGGGAGGGCCGCATTAGCTCTGCCTCGAGCTTATTCCAGGTGCTGTTGCGGCTCTCAACCTGCAGCGCGGTCGATTCGGACGCCACCGACCCTGCTAACGCGGCTCTCACCTGAATTTGAGGGTTGATGGCTCTCAGCCCACGCCGCCTCGACCGCCACTCGTGC
>JBDTQD010000129.1:0-2633 GCA_039932375.1 Chloroflexota bacterium | reverse complement strand
GCGATCGCCGCCTCGTCCTCGACAATCAGGATGCGCAGGGGGCACGCTCCTTGTATCGGTCCTTCATCAGATCTCCTTCGATCGTATCTTGATCCGGTTGTGTGGGCGCCCAACCTGAATCCAGCATGAGAGGTGGCTGCGTGCGCGTGTACCATCCGACCCGATGACCGATCCTCGCGTCGCCCCCCTCATTCGCGTCCGCCAGATCCGCGAGTTCACCGACGAGGCTGTCGACGAGGCCGATCTCGCCGCCCTGGCCGATGTCGCCCGCTGGAGCGGCAGCAGCCAGAACACGCAGCCGTGGCGCTTCATCGTGATCCGCGACACGAAGGTCTTGCGGAAGATCGCCGAGGCAGGCATGCCCCAGACCCGATCGCTGAAGACGGCGATGACCGCGATCGCCATCGTCATACCCGAGGAGCCGAAACGAGCCGTCACGCATGCCTACGACGAGGGCCGAGTGGCGGAACGGATCCTGGTCGCAGCCAGGATGCTCGGCCTCGGAGCCGCAATCGCATGGATCCTGGCGGAGGGACGCGATCCAGTCCGTGCCCTGCTCGACGTGCCTGAAGAGTGGCGCGTCCGCACGGTCGTGGCGATCGGGCATCCCAGCGAGGCCGCCCGCCGCCCGAAGTCCGCTCCCGGCACGGCCCGGCTTCCGCGCGACGAGGTCGTCTTCGACGAGCGCTGGCCGCAGAACTGAAGGAGAATCCTGGCATGCTGCCCGGCGTCGACTCGGCATTGGAAGGTGGCCCGCCAAAGGGCCCAACCCTGGAGATCGAGCTGTTCTCCGCCCACGCGCGGATCGCGGGATCGGTCAACCTCGGGGCATACACGCGCCTGTCAGACCTGCTGAGCTTCCACGACGACATCCTCGCCGTGGAGAATTGCGTGGTCCTGAGCACAAGCGGCGAGCCGACCGCCGATCGGGCGCCGGTGCTTGACGTCCGGCTCGAGTCGCTGACCCTGGTGATCGACAAGTCGAACTACGTGCCACCGCCCGACGCGGAGCAGACGATCGAGAAGAAGGCCCACCGCATGCTGGCCCTTACCGAAGCGCATGTCATCACCGCCACCTTCTTCATCTACCCCGGCGCCGAGCCGGCCGCCTACCTGAAGGCGCACGAACCGCGATGGATCCCCGTCGCCGACGTGCGGCTCACCTCGCTGATCGACTCGAAGATCGAGGTCAAGGCCGACTTCGCCGTCCTGCACCGCACCCCCGTCATCCTGACCACGCTCCTCTAGCCGATGCTGCACGACTACACCAACACGACGGCTGACACCGTCCGCGAGTCAGTCGACCAGGCCCTGGCCGAGGCCGATGCCCTGATCGACGGCGCCGTGGCCAGCGCCGACCAGCCCTCCTTCGAGGCGACCCTCCATCCGATCGAGCTGGCCGCGGCGGCCGCGGCGAACGGCTATGCACAGGGCGCCTTCATGGCCTACGTCCACACCGACGCCGATGTCCGCGACGCGGGCCAGGCCGCGGAGGAACGGCTCGCCAAGTGGGCCGTGGGGGTCGCATTCAACGAGGACCTGTATCGCGCGGTGCGCGCCTTCGCCGAGACCCCCGAGGCGGCCGCCCTCCACGGCGAGCGGCAGCGCCTGCTCGAGCACTGGCTGCGGGACTTCCGGCGCGCCGGCCACGAGCTGCCGCCCGCCGACAAGGCGGAGCTCGAGACGCTACGCCATCGGCTGGTCGAGCTGGAGGTGGCCTTCGCGCGCAACATCAACGACGACCAGGAGGGAATCGAGGTCACCCGCGAGGGGCTCGACGGCCTCCCCGACGAGTACATCGAGCGCCTCCCCCCGGGGAGCGATCCCGGCACGTACGAGGTCGGCATCAAGCGGCCCGAGTACATCCCGTTTCTCGCCCAGGCGACCGATCGGGCGCTGCGCGAGAAGCTCTTCCGCCGGAACTGGACATCGGCGGAAGGGACCAATCGGCCGCTGCTGGAGGAGGCACTCGAGATCCGTCGGAGGATCGCGCAGCTCTTCGGCCTGCCGACCTGGGCGCATTACGTGCTCGAGGTCAAGATGGCCGGCTCGCCGGAGCGGGTCGAGGAGTTCTACGAGCAGATCGTGCCGCCCACACGTGCCGCCGCGGAGCGCGAGGTGGCAGCGCTCCAGGCGCGGGCCGAGAAGGACGGCGTCATCGGTCCGATCCAGGCCTGGGACTGGGCCTACTACGACAACCTGCAGTCGCGCGAGGAGCACGGCGTCGACCAGGACCAGGTCTGCGCCTACCTGCCGCTGGAGCCGGTGATCGACGGCCTCTTCGCGCTCACCGCGGAGGTGTTCGGGCTCGAATACCGCCAGGTCCCCGATGCGCAGGCGTGGCATGAGTCGGTCACGCTGTATGAGATCCGCGACAAGTCGAGCGGCGAGCTGATCGCCCACTTCTACGCTGACCTCTTCCCGCGCGACGGGAAGTTCTATCACGCCGCTGCCTTCCCACTGGTGATCGGTCACCGGCGCGCAGATGGCAGCTACCAGACCCCCGTCAGCGCCATCGTGGCCAACCTGACGCCGCCCGGGCCGGATCGGCCCAGCCTGCTGCGACACGGTCCGCACGGCGAGGTCGAGACCCTCTTCCACGAGTTCGGGCACATCCTGCACGAGAGCCTGAC
>JBDTQD010000128.1:0-2794 GCA_039932375.1 Chloroflexota bacterium | reverse complement strand
CCGCGGGAGCAGCTCCCCGAGGCGCTGACGGGCTACGTCACCGACCGCGGGGGCTACGACTACCATCACCATGCAGAGGTCGGCTCGACCAACGCCGCGTTCGTCGGCGACGAGGTGGCGGACCGCTTCTGCGTACTGGGCGAGCCCGCTGAGCACATCGCCAAGCTGCACGAGCTCGCGGCGGCGGGGGTCGATCAGTTCAACATCTACCTGATGAACGGCGACGAGGAGGAGCAGTTGGAGGTCTATGGCCGTGAGATCGTGCCGGCGCTGAGCGCCGTGGCGAGCGCCTGATGCATCGGACGCACCTGAGCCTCTACTACCTGGTCGGCTACCTGAGCGTCGCTGGGCTGGCCCTGCTGCTGGTGCCCGGCTTCGCCCTGTCGCTGCTCGTGTCGAACGGCCACTACGGGGACGTCATGCCGCGCCTGGCGGGGATGCTGCTGATCGGCCTGGCTGTCCTGGTCGGCCAGATCATCCGGCTGCGGCTGGAGGCGCTGTACTCCACCACCCTGGCGATCCGGGGCTTCTTCCTGGTGACATTCATCTTCCTGTTTGCGATCAGCGGCGATCCATTCTTCCTGGTGGTCTTCGCGATCGTGGCCGTGGGCGTGATCCTCACGGGGGCGAGCTACCTGCGCGACCGGGGGACGACGGTTGCCTGACATCGAGCAGCTGGAGCGGGACGCGGAGCAACGCTGGCTGGCCGCATGGCTGACCGGCCCGACGCACATCCGCCACGAAGAGCTGCCGGTCCAGGCCGGCGACGCTGCCCCGGACCTGGAGCTGCCCGACCTGTCGGGCGATCCGCGGCGCCTGTCCGACTTCTGGGCGCACGGGCCGATGCTGCTCATCTTCATGCGCCACTTCGGCTGCTCGTGCCTGAGTGAGCGCTGGGAGGGCCTGCGGGAGGAGCTGCACGATTACGCCGGGGCGGGTGCCAGGGTGGTGGCGATCTGCCAGGCGGAGCCGGAGCGGGCGAGGGCGGTCGCCACCCGGCGCGGATATGCATTTCCAATGCTCTGCGACCCTGAGCTGACGGCGTACCAGGCCTATGGCCTGCTCGATGGGCAGCCGGCTCAGATCCTGCACGCCTTTCCCTGGAAGGCCGGCGACGAGGAGACCGCGCGAACGCTCTTCATCGAGCCGCGACGGGGGACGGAGCGGGCCGTCGTCGACTCGCCTTGGCAGCTGCCGGGGGAGTTCGTGATCGGGTCGGATGGGCGGATCGCGCTCGCGCACCGCTATCAGTACTGCGAGGACTTCCCGCCCAAGACCGTTCTGCTGGGCTCAATCCTGGCCACGGAGGGCTCGACATGACCACCGCCACGGTTCGTCGAATCGACACCCTTCGCGACGCAATCGCTCCATTCCTGTCGTTCTTCAATGGTCCGTTCGCCAAGCTGAACGCCAATCCGGAGATCGCCAACTTCGCGGTCGGCAACCCGCACGACATGCCGATGCCGGAGTACGTCGCCGCGCTCGGCGCCCACCTGGAGCCGCATCGCAGCGATTGGTTCGCCTATAAGGGGAGCGAGCCGAAGTCGAGGCTCACCGTCGCCCGCAGCCTGTCGGCGCGGACCGGGATGCAATGGGATCCGGACGATGTGGCCATGACCAACGGCGGCTTCGCCGCGCTCGCGGTGGCGCTGGGGGCCCTGGTCGAGCCCGGCGACGAGGTGATCTTCCTTTCGCCGCCGTGGTTCTTCTACGAGTTCATGATCCTGGCTGCCGGCGGCGTTCCCGTGCGTCTTCGCCTTGCGCCACCGGCATTCGAGCCGGACCTGGACGAGCTTGCCGCCGCCATCACGTCGAGGACGCGGGCGGTGATCTTCAACACGCCGCACAACCCCAGCGGGCGCGTCTACCCACTCGAGACGTTGAACGGCCTGGCCGAGACCCTGTCGGACGCGCTGGCGGTGATCGGGCATCCGGTCTTCCTGATCTCCGACGAGCCGTACAACCGGATCATCTTCGACGGGCGCGAGTTCCACTCGCCGGCAGAGGTGTACCCGTACACGCTGGTCTCCTACTCATATGGGAAGACGCTGCTGGCGCCCGGGCAACGCATCGGGTACCTGACCTGGCCACCGGAGATGCCGGGACGCGAGGCGATCCGCGAGATGGTGATGGTCGCCCAGATGGCGACCGGCTACGCATTCCCCAACGCCCTCCTGCAGCACGCCATCGAGGACCTGGAGGGGATCTCGATCGACGTGGCGGCGATGCAGCGGCGGCGCGACCGAATCGTCCATGCGCTGCGCCAGATCGGCTACGAGACGACCAACCCGGAGGGCACCTTCTACATCATGGCCCGCGCCCCGATCGCCGACGACGTGGCGTTCGCCGACATCCTGGCGAAGCACAGGGTGCTGGTCCTGCCCGGGACCGTGGTCGAGGTCCCCGGCTGGTTCCGGATCAGCCTGACGGCGACCGATGAGATGGTCGCACGCGGGATCGACGGCTTCGCGGCTGCCTACGCGGAGGCATCGGCCATGCACGAGGCGAAGTAGGAACCAATGCGGACCCTGATCAAGAACGGCACCATCGTCAACGCCGACACCACCTTCCAGGCCGACGTGTTGATCGATGGCGAGACGATCGCCACCATCGGCACCAACCTTTCAGTCAGCGCCGACCGCACCATCGACGCGACCGGCAAGTGGGTGATCCCCGGGGCCATCGATGTACACACCCACATGGAGCTGCCGTTCGGTGGCACCTTCGCCAAGGACACCTTCGAGACCGGCACCCGCGCGGCTGCGTTCGGCGGGACGACCACGATCATCGACTT
>JBDTQD010000127.1:0-2878 GCA_039932375.1 Chloroflexota bacterium | reverse complement strand
ATGACCGCATCTGGTCGGTGGTCTGCTTCTGGATCCCGCGCAAGGAGCGGGGCAAGGGAGTTGCCACGGCATTGCTGGAGGCGGCCGTCTCGCTAGCCCGCGAGCGCGGGGCGGCGGCGCTCGAGGCGTACCCGGTCGACACCGCCGACGGACGGAAGCCAGCCACGTACCTGTTCACCGGCACGCTGGCCATGTTCCTGCGCGCCGGCTTTCGGGAGGTCGACCGGCCGCGCGGCGAGCAGTTAGTGATGAGGCGCGACCTGTAGTGAGTGGCGGGCTTGGATCAGCCGGGATCTCTCACGGATCGTTATCAAGCTGATTGCTCAACGCGACCGCTTTTGGGGCTTCAGCGCCCCAACTCATCAACGAGGCTGCTCTACCGGCACGCGGCGGGCGGTAATTAGTCGCGAGAAGCAGGTCCGTTGATAAAGCATTCGCCAAGTTAGGATGCACTTCCCCAAATTGGAGCTTGAAATCAATGGATTGGACGCTGGAAGTCGTGATCGTGCCGGTCAGCGATATCGACCGCGCGGTCGCGTTCTATCGCGACAAGGTTGGCTTCGACCTCGATCACGACACGAAAACCGAGCCCAGATGCACGCCGTGCAGCTCACGCCGGGGGGCTCAGGCTGCTCGATCGTGATCGGAGACCTCCCCTCACAGAACGAGATGGCGCCAGGCTCCCTGCGGGGCCTGCAGCTGGTGGTCGCCGATGCCCGCGCAGCTCGCCAGGAGCTGATCGACCGCGGCGTCGAGCCCAGCGAGATCACGGTCTTCGACACTCGGGATGGCGGGACGTTCTTCGGCTTCGCCGACCCAGATGGCAACACGTGGGCGGTGCAGGAACTCAAGGTTCGCGGCCAGAAGCCGCTGATCCGGCCCGAGGACCGAGGCCGCTTCGGCGCCTGACGACCGACCCGTATCCTTAGCGGCCATGGCAGCCGACGAGACGACCGAGACCGAGCGTATCGAGCGCGCCCTCGAGGGAGTGAACGCCGGCTATATCGCCGAGATGTACGAGCTCTGGCAGCGAGATCCGGCGTCGGTCGATCCTGAGTGGCGCGCCCTCTTCGAACCCGCGATCGCACCCCCGGCAGCCGAGGCACCGCCGCAAGCGACCGCGCCAGCCCCAGGCGAGCGATCAGCAACGCCACTTCCCGAGGGGGCAACACCGCTCCGGGGTCCCGCCGCACGCCTGGCGCGCAACATGATCGCGTCACTGGCCGTCCCCACGGCCACCAGCTTCCGCGACGTGGATGTCGCCATCCTCGAGGAGCGGCGGCGCGATCTGCTCGAGAAGCTGGCTCCGAAGAGGGTCAGCTTCACGCACCTCATCGGCTTCGCGATCGTGCGTGCCGCGGCAGACCAGCCGGGCATGACCAAGTACTTCCTCGAGGCCGAGGGAGCCGCGTATCGCGTCGATCCCGGCGGCGTGCACCTGGGCCTGGCGGTGGACGTCGAACGGCCCGACGGTGGCCGGTTCCTGGTGGTGCCCGTGATCCGCTCGGCGGAGACGATGGACTTCGCGTCCTTCCACGCTCGGTACGAGGAGCTGGTTGAGAAGGCGCGCGGCAACCGCCTCTCTCCCGACGACATGGCAGGGGCAACCATCACCCTGACGAACCCCGGCACGCTGGGCACGACCGCCTCAGTCGCCCGGCTCATGCCGGGGCAGGGAGCCATCGTGGCGACCGGCGCCATCCGCGACGCGGGTGAGCGACGGGTCTTGACCATCAGCTCGACCTACGACCACCGGGTCATCCAGGGCGCGGAATCGGGAGCGTTCCTCGGCCGCATCGCCGCGCTGCTGCAGGGAGAGGACGGCTTCTACCGCTCGGTTGGGCTCGAGTCGACGGAAGCCGTCGCGCGACCTTCACCCGCCACAGGGACGGCGAGCACCGACGACCTGCGGGCCGTCGCCGCCGGGATGGCCCTGGTGCGGGCGTATCGGTCCTTTGGACACCTCGCAGCAAGGCTCGACCCGTTGGGAAGCGAGCCTGTCGGCGACCCGGCCCTGGATCCGGAGCCCCTTGGCCTCACCCCCGAGGCAATGGCGCGCGTGCCCGCCGAGCTGATGCGGATCGACGTCCCCGGCGCCACCCTGGCTGACGCCCTCCCGGCGCTGCGTGCGACGTACTGCGGTTCGATCGCGTACGAGGTCGAGCACATCGCCAGCCGCGACGAGCGGGTCTGGCTGCGGCAGGCGATCGAGTCGGGGGCGCATCGGGCGCCGGTGAGCGGAGACGAGCAGCGCGCCCTGTTGGAGCGACTGACCGTCGTCGAAGGGCTCGAGCACTTCCTGCAGAAGGCGTACCTGGGGCAGAAGCGGTTCAGCATCGAAGGGCTCGACACCATGGTCCCCATGCTCGACCAGCTGCTCGCCGGGGCCGGCGCGGCCGGCGCCCGAGACGTGGTGATAGGGATGGCCCATCGGGGCCGGCTGAACGTGCTGGCCCATATCGTGGGGGTCAGCTACGAGGCGATCCTGACCGAATTCGAGGCGGGACGCGGCGGGACCGACGCCCTCGTCCCGAAGGGCGGCCTGGACGACGTCAAGTACCACCTCGGGGCCGACGGCACCTTCACCACGCCGGACAAGAAGGTGCTGCAGGTGACCCTCTCCCCGAACCCGAGCCACCTGGAGGCGGTCAACCCGGTGGTCGAAGGGCATGCCCGCGCGCAGCAGTCGGATCGAAGCGAGCCGATCGCTACCCATGACCCGGACCGGACGATCCCGATCCTGATCCATGGCGACGCCGCCTTCGCCGCGCAGGGCGTGGTGGCCGAGACCTTCAACATGGCGCGCCTGGCCGGCTACTCCACCGGCGGCACGCTGCACCTGATCGCCAACAACCAGGTCGGCTTCACCACCGAGCCG
>JBDTQD010000126.1:0-2890 GCA_039932375.1 Chloroflexota bacterium | reverse complement strand
CCGCGCTCGTCAGCTCGTGGTACGAGCTGGTGCGATCGAACAGGATGAGGTGCTCCGTCGCCATCTGCTCCATCCGGATCTGCCCGCTCGATGCAAACGGATGGCCGTGATGAACGACCAGCACGAGCTGATCCTCGTACAGCAGGGAGGAGATCACCTCGGCGTGCTGGATTGGCCGCATGAGGCCGATCTCGACCTCCTCGCGCAGCACCATCTCAAGCACGTCCTCCGAATGGCCGCTGCGCACCGACAGGTGCACGCCCGGGTGATCCGCCTGGAAGCGGTGCAGCATGCTCGGCAGCACATAGGTGCTCACCGCGGGCGCTGCCCCGATGGTCAGTCGCCCGCCGCTTCCGCTGGCAACCTCGGTCACGGCCTCACGACCCCGTTCCACGGCCGTCAGCGCCCGCTCCGCGTGCGGCAGGAATGCACGCCCACCCTCGGTCAATCGGCTGCCATGGCGGCCGCGAGCAAACAGCTCGCTGCCCAATGCGCGTTCGAGACCCTGGATCCGCGCGGTGAGCGCCGGCTGGCTCACGAAGAGGGCCTCAGCTGCCCGGCTGATCGTCCCGCGGCGAGCCACCTCCACGAACGCCTGCAGCTGCCCGAGCTGAGGAGCGCTTATATCAGTCATGCTGATGCTATCCATCCGAAGAATCGTCTTGACCGATACTACCCCACACGTCAGGGTAGGGCAATGACGACAACAACAATGCCCGCACCCGCACGCTGGCTAACCCCGTCACCGGCCCAACTGCCGACCCCGGCCGTAGTGCTGCACGCCTGGAGATCCTGGAGTCTCAAGCTCTTCCCGCAGGAGCCACGGCTCCTCACGGTGGCCGATCTGGCCGAGTGCGAATGCCCGCACCTCTGCAACCGCGACCACCCCAACGAGTAGGGTCGCTGCCTCGATCGTGATCTCCCCGCCGACGGCGCCGCTGCCCACGATGCCGATCGATGACCCGCTGACCGAAGAGGTGGCGATGACCCGCTCGTGGATGAGCGGCGAGCGCTTCGCTGCGACCACCCGCCTCTACTCGCCGCGCCAGGTCGTCGAGCAGCGTGGCTCGATCGAGATCGACTATCCGGTCGCCCGCAACGCGGCGGATCGGTTCCATGCCCGGCTGCGCAAGCTGTTCGAGCAGCGAGCCGCGATCACCACCTACGGTCCCTACTCTCCCGGGCAGGCCGTCGCCATGAAGCAGGCCGGCATCGAGGCGATCTACCTCGGCGGCTGGGCCACGTCAGCAAAGGGCTCGATGGACGAGGACCCCGGGCCGGACCTGGCGAGCTACCCCCTGGGCCAGGTGCCCAACGAGGCGGCGGGGCTGATCAGGGCCCTCCTCACCGCCGATCGCAACCAGCGCTTCGCCCGCTCGCACATGACCGATGCACAGCGCGAAACGACGCCGGAGATCGACTTTGACCCCTGGATCATCGCCGATGCCGATACCGGCCACGGTGGCGACGCGCACGTCCGCAACCTGATCCGCCGCTTCGTGGAGGCGGGCGTGCCCGGCTACCACATCGAGGACCAGAAGCCGGGTGCCAAGAAGTGTGGCCACCAGGGCGGCAAGGTGCTGGTGCCCAGCGATGAGCAGATCAAGCGCCTCAACGCCGCGCGCTTCCAGCTCGATGTGATGCGGGTCGCGGGCATTCTCGTGGCTCGTACCGATGCCGAATCCGCAAGCCTCCTCGACGGATCTGCCGACGAGCGTGATCAGCCCTACATCCTGGGCGTGACGAACACCGACGTACCGGCCTACCGCGTGGGTTACCTGGCGGTCATGCGCCGCCTGCACCGTGCGGGCCTGGCCGACATCAACGGCCACCTCCTGTACGCCATCCCCGAGTCCGAATATGAGGCGGCCGAGGCGTGGCTCGACGAGGTGGGGCTGACCAGCGTCGTCGACCGGGCGGCCAAAGCGCATCAGGCCGATGCATCGGCCACTGCGGAAGAGACATTGGACACGGTGGCCGATGCATTCCTCGATGCGTGGCAGCGCCAGGCGGACCTGAAGACGCTCGCACAGGCGGTCGCGGATCTCATCAGCTTCCGCGCCGACGAGGGGATTCCGCTCGAGACGAGCGTCGAGGAGTGGGAGGCGTTCGCGGCCTCTGCCTCATGGAGCGCCATCCGGGCGAAGGCTGCCGAACTGGGTCTGCCGGTCACGTGGGATCCGGAGCGGGCGAGGACCCCAGAGGGCTACTACCAGGTCCAGGGCGGCATCCCGTACGCGATCGCCAAGTCCCTGGCGGCGGCGCCGTACGCGGATCTGCTGTGGATGGAGACAAAGACCGCCGACCTCGCCGATGCCCGCCAGTTCGCCGACGCCGTCCATGCCATCTACCCCGACCAGATGCTGGCCTACAACCTGTCGCCGTCGTTCAACTGGGACACGACGGGCATGACCGACGACGAGATGCGCCAGTTCCCCGACGAGCTCGGCAAGCTTGGGTTCGTCTTCAACTTCATCACGTATGGCGGCCACCAGATCGATGGGCTGGCGGCCGAGGAGTTCGCCACCGCACTCCAGGAGGACGGGATGGTCGCCCTGGCGCGTCTGCAGCGCCGGCTGCGGCTGCTCGAATCGCCGTATCGGACGCCACAGACGCTCGTCGGAGGTCCGCGGGCCGACGCCGCGTTGCTCGCGTCCTCGGGGCAGACAGCAACCACCAAGGCCATGGGGCCCGGCTCGACCCAGGCCCAGCACCTGGTTCAGACCGAGGTCCCGCCCAGGCTGCTTGCCGGTTGGCTCGCCCGCTGGGCCGCGCATCACGGCCTGACAGACGACCCCCAGGTCTCGTTGCGCCCCCATACGGCCGGCTCCGAGCTGCTCGAGCTGAGCGTCCTGGCGGCCTCCGGCGAGAAGGTCGCCAACATCGTCTT
>JBDTQD010000125.1:0-2891 GCA_039932375.1 Chloroflexota bacterium | reverse complement strand
CGGCCGTGGCGGCGGCGTTGGAGCGCGACCGCGTGACCATCCATACCGGGGCGCGCGCGCTCGCCGCGCATGCGGGCGCGGGGGAGAAGGGGCGGCATCGATTCGACCTGGACGACGGATCGAGCGTCGAGGGCGCGGCCGTACTGCTGGCGATCGGGCGCAGCCTGCCGCTCGCGGGACTCGGGCTGGAGAGCGTCGATGTGGACATCTCAAACGGGCGCCTGAAGCCCGACGACCAGCTGCGCATTGCGCCCGGCGTCTTCGTGGCCGGCGACCCGGCCGGCCCCGAGATGCACACGCATGTCAGCCACTACGAAGGCGAGATGGCGGCTCGGATCGCGCTGGGCGAGGACGTGAGGCCTGACTTCCGCGCCATCCCTCGAGCCGTCTACACCGATCCGGAGACCGGCTCCGTCGGCCTCCTCCTGCAGGAGGCGAGGGAGCGGGGCATTCAGGCCGAGGAGCTGACCACCGACCTGGCGAGCAGCGCCAAGGGCCAGGCCGCCGAGGCGGATGGGCACGTCACCATCGTCGTCGACCGCGGCGCCGGCACGCTGGTCGGCGCGTTCATTGCCGGCCCGGGGGCAAGCGAGGTGATCCACGAGGCGGTGCTGGCGGTGAAGCTCCAGACGCCTCTGTCGGTCCTGGCCGACACGATCCACGCCTTCCCCACCGTGGCGCGGGTGATGGGCCTCCTCTTCGCCGACGCCGTGAAGGGCTAGCTCAGACCTCGATCGGCAGTTCGAAGACCTCCCCGGTGGGGTGGCCTGCGCGCTCGTGGATGCGCATCACGGCGTCCTTCGAAGGGCCATTCGAGAGGCAGAAGATCTTGCCGCTCACCGGGTCGAGCCAGGCGCGCTCGAAGTGCACCCCCTCTTCGGCCTCGATGGCCAGGTCGGCATCGTGGGCTGCCTGCAGATCCTCCTGGGTGGTGCCGAAGAAGCCGTCGTGGATGTCCATGAACTTGCCCATGTAGGTCGCTTCCCTTTGCTGCTGGTGCGGAGCCGCGAGGATACGGCTTTGGCCCGATTCCGTCATCCCCGGTCGGGAAGCAGGACGCCCGGATTCAGGATCCATGCCGGGTCGAGAGCGCCCTTGATGGCACGCATCGCCGCGACATCGGCGGCCCCGCGGTCGCGCTCCAGCCAGGCTACCTTGGCGGCCCCAATGCCGTGCTCGGCGCTGACCGACCCTTCCATTTCGATCGTCAGCCGCAGGACGGCATCGTCGGCGGCTTCGTCCTCTGGCTCCGGACCGATGATCCCCACGTGCATGTTGCCGTCGCACACGTGGCCGTACAGGTAGGTGCGCGACCCCGGGCTGGTCCCATCGACGACCGCCGGAATGCGTTCGATGAACTCGGCCAGCCGTCCCATGGGGAGCGTCACGTCGAGCTTGTGCGCGATCCCCTCGGCACTGATCGACTCGGTGTGGGACTCGCGAAGGCGCCACAGCCGATCCCTGCCCGGCGCGTCCGAGGCGATCACAGCATCGACGACCGTTGGGGCACCTGCCACGGCGGCGACGAGCCGATCGGTCGGATCGACATCACCCTCGGCCTCGATCAGCAGGTAGGCGACGTGCCGCTCACGGAATGGCCGCTCGCCGCCGGCGTGCTGCAGCACCAGCTCGAGACCGGCGTCGAAGAAGAGCTCGGCGGCCGCAAGCGTGGGCAGCCTTCGCCGCAGCTCCCCGGCGAGGAGCACCGCGTCGTTGGTAGCCGTCATGGCTAGCAGCGCAACAGCGCGCCGCGCGGCCAGCGGCACCAGCCGCAGGTGTGCCCGCGTGATCACCGCCAGGGTCCCCTCGCTGCCGGCGAGGAGCGACGGCAGGTGGTAGCCGGTGTTGTCCTTGACCATTCCCGGCAGCCGACGCAGGACGCTGCCGTCGGCGAGCACCGCCTCGACCCCGAGTAGCTGGGCACGCATTGGGCCATGCCGGAGCACGTGAATCCCACCGGCATTGGTCGCGATCATGCCGCCGATCGTCGCCGAGTGACGCGCCCCGAGGTCGACCCCGAACCCGAAGCCGCTCGGGCGCGCATGCGCCTGCAGGGCGGCCAGGGTCACGCCGGCTCCGACCGTCGCCGTCCCATTGATCCCCTCGATCGGCTCCAGGTCGCGCAGCCGGAGGGTCGACAGCACGACCTGCGGGCGGTGGGCCGTGGCGCGCGGCACCGACCCGCCAACGAGCCCGGTGTTGCCGCCCTGCGGGATGACGGCGACTCCAGCCGCCGCGCAGGCCAGAAGGACCGCCACCACCTCGCCGGTCGACCCCGGACGCGCAACCGCGAGCGCCTTGCCCTGCCAGCGCCGGGTCCAATCGGTCTCGTAGGAGGCGCGCAGGTCGGCATCGGTCAGCAGATGGGTTGGCCCGACCGCGTCGCGCAGCGCTTCCAGCAGGGGGCCATGGTCCAGACTCATCTCACGACATGCTGCCACGCCAACACCTGAAGCAGTTCCCGGCCAGCGCAGCCCTGCCGCTGCTCATCCTGGTCGGTGCGGCCGCTGTCGAGCAGCTGCGGCTTTCCGCGATGCTCGTCCTGCTGCTGGGGCTGCTGGTATCCCTGCGGGTCGGGCGAGATGCAACCGGTCGGCCGACAGTCAGCCACGTCCTCGTATACGCCGCGTGCCTGCTGGTGGCGATCACCCTGGTCTGGGACAGCCTGGGCCTCCCCGCCTCGTTGCCTGCCGGAGCCAGCTGCGCCGATCTCCTCTCGCCGTTTGCCATCTTCCGGGCAGCGGGCGCCGTGGTCATCACCACGTGCCTGCTCCTCATCCTCAGACTTACTCGTGGCACGCCATGGGAGCTCGGCCTGCGATGGCCGTCCCGTACATGGGTGGTGGCGTCATTGGTGGGCCTCCCTGCGATCGGGACCGCCGCCGCCCTGC
>JBDTQD010000124.1:0-2912 GCA_039932375.1 Chloroflexota bacterium | reverse complement strand
CGCTCGGCTACCCTGCGGGCGATGAGCGCCCAGTCGTCGGCCCAACGGACGGGTTCCCTGTTCGTTGCTCTCTTCGACGCGCTCGGCCAGCGCCCGGTCATGGCCGCCGTCCTCGGTGCGTTGTCGATCGCCTTCTCGGGGATCCTCGTCCGGCTGGCGCACGTCGAGCCGGCCACGGCGGCCATCTTTCGTTGCGCCTATGCCCTGCCGGCGCTCGGGCTGATCGCCTATCTCGAGCGGCGCGTCTATGGCCCGCGCCCGGCGGCGCAGATGCGGCTCGCCATGCTGGCTGGCGTCTTCCTGGCGCTCGACCTGGTGATCTGGCATCACACCATCGCGCTGGTCGGCGCGGGGCTGGCGACCGTGCTCGGCAACACGCAGGTCGTGATCGTCGCCTTCCTCGCCTGGCTCTTCCTCGGCGAGCGGCCGCCTCGACGCACACTGCTGGCCCTGCCGATCGTGCTCGGCGGCGTCGTTCTGATCTCGGGGGTGGTGGGCACCAGTCCGTACGGCACCAACCCGGGCCTGGGCGTCGTCCTGGGGGTGGTCGTCGGCGTGGTCTACGCCGCTTTCCTGCTCGTCCTGCGGCGCGGCAACGCAGATATTCGGCGGCCCGCCGGGCCGCTCTTCGACGCCACCCTCATCGGCGCATTGGCCTCCCTGGTGATCGGCCTGCCCCTGGGAGAGGTGAACCTGGTCCCGACTCTGCCGGCACACGCCTGGCTCTTGATCCTGGCCCTCACCTCCCAGGTCGTCGGCTGGCTCATCATCAGCGTCTCGTTGCCACGCCTGCCGGCAGCGCTCACCAGCGTCATCCTCACACTGCAGCCGGTGGGCTCGGTGCTGCTGGCGATGGTGCTCCTGGGCGAGGCGCCATCCTGGGTCCAGCTACTGGGCGCCGGCACGATCCTGGTCGGCCTGGTGCTCGCCACCCTGCGCTTCCCCGGCGAGCCGCGACGCGAGCCGATCGCCGAGCCGGAGATCGGCTAGCCGGTATGGTTGGACCGATGCCCGACGACCTCCTGCTGACTGGCAGCGGCCGACTCCTGCTGCCGGAGCCGTACGACGGCCCGCTGCCGTGGGCGATCGCTTTCCGCGACGGGCGCTTCTCGTTCGTTGGTCCGCGTTCGGAGGCAGCCGGCGGCGACGTCCTGGACCTGGAGGAGGCACTTGTCACGCCCGGCTTGGTCGATGCGCACACCCATCCCGCCTTCCTAGGCGACCGATCCGATGAGGCGGCGGCCCGTCTGGCCGGGGAGCCGTACGCCGGCGGCGGCATCCTACGGACGGTGGCCGCCACCCGTGCGGGGTCTGACGATGATCTCCGGGCTGCGATCCACGTCCGGTTACGCGCATCAGTCGTCAGCGGCACCACCACAATCGAGTGCAAGTCGGGATACGGGCTCTCGACTGCCGAGGAGCTGCGTTCGCTGCGGCTGATCGGCGAGGCGGCGAAGGAGCTCCGCATTCGCATCGTGCGCACCTTCCTGGGCGCGCATGCCGTTCCCACCGAGGCGTCGTCGATGGACGACTACGCCGAGCTAGTCGCAGACGAGATGCTTCCGGCGGTCGCCGCGGAGGGGCTTGCCGAGTTCTGCGACGTCTTCTGCGACCACGGCTTCTTCCCGCCCGAGGCCACCGAGCGGATCCTGCGGGCCGCCGCCGCGCTGGGCCTGGGAATCCGGATGCATGCCGATCAGCTGACTCGTTCCGGTGGCGCTGAGCTCGCCGCTCGACTCGGAGCGACCAGTGCAGACCACCTGGAGCAGCTGGACTCCGCCGGGGTGCGGGTGCTGGCAGGGTCCAGCACCGTGGCAACGCTCCTCCCCGGTCCGGCCATCGTGCTACGCGGCGGCCTGCCGCCTGCCCGCGCCCTGCTCGATGCAGGAGTCACGGTGGCCCTGGCCAGCGACGCGAACGCCGGCACCTTCGGCGCCTGGGGCGCCATGCCGGTGGTGATCGGCCTGGGGTCGACGATGCTCGGCATGACCGTCGGCGAGGCCGTAGCCGCTGCAACCGCCGGCGGCGCCGCATCGCTTGGACTCGCCGGTCGGCGCGGCGTCATCCGTGTCGGAGCCGATGCCGATCTCGTCGCCTGGGACGCGGAACACGAGGGCGTCTTTGCACTCAACCTCGGATCGGTGAAGCCGATCCGCACCTGGATCGGTGGCGCGCCCGCCTAGTTGCGCGGCTCCGCCGAGTCGATCAGCGCCCTGTCATGCTGCGCGAATGGATCGATTCGACCTGGTGATCATCGGCGCCGGGGCTGCCGGCGAAGCTGCCGCCTTCCTCGCGCGCAGGCGCGGGGCATCGGTGGCCGTCGTCGACCGCGACCTGTTCGGCGGCGCCTGCCCATTCTTCGCGTGCATGCCCTCCAAGTCGCTCCTCCACTCGGCCGCGGTGCATGCCGCCGGGGGCGACTACCCGTGGCCCAAGGCCTCGGCGCGACGGGACTACATGATTGACCGTGAGGGGCGTGACTACCCGGACGACATGAGCCACGTCGGCGAGCTGGAGAAAGCCGGCGCGGTCCCCATGCGAGGCTCGGCACGCCTCGACGGCCCGGGCCGCGTGATCGTCAGCCACGACGACAACGAGCACGCGCTCGAGGCGGGAGCCGTGATCGTCGCGGTCGGCTCAACAAGCAAGGTGCCCGACATGCCCGGGCTTGCCGACGTCCCGTTCTGGACGAACCGCGAGGCGACCTCCAGCCGCGAGCTGCCGGAGAGCCTGCTGATCCTGGGCGCCGGGCCGACCGGCGTGGAGCTGGCGCAGGCATACGCGCGGTACGGGGTGCCGGTCACGCTGGTGGTCCCGGGCGATCGGATCCTGCCGCGCGACCATCCGCGCACCTCGGCGGCCGTGGCGGCGGCGTTGGAGCGCGACCGCGTGACCATCCATACCGGGGCGCG
>JBDTQD010000123.1:0-2913 GCA_039932375.1 Chloroflexota bacterium | reverse complement strand
GTGGCCGCCCTGGGACTAACGTACTGCCCGCCAGGGGGTATGAACAGACTCGGTCAAGGGCCGCGGCCCGCTGGCGGGCACCAAGCGGACGGGCACAAACGACCCCTATATGCACCGCAGGCTACCGCTCGGACCTTGCAACGGACCTTGCCGTCGGAGGCGAATGCGTGGCGTGCAGGCAACACCGCCCATCCAGCGACGGTCGGTAGACTGCAACCGATGACGGAGCAGGTGCTGGTGATACCCAGGGATCGGGTCCCCGGCGGCTGCGATTTCACCGGTATCCGGGCGGCCGATGAGGCAAGCCTGGAGGAGCTGCGGGCGGCGGTTCAGGCCTATGGATCGTTCATCGATCGGCCGCTTGCCGAGGAGAGCCCCGCCTCCAAACAGCTGATCCCCTACGTGGTCGTCCGCGATGGCCCGCGAACGCTGCTGATGGAGCGAACCGATGCCGGCGGCGACCCCCGCCTGCATCGCAAGGCGAGCATCGGGGTCGGTGGTCACCTCAACCCGGTGGATGATGGCGTGGACCCGCTGACCGCGGGCCTGCGTCGCGAGTGGTCGGAGGAGCTGGTCGCCGACTGGGAGCCAGAATTCCGCCTGGTGGGCCTCCTGAACGATGACTCCAATCCGGTCGGATCGGTCCACCTGGGGGTCGTCTTCACGGTTGAGGCCGATAGCCGCCCCATCACCATCCGCGAGCGGGACAAGCTGGTGGCGACGATGGCCGACGGCGAAGCGATCCGCGCGGCCTACGATCGGATGGAGACCTGGTCGCGCCTGGTGGCCTCACACCTGGGCTGACCTATACTCGATCGCATGCTGCAGCTGCGGCGAGCCCTCGCGCTGGCGTTCCTCCTGCTGGGCGCCGCCTCGATGGCGGCCGGAAAAGGTCCTCCGTCGATCGAGCGTCTCCAGCTCACGGGCGTCATCGACCAGGTGAACGCCGCCTACATCGAGGAGGGAATCAAGACCGCAGGCGACGGCGGCTATGCGGCCGTCCTGATCGAGATCGACTCGCCCGGCGGCGAGCTGACCAGCATGGATCGCATCGTCAAGGCGATCCTGGCCAGCAAGGTGCCGATCATTACCTGGGTTGCGCCGCAAGGGGCGCGCGCCGCCAGTGCGGCGACCTTCGTGACCTTGGCCGGTGACGTGGCGGCGATGGCACCACTGACCAACATCGGCGCCGCATCAGTGGTTGGCGGGAATGGGGAAGACCTGCCGACGACCCTCGCGCGCAAGGTGACCAACGACGCTGTCGCGCGGATCACCGAGTTGGCACGGACGCACGATCGCAACCAGAAGTGGGCGGAGAGCGCTGTCCGGGACGCGGCGAGCGCCTCCGTGACAGAGGCTCTGGCCCTGAGCCCTCCGATTGTCGACCTGCAGGCGGGGGACACGACAGCCCTGTTCGCGGCCATCGACAGTGGCACACGAGCTGACGGCCACGCCTTCACTTTCAGGGGACAGCCGTTGCCGAAGCTCTCCGGCCTGGCGATCGTCGACGGCAACATGAACGCCGGCCAGCAGTTCCTGCACCTGCTGTCCGACCCGAACATCGCCTTCATCCTGTTCACGGTTGGCTTCTACGGGATCCTGTCGGAGCTCTTCCACCCGAACCTGATCAGCGGCTCGCTGGGGGCGATCGCCATCGTGCTGGCCTTCATCGGCTCCAACAGCCTGCCGCTCAACGTCGGTGGGCTGCTGCTGATCCTGCTCGGCATCGCCCTCTTCGTACTGGAGCTCCATTTCACGAGCTATGGCTTCCTGGCGGTGGGCGGCGTGGTCTGCTTCGTGCTGGGCGCTTTCGCGCTGTACACGCGCGTCGACGGGACCGATTCGGTCCAGGTCGGGGTCAACCCGCTCCTGGTGCTGGGAGCCCTTGCCGTGTCGCTCGTCTACTTCTTCATCATCATTCGCGGCCTGCTGCAGATGCGCCGCCATGCGACGTCGGCGCTCCCGATCGCGGCGCTGATGGGCGCCGGCGGCACGGCGCAGACGCTCCTCGCACCGACCGGCGTCGCCTATGCTCGCGGCGAGGCCTGGTCGGCTCGCAGCCGGTCCGGCAAGATCAAGCCGGGTACGCCGATCCGCGTGGTCGCGGTGGATGGTCTCGAGCTGATCGTTGAGCCGACGACCAAGAGTGGCGCCGAATCGGAGCCAGCATCGGAGCCAGCGGATGACTAGCGTCGAGCTGCGACCGGCCCCCGTGGTGGCGGGCGGGATCGCCGTCGTCGACGAATCGCGCGGGCTGCTGACGCGCTGGTTCCTCGACGGCCTGTCGGCTTCGCTTGCGGCGCGGGGACACCCCGTCGAGCGCGCGAAGCGGCGGGACGTGCGGGTCGGCCCGGAGGTCCGGGTGGTGATCCACGCCGTCGACGCCGAGCACCCGACGAGCTTCCGGCGCCGATCGAAGGACATCTTCGTGGTCGGCGTGGCGGAGCTGCCGGACAGGCCCGACGAGATGTTGAAGGCGGGGTACGCGCTGCTGGTGCGCTCGCTCTCCAACGTCTTCATGCCGATCGCCCGCAATGGGAACGGACCGGAGGCCTACTTCATCACCATGGAGCAGGGCTTCCACCGCATCTCCCATGACCGGGATGACGCGGCCTTCTTCGAGCAGGTCGTCGAGCGGATCCTGCCGCTCGCCGAGTCGCGGCTCGTGATCGACAACGAGTTCATCGCAGACCTGCCGCGCGAGCTGTGGGACGGCGACGAGCAGACGCAGGCCCTCTTCCGGGCGGGGCAGCGGATGGCGGAGCTGGACCTGCTGCCGGCACCGTGGCCGATCGACGAGCTCCTCTCGCCGGCCGACCTGCGCCACGTGCAGCGGCTCTTCGGGATCGGCGGGCTGAGCTATGGCAACGCCAGCGCCCGACACGACGGCGACACCTTCTGGATGAGCGCCAG
>JBDTQD010000122.1:0-2921 GCA_039932375.1 Chloroflexota bacterium | reverse complement strand
ACGGGATTCGAACCCGCGACATTCTGCTTGGGAAGCAGACACTCTGCCAACTGAGTTACTCCCGCTCGGAGGCACCCAGGCCCGGGGGTACCGGGGAGCAGGAGATTACCACCCGGTGTCTGGCCGCTCGACGGCCGGAGGGAAGCGGTCAGCTCTTTCCGGTATCCCAGGCCTGGGTTCCCTCACCACTGGCGGTCACGGAAGAGCCGGCCCTCGCGGACCGGCCCTCCGTCGCGCGCCAGGAGTCATGACGCGCGGTCAGGCCGTTGAACGGCCCGATAGGAGCTGGACCACCAGCACGATCGCGGCGACCACGAGCAGCAGATGGATCAGCGAGCCGCCGACCGACCCGATGAGGCCGAGCAGCCACAGCACGAGCAGGATTGCCAGAATTGTCCAGAGCATGAGCGGATCCTCCGGTTCGGGAGCGTGCGGCCTTGGGACCGATGCCGCGATTCCGCTCCAACTGAATCCAAACTATTAGGCCGGTCGTCTCAGCAGCCCTCTCGGTCGTCCTGCCGCTGCTATCAGCGGCATTGCATCCCAGAACGATGCCGTTCGGGGCATATTGGTAGGCCCCCGAGCCAATGGCTCGAGGGCCTGCGTTATCGGATCGCGAGATCGTCAGCGGTTGGTGTGCTCCGGGTCCTGCACCTGACGGTCGACCCCTTGTCCGACCTCATGCCCGGTGCGACGCAGGTCATCGCCGAGATTCCCGAGGTCCTTCTTCACCTCGTCTCCCGCATTCCCGATGTCGTCGCCGAGATCGTGGCCGTCGAGGTCACGGATCTTCTTCTTCGTCTCGGTGTCGATTTCGCGCCCGGTTTTCTTCAGCTGGTCCATCGGTCTCTCCTTCTTGATCTGGACGAAAGCATCCACGTGCCCAAGGATGGCCGCACAGATGTTGCTAGCGAGCCGCGGCGTCGGAGCCCCGGCTCACATCGGCATCGCAGTCAGGTGCCGTCGTTCGGAGGCTGTGTCGTGCCGACCGCCGGGTCCAGGCTGGCCTCCCGCCGAAGCTCGGCCTCGCGCTCAGCGAGCTCTTCCTCGGTCTTCTCCTGGGTGACGATGAACTCATTGCGGGCGGTCTCGGTTGCCCGAATGATCTCGTCCAGCTTGAGGTGAATGGCCCGCGCATTGCGGTTCTGGCTGTTCTGGATCACGAACACCATCCAGAAGGTGACCACCGTGGTGCCCGTGTTGATCACGAGCTGCCATGTGTCTGAGAACCCAAACACGGGGCCGGTGAGCGCCCAGACGAGCACGACGAGGATCGATAGCACGAGTGCCTGAAGCGAACCGAGGGCGGCGTTGGCGCGATCGGCAAGTCGATTGAACCGGTCGTGGGAGCTTTGTGCCTGACCGCCACTAGCCATGCATTGGACCTCGAGGTGCAGAAGAACACACGAGATCGTCGCGGCGATGGCATGGCGGATTCGCACCCTGGCGACTGCCGTGCGTGGCAGTCCCGTTGCATCCCGCCTGTAACGCCCGAGCTACTGGACGGCGGTCGGCTCCAGACGGCGCACCCGATGCGCCAGCGCCTGCAGCACCTGGGCCGCGACCTCCGGGAACTCCTCCATGAGCGCATGGAATTCCCGATGGTTGACCACCAGCAGCCGTGTCGGGGCCTCGGCGGTGACGGTGGCGGTCCGCGGTCCGCGATCGATGAGTGCGATCTCTCCGAAGAAGTCCCCGGGCCCTAGCTGGTTGATCCGCTGGCCATCGCGCTCGACTCCGACCTGCCCGGAGGCAATGATCATCAGGTCGTTGCCGGAATCGCCCTGGCGCATCAGCACCTTGCCGGCCGGGACATCCACCTCCTCGGTGAGCATCCCCAGCCGCTCGAGGTGGTGCCGATCAAACCGCGAGAAGAGCGGGATGACATGCAGCAGTTCGAGCTTCTCGTCGCGAGCCACCGGCGCCTCCTCCGTCGCTAGGGCCGGAGCATACGCGGTCAGCGCCGTCCTGCGAAGCCCCTGCGAAGCCCAGATTCCGGCCGCATTCAGGGTCGCGGCGCCGATCAGAGGGCGGCAACGGCGGCCTCCAGGCGCTGGGTGGCGACCAGGTGGTCGGTCCCCCAGTCGAAGCGAATCGGCTCGCCGAAGGCCAGCTCCACCTCGCCGCGCCAGGGGAGCCGCTCTCCGGCGAAGCCTGGCTCGCGCCGGGCGTCGATGCGCGACATGCGGTTGATCTTCAGGCGCATCGGTACAACAGGGGTTGCCCCTTCCACCGCGACGAGCCCGGTCCCTGACTTGAACGGCTGGGTCGGGCCGCCGACGGTGAGCTTCCCCTCGGGGAAGACGAGGATGCTGAAGCCGCGGTCCAGGCGCGCGCCGAGCAGCTCCAGCGAGCGACGAATGGCTCCTTCCCGTGCCAATGGGAACGCGTTGCCGATGACCGCCGCGAAGAAGCCGCGCACCGGGTTGCCAAAGATGTCGTCCGCCGCCGCGGCGGCTGAGAGATGCCATCGCACCGCGAGCGGGAAGCGGGTCAGCATGATCCCGACATCGTTGTGCAGGCAGTGGTTCGGGGTGAAGAGGACCGGCTCCTTGAGGTCGCGGATGTGATCGACCCCAGTCACCCGCACCCGGTAGATAAGGGAGAACCACGCGAGCAGCAGCGGCTGGAAGGCGATCCCGACGGCCCGCACCAGCGGGTTGAGGGGCCAGCCGAAGATGCCGGTCTGGTGCTTGGCCTCACGGGCTGCCTCGACGAGGGCCATCAGCTGGGCGACGGTCGTATCGGGGTCCAGGTCAGCGTCGTCGACGAATGCCCCCAGCTCCTCCTCGATCACGCCGAGCAGCTCGACCCGCGCCAGCGAGTCCATGTTCAGGTCGCCCGAAAGCGATGAGTCGGGCTGGACCGATGTGATCGGCAGGTTGGCGACCGACGCCACCAGTGCGACAACCCCCGTGGCG
>JBDTQD010000121.1:0-2947 GCA_039932375.1 Chloroflexota bacterium | reverse complement strand
AACCCGTCCGTTGGGCCGACGACTGGGCGCTCATCGCCCGCAGGGTAGCCGAGCGGCGGGGCACGCCGTTTCTGGCTTGCCGTCTGCATGGCGGCCCACCACACTTGGCGCGTGGCCGATCTACCGACCGGAACCGTCACCTTCCTCTTCACCGACATCGAGGGCTCGACACGCCTCGCGCAGGAACTGCGTGAGGCGTGGCCTCTGCTGCTGGAGCGACACCGCGAGATCGCGCGAGCCGTCTGGACGGAGCAGAACGGCGTCGAGATCAGCACCGAAGGGGACTCGTTCTTCGTCGTCTTCGCCAGCGCTCCGGCAGCCACGGCTGCTGCGGTCGCCGTGCAGCGTCAGCTCGTCGCCGAACCGTGGCCGCCAGAGGCACAGATTCGGATTCGGATCGGGATGCACACCGGCGAAGGGTTGTTGAGCAGCGGCGGCTACGTCGGTCTTGACGTACACCGCGCCGCTCGTATTGCCGCCGCAGGGCACGGCGGCCAGGTGCTCCTCTCCGCGACCAGCGCGGCGCTCGTCGAAGGGACCCTGCCGGAGGGGGTGACACTGCGGGAGATGGGGGAGCATCGGCTCAAGGACCTGTCGCGACCCGAGCGCATCTGGGACCTGGTCATCAGCGGCCTCCCAAGCGACTTCCCCGCGCTTAGGACCTTGGACGCCGTGCCGAACAACCTCCCGGTGCAGCTCACCTCGTTCCTGGGCCGGCAGCGCGAGATCGGGGAAGCGAGCCACCTCCTGATGGAGGGACGGCTGCTGACACTCACCGGGCCCGGCGGCACCGGCAAGACAAGGCTCTCACTGCAGATCGCCGCCGATGCCATCGACCGCTTCCCGGACGGCATGTACTTCGTGCCGCTCGGCACCATCAGCCGGGCCGACCTTGTCTTGCCCACCATTGCGCAGCTGCTCGGCCTGGTCGACCCCGGCATGGGGGTCCTTGATCGGCTCGCGGAGCACATCGGTGGCAAGTGCGTCCTCCTGGTGCTCGACAACTTCGAGCAGGTGAACGACGCGGGGTCAGAGATTGCCGAACTCCTCGCTCGTTCGCCGAAGATGTCGGTCCTGGTCACCAGTCGCAGTCCCCTGCGGGTCTACGGCGAGCGCGAGTACCCGGTCCCTCCGCTCGGTGTCCCGGATCCGAAGCACTTGCCCGACTTGGAGATCTTCTCGACCTACGAGTCGGTCGCGCTATTCGTCGAGCGTGCAATGGCGGTCCGCCCCGATTTCGCAGTCACCAGCGCCAACGCCCCGGCGGTTGCGGAGATCTGCGCTCGCCTTGATGGGCTGCCGCTCGCGATCGAGCTCGCCGCCGCGCGCGTCCGAGTCCTCAGCCCGCAGGCCATCATGGAGCGGCTCGGCGATCGGCTCAAGCTGCTCTCGGGCGGCTCGCGTGACCTGCCGGAACGACAGCAGACGCTGCGTGGCGCGATTGCGTGGAGCCACGACCTCCTGGATGAAGCCGACCAACGGGTCTTCGCCCGATTCTCGGTCTTCGCCGGCGGAGCCACCCTCAGCGCGATCGAGCAAGTCGTGCTCGACCCCGACGACTCATCCGACGCCCTTGACGCCATCGCCTCGCTGGTCGACAAGAGCCTTGTCCGGCAGGAGAGCGACCCGGACGGCGAGCCGCGCTTCCGAATGTTGGGCACGATTCGCGAGTTCGCCATGGAAAAGCTCAGCGACCGGGGCGAGCGGGACCAGATCGGTGGCCGCCACGCCGACTGGGTGCTGGCCCTAGTCGAGGATGGCGCCAAGGCCGTCTTCGGCCCCGAGCAGAAGGCAATCCTGGATCGATCCGAACGCGAGCACGACAACATTCGAGCGGCGCTGGCACGCGCGATCGCGACAGACCAGGCGGAGGTGGCGATGCGGATCTTCGCTGCCTCGTGGCGCTTCTGGCAGATGCGCGGCTACCTGGCCGAGGCGCGGGAGCATGCGGAGCGGGTGTTGGCGATGCCCGGCAGCCGTGAGCTTCCCGACGCACGCGCGGCGGCGCTCGAGGCGGCCGGCGGGATCGCCTACTGGCAGGCTGATTTGCTCCCGGCACGGGCCTGGTACGAAGAGGCGCTCGAGCTGGCGCGTGCCTCCGGCGACAACCAGCGCCTCGCCAGCGCGCTGTACAACGTGTCCTTCACCTTTACCCTCAACCGAGAGGATCAGATGCAGGCCCGGGCCATGGCGCTGGAAGCGGTCGACCTGTATCGGCAGCTCGGCGATGAGGGCGGGATCGGCCGATCGTTATGGGGACTCGCCAACACCTACTACTTCTTCGACGATTTCGCTGGCGGCCGCGTCCACATCGACGAGGCGCTCGAGATCTTCCGGCGCATCGGCGACCGGTTCATGACCGCCTGGTCGCTCTATATCCTGGCCCTCTACCACCTCAAGACCAATCCGGCGACGACGCGCCGATCGCTCGAGGAGGCGCTGCCGCTCTTCACTGAGATCGAGGACAAGTCCGGCTATGCCCTGATCTTCGATGCATTCGCCGCGCTGTACTGGACCGAGGGCGACGTCGATCGCGCGGTGCGGTTGGCAGGCTATTCCGCCGCGACCGAGCGCAGTACCGGTACCGGCCTGGCCAAAATGAACCGCGAGTTTGTGGACTTCTACCCCGAGACCCTGACTACCGACCCGGCGCTTGCTACGGCGTACGCCGAGGGTCAGCGGCTCACCGTTCAGCAGGTCACGGCATTGGCGCTCCGCACCGAGTAGCAAGGGCGTCAGCTCGGGGCGGACAGGTCCCGACGGGGGAAGACCACCAGCGCGTAGATGACCGGGATCACGATCGCCACGGCCAGGATCACCAAGTCGAGCCAATCGGTCTGGCCGGTCAGGATCTTGCCCGGGTTGAAGTGGTGGAAGAGCGAGTACTGCTGTGACCAGGCCACGTCCCGCCACAGCGAGCCCAGGATCTCCAGGAAGTAGTTGATCA
>JBDTQD010000120.1:0-2960 GCA_039932375.1 Chloroflexota bacterium | reverse complement strand
CCGGCCGATCCTCCAGCTCGTCCTGGTCGCTGACCAGCGCCACCTCCTCCAGGAATCGCTCGAGCCCCTCGGGGATCGCCAGCTCATCGAATTCCGCGGCGTGATTGCGCAGCTCGAGCAGGTTCGTCCAGCGCTCCTCGCCGTCATCGGTGCCGTCCTGGAGCGTCTCGCGCAGCCCGGTGCGCTCGTAGACCGCATCGAACAGGACTGATGGCGCCTCCGCCGCGGCAATGGCGGCAAATCCCCGCACCAGCTCCGCGAATCCGGCGAGCGAGGTGCGCGCGCGGGGCGACAGGTTGGGATTCTCCCCCGCCCGCTCGATCGCATCCCACAGGGTCCCGCCGCGGGCCTGCATCGACCCCCGCACCTCCTCCATCGTCTTGTCACCGATCCCCCGCGCAGGAACGTTGATCACCCGCTCCAGCGCGACGCGGTCCGCGGTGTTGCGCGCGAGACGGACGTAGCCGAGCGCGTCCTTCACCTCGCGCCGCTCGTAGAAGCGGGTGCCGCCGACCAGCTGGTACGGGATCCCGAAGCGGACGAACGCCTCCTCCAGCACGCGGCTCTGGGCGTTGATGCGGTACGTGATCGCGATCTCGCCGTAGCGCAGCGCGCCGTCCTCGTCATCGGCCCGCGTGGTAAGGATCGAGCTGAGTGAGCCTCGTCCTCCCTTGCCGGTCAGGCGCTCGATCTGGCGGGCCACGAATTCGGCCTCTTCGTACTCGTTGTAGGCGTCGAAGAGGGTGATCGAACTGCCGGCACCGCGATCGGTCCAGAGCTTCTTGTCCTTGCGCCCTTCGTTTCGGGAGACGACGGCGTGCGCCGCGTCCAGGATGGTCTGGGTCGACCGGTAGTTCTGCTCGAGCTTCACCACCTTGGCGGTCGGGTGGTCGCGCTCGAAGTCCAGGATGTTGCGCAGGTCGGCGCCGCGCCAGGAGTAGATGCTCTGGTCGTCGTCTCCCACCACCGCCAGGTTGCCGTGCTTGGCGGCCAGCAGGCTGCAGAGCAGGTATTGCGCCCGGTTGGTGTCCTGGTATTCGTCGACCAGGATCTGCTGCCAGCGGCCCTGGTACCGGGCCAGGATGTCGGGGTGCTGCTCGAACAGGAAGACGGCGCGCATCAGCAGGTCGTCGAAGTCGACCGCATCGTCCTCGTGCAGCTGCGCCTCGTACGCCTGGTAGACGCGCGCCGCCGTCTCGTCGTAGTAGTTGGCCGCCTGCCTCGTGGCGGTCGCCGGGTCGGCCAACTCGTCCTTGCGTTGGCCGATCCAGGCCAGCATTCCCGCCGGCGCGAAGCGCTTCTCGTCCAGGTCCAGGCGACGCAGGATGCCCTTGACCATCGCCACCTGGTCGGCGCGATCGTAGATCGTGAACGACCGGGTGAGCCCGATGGCGCCGCCGTCGCGGCGCAGGATCCGCGCGCAGATGGCATGGAATGTCCCGATCGTCGCTTCTCTGGCCGCTTCTTCGCCGATCAGCCCCGCGATCCGCTCGCGCATCTCGTTGGCGGCCTTATTGGTGAAGGTGACGGCCACGATCTGCCACGGCTTTGTCCCGCTGGCGACCAGATACGCGACCCGATGCGCCAGCACGCGCGTCTTGCCGCTCCCCGCCCCGGCCAGGATCAGGAGGGGGCCGCCCATGTGCGCCACCGCCTCGGCCTGGGGTGCATTGAGGCGCGCCAGGATCTCGTCCGGGGTTCGTGCCGTCGGGGTTGGCTTCGTGGGCATCGGTCCGATTCTAGGGCTGAGGCCCCTCATCGGCTCGTCAGTGGCAGGCGCCGGTTCCGGTATCCGAGAACGAACTGCCGGCAACCGGGATGAACTGCCAATCGTAGGAATCCATCCGCAGTGTCAGCTTCAGGACGCCGAAGGTGTCGGCGTTCCGAACCTCGCTGTTCGGGAGCACGCGGGCGAATTGGGTGTGATCCACCCCCCCGGTGCCGACCACGAACTGGCGGAGTCCGCGGGCAATGTCCAATTGCCCATTGGCCGTCTGCGGTGCAAAGCGCTCGTAGTCGTGGTCGTGGCCGCTCAGCACCAGTTCCGCGTCATGGTCGTAGAGCAGTCGCCAGATGGGCGACATCAACACGTCGATGCCAAGTTTTCCTGAGCTGAAGCGGGCGTGATGCCACATCGCCACGGTGCAGACCGCGGTATTTTCCGTCAGATCAGTCGCGAGCCAGGCGTACTGAGGCGAACCGATACCGCAGCCAGCCACTTGCACGCAGTCGGAATCGAGAACGACCACGTGCCAAGCGCCCTGGTTGTACGAGTACCACGTCGGCGCGCCATCGAATCCGAAGTAGTCCCGATATCCCTGGGCATTCGCCGTGAGCCATTCATGGTTGCCCGGGATCGGGTGAGTATCTGCCTTGTGTCTGCCCCAGCTTGGTTCATAGCAGTTTTGAAATTCGGTCGCCGTCCCTCTCTCGTAGGCGTTGTCGCCGGTCGTGAACACCGCGCCGCCGATCTGGTCGAGCAGCGCGGCGGTGGCTTCATCGCCTGACGACGAGCAACTCGCGATATCGCCCGCCCCAACCAACGTAACGGAGTTCGCAAGCGGAGTGGGAGTTGGTACAACAGTACGAGTCGGTACGATCGTCGGCGATTGCTCAGCCGTGGTCGTCGGTGCGACCGTGGAAGTGGGCGTAATCACGGCAGTCGGTATGACCGTTGGAGGAGGTACGGCCGTTGACGTCGGTCCGGGCGGTAGGGAGCCTGTCGGCGGGACACTGGAAGTCGCGGATGCAGCCGGAGTGGCGACCGACGCATCGCTGGCAGGACGGAGGACAATTGCAAAGGCCAACCACGCGGCCGCTCCGACAACGACGACGACAGCGGCCACCGCTGCGAATCTCTGCCGCCCCGACGCCAGGACCCACAGGGTCCTCCGCGAGCCCATCTGGCGGTTTCTCCCTCCAGCAGTCACGGGATGACTGCCCAGGGAGAGTGTAAGCCG
>JBDTQD010000119.1:0-3055 GCA_039932375.1 Chloroflexota bacterium | reverse complement strand
GATAAGCACTGAAAGCATCTAAGTGCGAAGCTCGCCTCAAGATGAGGTTCCCCACCGGGTAACCGGGTAAGACCGCAGCGAGACTAGCTGTTTGATAGGCCGCACGTGTAAGCGCAGCAATGCGTTCAGCGAAGCGGTACTAATGGTCGAGGGCTTGACCTAATTCACGCGTCTAGCACGCTGCTGGACCGCGTTTCGGACGCCGGCATCGACCGGCTAATCGACAACGATCGACGCTTCCAGTCGAAGGTTCGCTCGCCATCATGGTGGCGGGTCGCGCCAATTGAAGATCTATCCCGGTGACGCTAGCGGAGAGGAACCACCCGTTCCCATCCCGAACACGGAAGTTAAGCTCTCCAGCGCCGAAGATACTTGGGGGGCAACTCCCTGGGAAGATAGGTCGTCGCCGGGATAGTTCATTTTCGGCACCCACCTGTCGGCTGCCGGCACTCCCGCCCTGCGCTGCTATCCTCGCCGGGTGGAGCGGATCTGTCCCTACCTGGCCCTGGCCGATGACGGCCGGACGGTGGCCGATGGATTCGATGCCGAGCATCGCTGCCACGCGCTTACTCCGCCGGCCCCGCTGGAGCGCGCTCGCCAGGTGCAGCTGTGCCTGACGGAGGCGCATGCGCGCTGTGACCGCTTCGCATCGGCCCGCACCGCCTGGCTCGCCGCCTCGAGTGGCCTCCCGCGGGTCGCGCCGGACGTGGACTTTGGACGAACGCGCCTGATCCTCGAGCCGGAGCCAGCATGGCGGAACCTGGCGAAGACCCCACGTGCTCCGCTCAGCCGTGGAGCCCTGCTGGTCGGCATGGCCGCCGCCGCCGTCGTGGTCGTGTTGCTCCTGGGCAGCGTGTTCCGCCTGTTCGTTGGCGCCCCGCCTCGGGGTGGCAGCCCCACGCCGAGCCCATCCACGTCACCAGAGGCATCGGCGTCGACCAGCCCAACAGCCAGTGCCACGCAGTCGGCCTCGGCAGTCCCCACCGCGACCATCGCACCAACCCCCTCGCCTACACCCGTTCCCACGCAGCGGATCTATATCGTCAAACAGGGCGAGTATCTCTCGCTCATCGCGCAGCGATTTGGAACAACGGTGCAGGCGATCAAGGACGCGAACGGGCTAACGAGCGACACGATCAACGTTGGCCAGCGACTGATCATCCCCTGAGCAGCGAGCAACCTCAGGCCGGCGGTTGGCAGGTCCGGCAGAAGGTGGTCGCCTCGCTGCCGCCGACCTGGCGCAGCACCCGTCCGCAGCGGGGGCATGGTTCACCGCCGCGGAGATGGACCTTCAGGAACTCGCGATGCTGGGTCTGGATATCGGGCGGGACCAGCAAGCGCAACCGAACGATGGCATCGGCCAGAACGGAGCGCATCGCAGCGTGCAGGCGGTCGATCTCCTCCGGGCACAGCGTGCTTCGGCGCCGTAGCGGGGCGAGCTGGGCCTCCCACAGGATCTCGTCGCTGTAGGCATTGCCGATGCCCGCCACGAAGCGGCTGTTGCGCAGCAGGGACTTCAGCTCGCCGGGGTGGCGCCGTATCCGCTGCCGGAAGGCGTCAACGGTCAGGGTCGGGTCGTCGGCATCGGGCCCCATCTCCGTCCAGCCGGGGATCACGTCGAGGGCATCGGGGCGGACGAGGTACAGCTTGCCGAGCATCTCGCGATCGACATACCGCAGCTCGCCGCCATCGGCGAAGCGAAGGCGCAGGCCGGTCCGCGCCCGCACCTTTTCGGCGCCGCCGTCGAGGAGCCAGAAGCGACCGGCAAGCATCGGGTTGGCGGCGAGGACCAGCTCATCGGCGCCGTCCCGTGCGAAGCTCAGGAGGAGGAACTTGCCACGGCGTCGCGCGCTCTTCAGGGTCGACCCGACCAGCTTCGCCAGCTCGGCCGGCGTGGCTCGCACCAGGATCGGAGTCGGGGCCGTCGCCTCGAGCACGGTGCGGCCCGTGGCACGCGCCTGGAGCTCCTCGGCGACGACGGTCAGATCGGGCAGTTCGGGCATGGCTGAGCGCGCTTGACCGTGTGGTATGCTCCTGCGGCTCTGGAGCAAACAACCGCATAGCCACGCGCGGACGCGCGTCTCGCCCATCGGCCGTTACGGAGGAGCACCCGAGTCGTCTCATCGACCATGAAGGCAGCTTCCAAGCCACCTGATGAATGAGACGCCCTCCGCATGCGGAGGGCGTTGTTGCTGCGGGGACATCGCACCCAAGGAGCGTACAACTACTTGACCGACGAGACGAATCAGCCTGAGCCGCAGCCCGAGGATCCATCCCTGACTCCGGGAGAGGCAATGCACGCCGCGGACGAGCCGGCGGAGATGACCGCCGAACCCCAGTCGCCCGATGTGCCGGCTGAGCCGGTCGCGGCTGAGCCGGAGACCGCTCCCGAGCTTGAGCCGATCGCGGCAGAGGCCGAGGCGACCCCCGAGGCGGAGACCGCTCCCGAGCCAACAGTGCCCGCTCCCGAGCCGATCGCGGCCGAGGGGGCGCCTGAGCCGGCATCCGAGGCGGAGCCTGAGCCTGAGCCAGCTGCCGCCGAGGCGGAGCCCGCGCCCGAGCCGGAGGCTGTTCCCGACGTCGAGCCCCTGACCATGGAGCAGCTCCTCGACGATCCATCGAATGAGGTCAAGAGCCTCAAGCACGGCGACGTCGTCGAGGGGACGGTTGTCCGAATCGACCCCGACGAGATCCTGGTCGACTTCGGCGGCAAAAGCGAAGGCGTCGTCTCGAACCGCGAGCTGATGAGCCGCCGCGGACCGCGCGACGGCGAAGAGGCGAGGCAGGAGCTCAAGGTCGGCGACGAGGTCCTCGTCTACGTCCTGCAGCCCGAGTCCCCCGAGGGGCATGCCGTGCTGTCGCTGCGACGCGCCGGGCTCGAGCGCAAATGGCGCGCCATGCAGGAGCGCTTCGATGCCGGCGAGATCGTCGAGGCGCGCGTCATCGATCACAACAAGGGCGGCCTGATCGTCGACCTGGGGGTGCGGGGCTTCGTCCCGATCAGCCAGATCGTCGACTTCCCGCGGCGGCCTCGCGACGAGCAGCCGCGCGACGC
>JBDTQD010000118.1:0-3120 GCA_039932375.1 Chloroflexota bacterium | reverse complement strand
TAGGGGTGTAGCTCAACTGGTAGAGCACTGGTCTCCAAAACCAGCGGTTGCAGGTTCGAGTCCTGTCGCCCCTGCCAGCTTCATCGGTCAATTCATAACCATCACATCAGGAGCGAGCTGAAGCAATCGTGTTCCGCGGCATTCGCCAGTACCTCACCGAGGCCTGGTCCGAGCTCAAGAAGGTCGCCTGGCCGACGCGCCAGACGGTGATCAACCTGACCCTGATCGTCATCGCGGTATCGATCGCGGTCGGGATCTACATCGCCGTGCTGGACACCGCGCTGCACGCGCTGGTGCAGCAGGTCCTGTGACGAACGAAGAGAAGGTCGCCCAGGAGCAGGTCGTCGAGAGCGAGCCGCGCAATGAGGCACGCCAGGCGGCGCGGCTGTCGCGCGAGGCGCCCCAGCCCGACGATCCGTATGCCGCGGAGCGGACCACCAAGCAGTGGTACGTGATCCACACCTACTCCGGGTACGAGAACAAGGTGAAGGCCAATCTCGAGCACCGCATTGAGTCGATGGGCGTGGAGGACCAGATCTTCCAGGTCCTGGTGCCGATGGAGGAGGAGATCGAGATCAAGAACGGCCAGCGGCAGACCGTCAACAAGAAGGTCTTCCCCGGCTACGTGCTGGTCGAGATGGTGATGACCGATGAGTCCTGGTACGTCGTGCGCAATACGCCTGGGGTGACCAGCTTCGTCGGCTCGGGAAACCGACCCACGCCGCTGATGGAGGGCGAGGTCAAGAAGATCCTCAAGCAGATGGGGGTCGAGGCACCGAAGTTCAAGCTGCAGTTCACGAAGGGCCAGAGCGTTCGGGTCAAGGATGGCCCGTTCGCCGAGTTCATCGGGACCGTGGACGAGGTCAACCCCGAGCGCAACAAGGTCAAGGTGCTGGTCAGTATCTTCGGCCGCGAGACGCCGGTCGAGCTCGACTTCCTGCAGATCGACAAGCTGTAAGCCATGGCCAAGAAGATTCGAGCCATCCTCAAGATCCAGGCGCCCGCCGGCAAAGCCACTGCCGCCGCCCCGGTCGGGCCGGCGCTCGGTCAGCACGGTATCAACATCATGGAGTTCATCAAGGCCTTCAACGAGCGGACAGCGGCGCAGGCTGGCTACGTGGTCCCGGCTGAGATCACGGTCTTCGAGGATCGCTCCTTCACCTTCGTCACCAAGGCCCCGCTGGCGGCGGCCCTCCTGAAGCGCGCGGCCGGCGTGGAGAGTGGCTCGGCGCAGCCGAACCGCGACAAGGTGGGCAGGGTGTCGCAGCGCCAGCTGCGCGAGATCGCCGAGACCAAGATGGCGGACCTGAATGCGAATGACATCGAGCACGCCATGCGGATCGTGGCCGGGACCGCGCGCAGCATGGGCATCGAGGTGGGGGACTGATGGCGCGCCACGGCAAGAAGTACCTCGACGCTGTCAAGCTGCTCGAGCCCGACCGTCGCTACACGATCGGCGAGGCCTGCGAGCTGCTGCCGCGCATCTCAGTCTCGAAGTTCGACGCCACAGTTGAGCTGCACCTCCGCCTGGGGATCGATCCCCGCCACGCCGACCAGCTGGTGCGCGGCACGGTCGTCCTGCCACACGGCACCGGGCGAGCGACGCGCGTGATCGTCTTCGCGGAGGGGGAGAAGGCGCAGGACGCGCTGCGTGCCGGGGCCGACCAGGTTGGCGGCGATGACCTGGTCAAGAAAATCGACGCTGGCTGGTTCGAGTTCGACGTGGCGATCGCGACGCCCGACATGATGGGCACCGTTGGACGGCTCGGAAAGAAGCTCGGGCCGCGCGGCCTGATGCCGAACCCCAAGGCCGGCACTGTCACATTCGACATCGAGCGGGCGGTGAGCGAGACCAAGTCCGGCAGGATCGAGTTCAAGGTCGATCGCGCTGGGATCGTGCATGTGGCGGTCGGCCGCGTCAGCTTCACCCCCGATCAGCTGTCGGCCAACATCGCGACGCTCGTCGACGCGGTGCAGCGTGCAAAGCCGAGCGGTGCCAAGGGGACCTACATGCGATCCCTGACTGTAGCCCCTACCATGGGCCCCGGAATGCGGGTCGATATCCCGTCTGCGCTGGCGGCGGCCAGCGCCTAGCAGGAGAAGCGACAGGATTCCTCGGGACAGCCGAAGAGAAGCCACAGACAGCGTTGTACTCCGGGTGAAAGCCCCGGGCCAATCGCCGGCCGATGGAGCCGACGGCACGCCGAGGCAGTGATGCGACCGAAGAACGGTCCTCGTGCCAGTGCGTGCGCGAGGACCTTTTGATGTCACGGAGGTACGAAAGGGAACAACCATGCCGACCGATGCGAAACGCCAGGCGATCGCCGAGCTGACGGAGTTGCTCCGCTCCAGCACGGCGCTGGCCGTGGCCGACTACCGGGGACTGACCGTCTCCGACATGCAGTCGGTTCGGAGGTCGCTGCGCGCCAACGGTGTCCAGCTGCACGTCGCCAAGAACCGCCTGCTGAAGATCGCGGCGGCGGAGGCGGGCCGCGAGGAGCTGACATCGCTCCTCTCCGGTCCCACCGCGGTTGCCTCGAGCTCCGGCGACGAGCAGAGCCTGGCCAAGGCGCTGCAGGACGCCCTGCGCCCGTATTCGAAGGTGGTCTCCCTGCGGGGCGGCCTACTGGGCGGGGTGGCGGTCGACGCCGCAGCGTTCCAGCGCCTAGCAAACCTGCCGAGCCGTGACGTGCTCCTCGGCCGCCTGGCGGGTGCCATGGCTTCCCCGATGACGGGGATGGCTGGCGTCCTGGCCGGCAATCTGCGAAACCTCGTCGGCGTGCTCAGCGCAGTGGCCGACCAGAAGCGAGCAAGTGAGGGCGGCGCGGCCGCCTGACGATACGAAGGAGAGAACAACCGATGGCAAAGACTCTGACCAAGGATCAGTTCCTGGAGGCGATTGACGGCATGACTGTCCTTGAGCTGTCCGAGCTGGTGAAGGCGTTCGAGGAGCGGTACGGCGTGACGGCAGCGGCTCCGATGGCCGCGGCATCGGCTCCATCGGCCGCGGGCGGTGACGGGGCCGGCACGCCGGCGGCAGCCGAGGAGCAGACCGAGTTCGACGCGATCCTGACCGAGGTCGGCCCGAACAAGATCCTGGTGATCAAGGCGGTCCGCGAG
>JBDTQD010000117.1:0-3157 GCA_039932375.1 Chloroflexota bacterium | reverse complement strand
ACATCAACATCGATCCCGGCACCATGTCGCCGTACCAGCACGGCGAGGTGTTCGTCACCGATGACGGCGCCGAGACGGACCTCGACCTGGGCCACTACGAGCGCTTCATCGACGAGAACCTCTCTCAGGCGAGCAACGTCACGACCGGCAGGATCTACCAGAGCGTGATCGCCAAGGAGCGGCGCGGCGACTACCTCGGCGGCACGGTGCAGGTGATCCCGCACATCACCAACGAAATCAAGGAGCGGATCGCCCGGGTCGCTCGCGACGGTACCGGCTCCGTGGCGACCAACGGCCTCGCCTCGCACGGCGTGGTGGTGGTCGAGGTGGGGGGAACGGTCGGCGACATCGAGAGCCTCCCCTTCCTGGAGGCGATCCGCCAGATGCGCAAGGACGTCGGCCGGCGCAACGTCCTCTATGTGCACGTGACGTGGTTGCCGCAGATTGGTGCCACGGGCGAGCTCAAGACGAAGCCGACCCAGCACTCGGTGAAGGAGCTGCGCGGGATTGGGATCCAGCCGGACGTCATTATCCTGCGCAGCGACGAGCCGATCGACGACGAGATCATGGACAAGGTCTCGCTGTTCACCGACGTCGACGTGCACGCGGTGATCCCGCTCAAGACGGCGCGCAGCATCTACGAGGTGCCGATCCAGCTCGAGCGCGCCGGCCTCGGCAAGCTGATCACCAAGGAGCTCGAGATCCCGGGCAGCGAGCCGGATCTGCACGACTGGCAGGAGCTGGTGGCTCGGATCCGCACCCCGCGCCCCGAGGTCGAGATCGCCATCGTCGGCAAGTACACCGAGCTGCCGGACGCCTATATCAGCGTCAGCGAGGCGCTCAAGCACGCTGCCCTGCATCACGGCGTCGAGGTCAAGCCGCGCTGGATCAGCAGCGAGCACCTCGAGCGGATCGAGCTCGAGCTGGTCGCCGATGAGCTGCAAGGGGTGGCCGGCGTGCTCGTTCCGGGCGGCTTCGGCTATCGCGGCGTGGAGGGCAAGATCCGCGCCATTCGCTGGGCACGCGAGGAGCGCGTTCCGTACCTGGGCCTGTGCCTCGGCCTGCAATGTGCGGTGATCGAGTTCGCCAGGATGGCGCTCGGGACCGATGACGCCAACAGCTCCGAGTTCAACGTCTTCACCGAGCACCCAGTGATCGACCTGATGCCCGACCAGGCGGACGTGACCGACAAGGGCGGCACCATGCGGCTCGGCCTCTACCCCGCTCGCCTCGAGGAGGGGTCGAAGGTGCGCGATGCCTACGGCACCGAGATCGCATACGAGCGGCACCGGCATCGGTTCGAGGTGAACAACGCCTATCGCGAGCGGCTCGCGTCGGCAGGGATGTGGTTCAGTGGCGTCTCGCCGGACGATCGCCTGGTCGAGTACATCGAGCTGCGAGACCATCCATGGTTTGTCGCCACCCAGGCGCACCCTGAGCTGAAGAGCCGTCCAAACCGGCCCCATCCGCTCTTCCGCGACTTCGTCGGAGCGGCCGCTGCCAGGCTTGGGCTGGGGACTGCCGGCGAAGCGGTGGAGGCGGTCGACGCCCCGTCTCTCCCGGGCGCCGCGAGCAACTCCTGAGCCGATGAGCCCGCGAGCCCCCGCCGGCCGGCGGCCGGCGTTCGACCGGCCTGCCTACGAGCGCGATCTTGGCGCGTTCCTCGCCGAGCGCGAGGAGGAGCTGTATCAGCACGGCGCCGGACTTCGCGACGAGCTCGCCCTGGGCCCGATCTACGAGCGACACGCTGCGCTCTTCGGCCGCACGGTGATCGACGCCCTCAGGCGCCTCCTCGACGCAGGCGGAGAAGAGGAGAACCACAACCGCGCCCTTCTCGCGGTCGCGACCGACGGGTACATCGATCATGCCGTCGCCGGCTTGACCGATGCGGTCGGCACTGCCGAGGCGACCGCGGTGGTCGTCTGGCGCGGCGAGCGGATCCCGTATCGAGCGCTCCCCAATCGGATCAGCGAGATCAGCGGCCGAGCGGAACGGAATGCGCTGTACGCCTCGTACCTCGAAGCAGAGGAGGCGATCAACCCGCTCCGCCGGCAGCGCTTCGAGCGGATTGGCACGCTGGCCCGCGAGCTCGGCTACGCCGATTACGTGGATCTGATCAAGACGACCCGCGGCTTCGACCCCGACGCCCTGGGAGAGGAGATTCGCGGGTTCCTGGCCGAATCCGAGACGCCCTACTTCGCTGCGCTGCGGCGCTACCTGGCGCGGATCGAGATCGAGCAGGGTGACGCCAGCCTTGCCGACCTGTGGTGCCTGATGCGGGGGAGCGGCTGGGACCACTGGTTCGACGGTCGACGCATCGTATCGGTCCTGGAATCCACCCTGCGGGGTCTTGGCATCGAGCTGCGCAACCAGCCCGGTGCGACGCTCGACGTGGAGGCCCGGCCGAACAAGTCGCGGCGCGCCTTCGTGGCCGTGGTCAGTGCCCCGCGCGACGTACGGTTGGTGATCCAGCCACATGGCGGCTGGGACGACTACGGAGCCGTCCTGCACGAAGCGGGGCACCTCGAGCACTTTCTCCACGTCGACCCCAAGCTGCCGGTCGCGCTGCGTGAGCTGGGTGACGCCAGCGTCACTGAGGGATATGCGTGGATCTTCGAGCGGCTGCTTGCCCAACCCGACTGGCTGGTCGAGCAGCTCGGCATGCCGGCCGAGCACGCGATTGCCTTCGCCGACTTCGTTTCGCTCCACCAGCTCGTCACCCAGCGCCTGACGGCCGCCCGCCACCTGCACGAGCTGCGCATGCATCGCGGTGGCGACATCGCGCTCAGCAGGGCCACCTATGCGGGCCTGGCCGGGCTCCTGCTCGGCGTGCGCGAGCCCGAGGAGCGCTACCTGCTCATCGATGACCGCATGTACGCCGCGTCGTATCTGCGCTCATTCATGCTCGACGGCGCTCTGACCGACTACCTGGTGAAGCACCACGGGCAGACCTGGTGGCGCAGTGCGGCGGCCGGGGAGACGCTTCGCCGCGCGTGGAGCCGGGGTCAGGCGTGGACCGCCGAGCAGGTGGTTGCACATCTCGGGTATGATTCGCTGGACTGGCGACCGGTAGTGCGTCAGATCCGGGCCAGGCTCATCGGCGAGATGAGCGGCTATGGCGGGCCCAACATCACCACTCGCGCAGGGACCCGCAAGG
>JBDTQD010000116.1:0-3195 GCA_039932375.1 Chloroflexota bacterium | reverse complement strand
AGGCGGCGCGGAACTCGGATCCGGGGTTGCGCTCGGGTCAGCGGCAGGCGAGCTGCTGGCTGAAGGGTCGGGTGAAACGGGGTCGACGGCAAGCGCCGTGATGGGCGCGATCGCATACGCCACGAAGGCGACGATCTGCACGAAGACCAGCAGGGCACGAGACGTCCGCCGACGTCCATCGGTCCGGGAATTGGAGGACAAAAGATAAATCCCTCGGATTCAGTTGTATGCCGGCGGGCATCGAGCCGGCAGTCCGCACACCTTAGCCACCGCTTCGGCGCCGGCAATCCGTGGAGCTACTGACTCGAGTACGGATCGGCTCGTACGGGTACGCAGGACCGATTCCGTAGCACCACCACACCAATCCCGATGCGAGGGTACGAAGCCGCACCATAGACTCGCGGTGTGGCGGAAGACATTGAGCGCGGCTCGGCCGCATCATCGGTCGAGGCAGAATCGCTGCGCGATGCGCAGGCGATTGCCGACCGGATTGCCATCGATCGAGAGGTCGCCGCGGAGGCCGCCGAGCAGTACGCCACCGAGGGGCTGCCGGTCCTGAGCGACCCCTCATTTGACGCCATCGCCCTCCCCGGGGAGGTCTTGCACGCGATCCATCGATCCGCCCTGCTGGAGGTCGAGGAACGGGGAACGAGCGCCGCCAAGCCGGTCGGCGGGACCCTCTATCTCACGTCCCGGCGCCTGGTCCATGCCGGGACGACGGTGACCGAGATCCGGCTCGGGAAGATCAGCGAGGCCGCGGTGGCGCTCCAGCGGCTGGTGCTGCTCCGCATGAAGGACGGCGCCGACCTCGCGCTCGAGGTGACCCAGCCGCGCCTCCTGATGGTGCAGCTCGAGGCGGCCCAGGCTTCCTGACGGTCAGGCGTTCTTTCGCTCGGACGCCCGCAGCTTGCGGGCCGCCTGCGCCCGATTGCCGGCCCCCAGCTTCTCCAGGATCCGCCCGACATGCGTCTCCACCGTCCGCGGCGAGATGTTCAGGCGCGCGGCGATCTGCTTGTCCGTGAGGTCGTCCCCCAGGTAGCCGAGCACCTCCGCCTCGCGGCGACTCAGGTTGGCCAGGGTGCTGTCGCCCTCGACCGATGGCGCCTTGCGCGACGCCGCCGCCAGGTGACGGATCACGTCGGACGCCATCGTCCGTGACATGGCCAGGTGGCCGGCACCGATGCCGCGCACCGCGCGCAGGAGGGCATCGGGATGGAGGTCCTTGGTCAGGTAGCCGGCAGCGCCGAAGCGCATCGCCTCGAACAGGTCGCGGCGTTCCTCGGAGACGGTGAGCATCACGATGCGCGTGCTCGGCAGGCGCGGCACCAGCTCGCGGAGCACCTGGTGCCCGTCCATGCCCGGCATCTTGATGTCAAGCAGGATCACGTCGGGACGCAGCTGCGGGGCGAGCAGGAGCGCCTCCGCGCCGCTCGATGCCTCCCCAACCACCTCGATGTCGTGGCCCGCCAGGGCCTGGCGCACAGCCGAGCGAACGAGGGCGTGGTCGTCCACCAGCATGACGCGCAGCGCCTTGGTGCTCATCGGCCCAGGACCTCGATCAGGGCAGGATGGAGCGCGCCATTGCTGGCAAGCGACTGCGGCCCAGCATATGAGTCGCGCCCGGCGAAGTCGGTGAGTCTGCCGCCTGCCTCCCTCACGATCAAGGCCGGCGCAGCCAGGTCCCACAGGGTTGGACCGATCTCGAGCATCGCATCGGCGGCTCCTTCGGCGACCAGCATGTAGCCCCAGAATTCGCCGAACCCCCTGTCGCGCCAGGCATCCCTCGCCAGTGCCTCGACCACCGCCCCGAAACCTTCCGCCTGGAGCGATGCCAGGCCGGACCAGACCAGCTGGGCTTCTTTGATCTGGTCGATCTGGGACACGTGGAGCTGTCGCTCGCCGAGCAGATCCTGGATGCCAGCGCCATTGCCACGCGCAGCGTGCCAACGTCGCTGCAGCGCCGGGGCCGATACCGCCGCCGCGATCAGCTCGCCTTCCCGCTCCACGGCGATCAGGGTCGCCCAGACGGGGATCCCGCGCACCAGGTTGTGGGTCCCGTCGATTGGGTCGATGATCCAGCGCGTCTCACCATCGCCGGCCTCATCGGGATACTCCTCGCCGACGATGCCATGGCTCGGATATGCCGCCGAGATCCGTTCGCGCAGCCGCGCCTCAACATCGGTGTCGACCTGGGTGACCAGGGTGGCGTCAGGCTTCTGGTTGACGGTCAGCCCGGCGGCCAGCTGGCGCAGCGCGAGGGCATCGGTTTCGTCGAAGAGGCCCATCGCGAAATCGCGGAGCGCGGCCGGATCGCGGTCGGTCATGGGCGGGGCGGACACCCGGCTAGCATAGCCCGATGCGTTCGCGCCTCTCCGTTCGACCACTCCCCGGCGAGGTGCTGATGACCCTGGTGGCGATCCTGTGGGGATCTGCCTTCCCGGTCACCCGCGTGCTGCTCGAGGAGCTGCCGCCGCTGGGTGCCGCTGCTTGGCGCACGCTGCTTGCAGCTGCCGCGGTTGGCCTGTTCGCGTTGCTGCGAGGCGAATTTGCTGGCCTGCGCCCGGCGTCCGGGACACTGGGTCGACTCGCCGTCCTGGCTGCACTTGGCGGGCCGATGTATCTGATCGGGATGAACGTTGCGATCTTCCTGACCGGCGCCTCGATCACGTCGTTCGTCGCGGGGATCTATCCGCTCCTGGCCGTAGCGGTCGCCGCGCTCGCGCTCAGCGAGTCGCTGGGGCGGCGCGTGGCGGTTGCCCTGGGAGTGGCTGTTTTAGGGCTCGTCCTGCTGGCGCGGCCGGGCGGCGCGCATGTCGACCTGCTGGGTGTTGCCGTCGCCCTGGGCGCGGCGCTGTCGTTCGCGGTGTATCTGGTGCTGGCCCGGTTGTGGGGATCGGCTTCGCGCCTGCCGGCGCTGACGATCGCCTTCTGGCTGCTCGTCGCCAACGTGGTGGTGACCGGGTTGCTGCAGGTCGTGTTGGACCCCGCCGGTCTTTCGCTGCATCTGTCGTCGCGAGGCTGGGCGGCGCTCGTCTGGCTAGGGCTGCCGGCATCGGCCGTGCCGCACGTCTTGGTGGTGTCAACCCTGCGCCAGATGCCTGCTGGCCGGGCCGCGCCATTTCTGCTGTTGATGCCCATCTCCGGGGCGTTGATCGCTGCCTTCCTGCTCGGTGAGCGGCTCGATCCGCTGCAGCT
>JBDTQD010000115.1:0-3208 GCA_039932375.1 Chloroflexota bacterium | reverse complement strand
ATCTCGAGCATCCGATCGGTGACGACGAAGCCGCCGACCACGTTGATCGTGCCCAGGATGACGCCCAACAGCGCGAGGATGATCCGCAGCGGTCCCTCAGCCGACGCTGCGACCAGCATCGCGCCCACCACGATCACGCCATGCACCGCATTGGCGCCCGACATGAGTGGGGTGTGGAGCATCGTCGGCACCTTGCTCACCACCTCGTAGCCGACGAACGCGGCGAGCACGAACACGAAGAGGGCTTGGAGCAACGCCTCGGTGGACAGGGTCTGGACGGCCTCGTTCACGCTGCGCCTCCGGCGGGCGCCGCAGGCTTGGCCGGCTCCGGCTTCGGAGGCGTCGCGGGCTCGATCCCGAGCGCCTTGGCGGTTGCGTCGTGGATCACCTTGCCGCCGTGGGTGATGGTGGCGCCGCGGGTGATCTCATCGGTGAAGTCGAGGTTGATGGCGCCATCCTTGATCAGGTGCTTGAGCAGCGTCTGCATGTTCTTGGCGTACATCGCGGTGGCGCTGCTGGGCATGGTGGCCGGCAGGTTCGTGAGGCCGATGATCGTCACCCCGTGCTTCACGACCTCCTTGCCAGCTTCGGTCCCCTCTACGTTGCCGCCCGCCTCGGCCGCCATGTCGACGATGACGCTGCCCGGCTTCATGGAGGCAACCATCTCGTCGGTTACCAGGCGCGGCGCCGGGCGTCCCGGGATGAGCGCGGTGGTGATGATGAAATCGGCCTCCTTGATGCGCTCGGCGATCAGCTCCGCCTGGCGTCGCTTGTAGTCGTCGCTCATCTCGCGGGCATAGCCGCCGGCCGTCTCGGCGTTCGCCTTCTCCTCGTCGGTCATCTCGACCTCGATGAAGATGCCTCCCAGGCTCTCGACCTGCTCCTTGACGACCGGACGCACGTCGGTCGCCTCGACCACGGCGCCCAGGCGCCGCGCGGTACCGATCGCCATCAGCCCCGCCACCCCGGCGCCCATCACGATGCCGCGCGCGGGCCGCACCGTGCCGGCCGCGGTGGTGAGCAGCGGCATGAACTTGGGCAGCCGTTCGGCGGCGATCAGGACCGCCTTGTAGCCACCGACCGTCGCCTGGCTGGAGAGCGTGTCCATGCTCTGCGCCCGGCTGATGCGCGGGATGGAATCCATGCTGATGGCGGTGGTCCCGGTCTCGGCCAGGCGGCGCGCCAGCTCCGGGTTGGAGAGGGTCCCCAACGTCCCGATCAGGATCGACCCCTTGCGCAGCATGCCGGTCTCCTCGTCGGACGGACGGCCGACGCGCACGACGGTGTCGGCCTGGCCGTAGAGCGCGGCCGCATCGGGAACGATGGTGGCGCCCGCCTCCCGGAACGCCTCGTCACTGATGAACGAGCCCTCGCCGGCGCCTGACTGCACGATCACCTCAACCCCGTCGGCAACGAGGGCGGTGATGGCCTGCGGCGTCAGCGCGACCCGCGTTTCGCCGGCCGCGGTCTCGCGTGGGACAGCGATCTTCATGGGGCAGTTCCTGGCGGTTGCAGCATGGGTGACACCGACGAACCGCCGCAGCTCATAGAGGGCGCATGGCGGTTCGGGAAGCAGAGTGTAGCACCGGGTCCCTCCCCGGCACTGAGGGGCGTAGTAGATTGGCGCCGATGGACGCCGACCCGAAACCAGCGCCAGCAGCGGTGATCGCAACCGATCACCTGACCAAGCATTACGGCAACGTCCAGGCCCTGGTGGATCTCACCCTCGATGTGCGCGCCGGCGAGATCTTCGGCTTTCTGGGCCCGAACGGGGCCGGCAAGTCGACCATGATTCGGACCCTTTTGGGGTTCCTGCATCCGACCAGCGGCTCAGCGTCCGTGCTGGGCCTGGACGTCGTGGCCGACTCGGTCGAGATCCGGCGGCGGACCGGCTACCTGCCCGGCGGCATCGCCCTCTACGACTCTCTCAGCGGCGCCGATGCCCTCGAATATCTGGCGGCCCTTCAGAACCGGGGCGCGCCGTTGCGCGAGGAGCTGTGCGAGCGGCTGCAGTTGCCCGCATCGGTCCTGAAACGCAAGGTGCGGGACTACTCGCGCGGCATGCGCCAGAAGATCGGCGTCATCCAGGCCCTGCAGCACGACCCCGAGCTTGCCATCCTGGACGAGCCGACCGAGGGGCTCGACCCGCTGATGCAGCACGCCTTCTACGGCCTGATGGACGACCAGCGGGCGAAGGGACGCACCATCTTCTTCTCGAGCCACGTCCTTTCCGAGGTGGAGCGGATGTGCGACCGGGTCGCGATCATCCGATCCGGCCACCTGATGGCCCTGCAGAACGTGGATGATCTGCTGGCGCGCCGTAAGCGGAAGGTGGAGCTGCGCTGGCGCGGGGCGGCCCCGGACCTGGCCGGCATCCCCGGCCTCGCGGACGTGACGGTCGACGGCAACAGGATGCGGGCCACGCTGCTTGGGGACGTCTCCGGCTTCGTGCGCGCGATCGCCTCGCCGTCGCTCGAGGACCTGACGATCGAGCCCGCGCGCCTGGAAGAGGCGTTCCTGGAGTACTACGCCGGTGACGATGCGCGCGAGGATATGCGCGGATGAACCTGCGCCTGTACCTCCAGACGCTGCGCTGGAACCGTGTCCGCCTCCTCGCGGTGGTTGTCGCCTCGATCGGCTGGGGGATCCTGATCCCTGTCGTCTACGTCAGCTTCGCGGCGGCTTTCAAGAACCTGGCCAACTCGGGGGCGTTGCCCAGGGAGCTGCTGAACTTCGGCTCCGGCAGCCTCTTCACCCTGCCGGGGGCGTTGACCCTCGGCCTGCAGCATCCGCTCGCGATCGCCTTCGTCGGCATCTTTGCCGTCGGCTCGACGGCCAGTGCGGTTGCCGGCGAACGCGAGGCCGGCACGCTCGAGGTGCTGCTGGCGCGCCCGATCTCGCGGCGAACCCTCTACCTGACGCTCGCGGCGGCGGTGGCGACCCTGATGGCGATCGTGCTCCTCGCCCTGCTCGGCGGACAGCTGATCGGCGTGGCGATCGAGGGGGTGACGAAGGAGCTGGACCTGGTGCAGATGCCGCTCGTCTTCCTGAACGGTCTGCTGCTGTGGGCTACCTTCGCAGCGTTCGGGCTGGCTGCATCGGTCAGCTTCGATCGGCATGGCCCGGCCATCGGCCTGACGATCGCGTACCTGCTGATCAACTACTTCCTGGAGATCCTGGGCTCGCTGTGGCGGGACGTGGCCTGGTC
>JBDTQD010000114.1:0-3227 GCA_039932375.1 Chloroflexota bacterium | reverse complement strand
GGCGATCAGCTGGTCAGATGCCGGGATCTTTGCCACGCCGACGACCAAAGCCAACACGGTGGTGAGCAGGATGCTGATCACCAGAGCTGCCTTGATCCGCATGACGTAGAGGATCACGGTGAACAGCAGCCCGGCCAGGAAGACCCACTGGGGCGGCGTGGTCGGAAACGCGACCGTGACCAGGGTGCCACTGCCGGCCTTGATCAGGCCGCCATTAGCAAAGCCGATGAACAGGATGAAGAGCCCGATGCCAACGCCGATCGCCCGCTTCAAGGAGAGCGGGACGGCGTTCATGATGGCCTCCCGAAGGCCAACCAGCACCGCGATGGTCACGAGGATGCCTTCGATCACGATCACGCCCATCGCACCGGCGGGCGAAAGACCTCGGCCCGTCAAAGTGAACGCGACGATCGCATTGATGCCGAGGCCCGCGGCGAGGGCAAACGGATAGTTCCCGATCAATCCCATCGCGATGGTCATCACGCCGGCCACCAGTGCGGTGGCTGCCGCGATGGTGGCAAGGGTCCACGTCGAGTTGTCGCCGAAGCCGGCGGTCAGGATCGCGCCGTTTACGAAGAGGATGTAGGCCATCACCATGAAGGTGGTCAGGCCCGCGCGTGCCTCCGTCGCGAAGTCGGTCCCCCGCTCCCTGAAATGGAAGAATCCGGCGAGCCCGGTCTCCGCCGGCTCGTCACTCCGCATGCTGGGTTGGGCGGTTACGGCCACTGGTGCGAACCTCCTCCGTGCGGGCCCACCGGTGGAACCGGCGGCGCCGCGGCGATCCTACTCCCGACGTCAAACGCGGGGAAGCATTTCCGCCGCTTCGGGCGGCGAGGTGATTCAGCGCCGAAGAAACAGGTTGAAGAGGAGGCTCAGCACGATCGAGATTACGAGGCCCGTGCCAAGCGGGATGAAGATGCCGCCCCGGTCGCCAGTGATTGCGATATCGCCCGGCAGGCGACCGAATGGCAGCCGAATGCCGGCCATCGCCAGCCCACCGATGACGGCCAGCAGGATCCCCACCACCAGCAGGAATCGGCCCAGCTCAGCGGACATGGGCCTAGTCGAAGAGCCCGGGCTGCTGCTCGGGTGAGCGGGGCGGTGGAGTCAGGCGGAGGTGCTCCCAGGCGCCGGGGGTCAGCTGCCGACCGCGGGACGTGCGCGCCAGCAGCCCGATCTGCATGAGGTAGGGCTCGATCACATCCTCGAGCGTCTCGACCGGCTCCGAGATGGTGGCCGCCATCGTCTGCAGCCCGACCGGTCCCCCGCCGTGGTGCTCGGCGATCGCCCGCAGCAGCTGCCGGTCGAGCGCGTCGAGACCGCGCTGGTCGATCTCGAGCAGGTCGAGCGCATCGGTCGCCAACCGGGCAGAGACCACGCCATCGCTACGCACCTGGGCGAAGTCGCGTGCCCGCTTGAGCAGCCGATTGGCGATGCGGGGGGTGCCGCGACTGCGCGCCGCGATGATCGCGCCGGCATCGGGCTCGAGCGACACGTCCAGGATATGGGCGCTGCGGCGCAGGATTCGCTCGAGGTCATCGGCGCCGTAGTAGTCGAGCCGGTAGGTCACGCCGAAGCGGTCGCGAAGCGGCCCGGTGATGCTCCCCACCCGGGTGGTGGCCCCGATCACCGTGATGTGCTCGATCTGCAGCCGCACGGTCCGGGCGCCAGGCCCCTTGCCGAGCACCACGTCCAGGGCGAAGTCCTCCATCGCGGGATACAGGATCTCCTCGACGACGTGCGAGAGGCGATGGATCTCGTCGATGAACAGCACGTCGCCCTTGTTCAGGGCGGTGAGCACCGCGGCCAGGTCTCCGGCTCGCTCGATCGCTGGTCCTGAGGTGGTGCGGATCTGCGCCCCCATCTCGGCCGCCACTATGTTGGCAAGGGTCGTCTTGCCCAGCCCGGGCGGTCCGTACAGGAGGATGTGGTCGACCGGCTCCTCGCGCTTGCGGGCAGCGTCGATCAGGATTGCCAGGTTTTCCTTGATCCGATCCTGCCCGGCGAACTCGTCGAGCCGGCGAGGGCGGACCGTCGATTCCAGCGCCAGTTCCTCTTCGGCGACGACCGGGCTGGCGATCCGCTCGATGGTCATGCCGGCCATTCTACGGGCGGAGGATGCGGCCAAGATCGTCGGGTGTGTCCAGGTCGGGCGGATGCTCGGCGACGGGCACGCTCCAGACGAGATCCGCGTTCGACCTGATGAACTCCCGGAGGCCGACGTCGCCGGCGAGGGCCTCAACGAGGCCGAAGTGACTCCGCTCGATCAGGATCGGCGGGGCCGGGATGCCGTCCGCCACCGACGCAATGAGGGGTTTCTCGCCGCGCGCGGCAAGGATGGCAACGATACCGTCTGCGGGGAGGCGTGGCTGATCGCCGAGCAGGATCACGGCGGCCTCGACCTCATCGCCCAGCGCGTCGATACCGAGCTGCAGGGATAGGCTCACCCCCCGTTCCGGGAAGGGGTTGCGAACCCAGCCCAGCCAGTCGGCATCAAGCCGCACGGGACGCGAAAGCCAGACCGGCACGACCGCCAGCACCGGGGCGAGGCCCGCCGCCACGGCGGCGTCGACGGCATGCTCCAGCAGCGTGCGGCCGTCCACCATCACCAGCTGCTTCGGACTCCCGTAACGACGCGAGGCGCCCGCCGCCAGGATCACCGCGCCGACTGGCCGGTCTCGGCTCATCGGCCTATTAGACTGCGCCCCATGCCCCCGGAATCGGTCGATCTGCTGATCACCGGCGGATCGCTGGTTGATGGCACAGGCTCCCGGGCCCGACCCGGCACCGTGGCAAGCATCAACGGCCGCCTCCACCTGGCCGATGCTGACTGGCGGCCGTCCCAGGCGGGTCGTCGTATCGACGCGGCCGGGATGGCCGTTGCGCCCGGCTTCATCGACCTCCACTCGCACGGCGGCCTGGTGATCCTGGCCGATCCGCGCCACGAGCCGAAGGTACGCCAGGGGATCACCACCGAGGTGGTGGGGGTCGACGGCAACGGCTACGCGCCATTCCGTGACCACGAGGACCTGGCCGCTTTCGTCGACCTCAACGCCGGTCTCGACGGGCGCCCCGAGATCGCCTACGACTGGGACACGGTGGCCAGCTACATCGGGCGTTACGACCGTGGCCAGGCGGTGAACGTGGCGGTGATGATCGGCAACAGCGCGCTGCGCATCGGCGCCATCGGCTGGGAGGACGAGCCGGCCGACCAGCGGAGCCTGGCC
>JBDTQD010000113.1:0-3259 GCA_039932375.1 Chloroflexota bacterium | reverse complement strand
AACTTCGTGGTTGCCACGAATGAGTTCCGCGGCAACGGTGCGCCGGAGCGCACTGAATACCACAACCTGGTGGCCTGGGATCGGCTGGCCGAGATTTGCGGCCAGTTCCTGTCCAAGGGCCAGCTGGTCGACATCGAGGGACGGCTCCAGACCCGCCAATGGGACGACGACGCCGGCGTGCGCCATTGGAAGACGGAGGTCGTAATCGGTGGCCTGGAGATGCTCTCCGGGCGCGGCAAGAAGGAATACGCCAAGGAGGCGCAGACGATCGCGGAGACCGGCCCCGATGGGCTGCCCGTCGCCGCAATCGCGCCAGCCGATGGGGCCGCGGCTGAGGCCGTGATCGCGATGTGATTTCTCCCCGCACGGGGACAGGCAATGAGGGTGGTCCTTGGCAGGGCCACCCTCGAGGGCATGCGGGCCTAGACTCGCGGTGCACAACCACGACAGAGGATTCGGGCATTAGCGACGCCCCAAGCGATCGCCGTTTCTGCCGCCCCGCTGGGTCGTCCTCTCCGCACGGGTGATTCATCGCACGAACTATCGGTTTACGCGAGGCCGAAAGGGGCTCTGGCGCCGAAAACGAACCGATGGGGGACGCTGCGCCTGACGACGGTCGGCCCCCACTCCAGCAAGGAGCGCACCGCCATCCTCGGCTACTACGAGGATGGTCCGAACCTCGTCACCCTCGCCATGAACGGCTGGGCTGAACTCGAAGGACTTCAGAGACGGCGGTCGTCGTTCTTGAGCCGAGGGGCAAGGGAAATACGGCCGTACAGACCCCGCTGCAGGCGCCAATCCGGTCGCCGAGCTTCGCGATGGGTACTCCTCCCGCGCCGAGCGAGGTCGACGTTGGTTGGCCCAGTGTCCGCAAGGAAGATGCGAACGAGGCCCTGAAGGCCCCGCCGGTGGAACTCCGCGCGCTCAGCAAGGGAGGCCCGCGTCGCAATGCGCCGCTTGAGGATCTCTGCGTACTCAATCGTCGCCGCAATCAACATTCCGATCGAGAGCAGCTCCGCAAGGGTAAGGGGATGCGGTTCCACGCCGCGCATTCTTCGACCGGAGCCCCGGGACCTCAATGTGACCAAAGTCCCAAGGCACAAATGAGCCGAGGAACCGTTGGGTTCGCCGTGCTCACCTCCGGCGGCTGGCCGATGCGTTGCAGAAGCGGACGCAGTCGTTGCGGCAGTAACGTCTCCGGGTGCTCGATGACCCGGGGCTCGACCGACTGAGCTTGCCGCCCCTCTGCGAGCCGGGTGCGGCATCGACACTTCAGGAGTTCCGATTGAACCGCGGCCACGACCTGCACGCCGCGTTGCATGGTCGCGTCTGCAGAGCACGTCTGAGTCCGCGGCCTCTCGCCCGAGAGGCAGAGCTCACGTGCGGGACGCGGGCGCCCGCTCAAGCAGCTGGATCAGCGCTGCCGTCGTAACCCAGGCTGCCGGTCGCTCGAATGGCGCAGGCGACCCGCCCGTGAGGGTCGGTGTGAGATCACCCGAGATTTCCGGTCAACCAGAGGATCAGCAGGATCAGCAAGATCAGGCCGACAACTCCACCGCCGATGTACATGGTCCTTCTCCTCGATTCTAGATAGGCTGCGGGGTCAGATGCGCGCCCTGCCCTTGGTCACCATCTGGTACAGGTAGACGACGACGATCGCACCGACGATGGCAGCGACCAGGGTCGGGATGTTGATTCCCGTGGTCCAGTCCTGCTTGGTCAGCTCGCCAAAGATGAAGCCGCCAAGCATGGCTCCCACGATGCCGGCGATCAGTCCGCCCAGCCAGCCATAGCGCTCGTCGCCCGGAACGACCCGGCTGGCGATCCAACCTGCGATGGCGCCCACCACGAGCCATGCCCAGATACTCATCGCTCCACTCCTCTGCTCGTCGCGGGCCGACATGGGTGCGCTGACTGACCCAACCTACCCGCCGCCGCGTCGCAGAAGCGCGCTCAGGCATCGATCCAACCTCTCAGGCGCATATCGGCGCGCCCGGTCGACGCCACGGGAGCAGCGGAATCGCAAGCAAGAGAGTCGCCCGCACCAATCCCCGGCTACGGTCCGGCCCAACCGGCAGGAAGAGCGGGTGGTAACAGTCGATCAACAGCAGGAAGGTCGTGACCAGCACCACCGTCGTCTCGCGAGCGGCAGGCGCAGGCCGACGACGTTCAGAACGCGCGGCGCAGACTGCGATGACCCGGGCGCAACTCTCGCCGATCCAGCCCGGTCATGGCAAGCAACCGGTCCGCGCCTTGGCCATCGGTATACTTGGCTCTTCCGAGCACGAATTCGGCCGCTGCTGGGCGGCCGCGAGCCGAGGACGCCCGAGCACATGAGCACCGACTACCCGTTTCCCGGACGGCTGAGCCGCTGGGAGGAGATCGCCGAGGGGCTGGCGATCGTCGGTGTCCAGGCGCTGGCGGCCCCCTTCCCGTTCCAGCCCGGTCAGTACGCAACGCTGGGGCTGACGGGACCCGAGGGGAAGCTCATCCAGCGCCCCATGTCGATCTCCTCATCGGCCGATCGCCTCGACGAGTACGAGTTCTTCATCAGGCTGGTGCACGCCGGCGAATTCACGCCGCTGCTGTGGGAGATGAAGCTGGGTGACCCGATCAACATCAAGGGGGCCAAGGGCCGATTCCAGCTGCAGGACGATGGGCGGACCTGCCTGCTGGTGGCGAGCGGCACCGGGCTGGCGCCCTTCATGAGCATGATCGACACGCTCCGCGACCGCGGCCAGACCCGCGACCTGGTCCTGCTCCACGGCGTCAGCCACGACTTCGACCTGGCCTGGCGCGATGAGCTGGACGAGCTGGTCGGCTCGGGCAGCTTCCCGCTGCGGTATTTCGGCACGGTTTCGCGGCCGCAGAACTGCCCCGATTGGCGGGGCATGACAGGTCGAGTCGAGGCGATCTTCGAGGGTCAGCTGGATGCGCATCGGCTCACGGCCGAGAACGCCACCATCTACCTGTGCGGCAACCCGGAGATGATCTCGGCGGTCGAGGAGGCCGCGCTGGCCCGCGGCTTCCCGCCGGAGCAGGTGCGCAAGGAGCTGTACTGGCCTAAGGGCCGGGAGCACTGAGCTGACCGAGCGCTACTACCTGACCACCGCGATCTTCTATCCGAGCCCCGGACCGCCGCTCCACTCGCTGTTCGAGGCGATTGGCTCGGACGCGATCGCCCGCTACCAGCGGCTGCTCGGGAAGGAGGTGCGCTTCCTGACCGGCATGGACGAGCACTCGGCGCAGGTCGAGCGGC
>JBDTQD010000112.1:0-3292 GCA_039932375.1 Chloroflexota bacterium | reverse complement strand
ACCGGCTCAGCGGACCGGCTCAGCGGACCGCCTCGAGGAAGCGCCGAGTCCGCTCCTGGCGCGGGGTTGCAAAGATCTCATCGGGCGCGCCGTCCTCGATGATCTCTCCTTCGTCCATCATGATCACCCGATCGGCCACAGACTTGGCAAAGCCGATCTCGTGCGTGACGACCACCATCGTCATCCCCTCGCGGGCCAGCTCCTCCATCACCGCGAGCACCTCGCCGACCAGCTCGGGATCGAGCGCAGAGGTGGGTTCGTCGAAGAGCATCACCTTGGGACTCATCACCAGCGCTCGCGCGATCGCGACCCGTTGCTGCTGACCGCCGGAGAGCTCGCTCGGGTAGAAGCCGGCCCGCGTGCCGAGCCCAACCCGCCCGAGGATATCGGCGCCGATCTTGCGGGCCTCATCCCTCGACCGGTGGCGCACCTCGGTGAGCCCCAGCATCACGTTGCCGAGCGCGGTGAGGTGCGGGAACAGGTTGAAGCGCTGGAAGACCATCCCGATGTCGGAGCGCTGGCGGGCCAGCTCCCGCTCGGGCAGGCGCACCGTTCGGTCGCCGGATCGCCGAACGCCGATCGGCTGTCCCTCCAGACGCACCTCGCCCTGGTCGATCGGCTCCAGCAGGGCAAGGCAGCGCAGCATCGTGCTCTTGCCCGAGCCTGACGGCCCGAGCACGACCTTCACGTCGCCGCGGTCGACCTCGAATGTGACGCCGCGCAGCACCTCATGCCGGCCGTATTTCTTGTGGATGCCGATCGCCTCGAGCACCGGCCCGCCCTTCGTAACCCGATCAGCCGATGACGCGGGCGTCCCGAGTAGCGCGGGATCGAGCAGTCGGGCGTGTTCGGTCATCGGCCTATGGCTCGCACGGTTGCAAGCAGGCCGCGCTGTTCGCCCTGCTGCGACGTCCAGCGGAAGCGTCGCTCGATTACAGCCTGCAGCGCCATCAACACGCTCACGATGACGAGGTAGTAGATGGCCGCTGCGGCATAGAACTCGGCGAACTTGAAGGTGACCGAGATCTGCTGCTGGGTATAGGCCAGCATCTCCCTCAGGGAGATCGCGTAGGCGAGGCTGGTGATCTTCAGCATGGTGATGAACTCGTTGACCGTGGGCGGGATGGTGACCCGAACGACCTGCGGCAGGATCACCTTTCGGAGGACGCTCCACGGCGACATGCCCAGCGCGCGCGCTGCGGTGTGCTGACCCTCATCGACCGAGAGGAGCCCGCCGCGCAGGATCTCAGCCATGTACGCGCCCTCGTTGAGCGACAGCGCGAGCCAGGCCGCCGCGAAGGGGCTGAACCAGTCCTCCCGCAACGAGGGGATGAGCTGCGGCAGCGCGTTCCAGAAGAAGAGGAGCTGGACCAGAGTGGGGACCGCGCGAAAGATCCAAATGTAGGTCCACGCGATGCCGCGAAGGAGCCGGAAGCGGCTCTGCCGCAGCATGGCCAGGCCCAGGCCGATGAAGACCGCCGTGAACTGCGCGATCACCGTCAGCGCGATCGCCGTGATGGCCCCGTCGCGGAGGCCCTGCGAGGTCAGGGCGCTCCAGAAGACCGTCGGGTCGAAGCTCATCGATCTTCCATCCGTCCCAGTTCGGACGCGCCCGGCGCCCCCGAACTGGCGGCACGCCTATTTGATGACGTCCAGGTTCGCCGGGTTCAGGTTGTTCTTCGTGGCGATGGCGGCGAGGGTCCCGTCGTCCTTGAGTGCCAGAAGGGAGGCCGTGAGGGCAGTCCCAAGATCGGTCAGACCCTTGCCGTAGTAGACCCCGAATGTGTTGTCCTTGTCGAGGATGTAGGCGATCTCGAACTTGTCAGGGTTCTTGCCCATGAAGTCGGCCATCGAGGTGTCGATCTCCCACACTGCGTCAACCCGGCCAAGGACGATCTGCTGGTACTCGTCGGCGACCTTCGGGTAGCCCTGCGTGGCGATCGCCGCCTTGCCGGCGTTGGTGCAGTCCTTGCTCGCCGCGCTTATCCGCGTCTCGACCAGGCCACTTGCCTGGAACGCGACCTTCTTGCCGCACAGGTCCGCGGCCGACTTGATGCTCAGTGGGTTCCCGGCGGGCACCATGATCCCCTGACTGGTCGCGTAGTACGGCGCCGCGTCCGCGACCTTGAGCCGATCATCGCTGATGTACAGGGCACTCCACACGACGTCGCAGCGCTTCGCCTGCAGGTCGGGCATCAGGCCATCGAAGGTCGTCGAGACGACCTTGGCCGTCAGGCCAAGCTTCGCGGCCACGGCCTGGAACGATTCGACGTCGAAGCCGATCGGCGTATTCGGGTCGTTCGCTGCGTAGTACTCCATCGGCGAATATTCGATGTCGACGCAGCTCGAAAGCTCGCCCGCCTTGACCAGCGAGGTGGGCGGCGCGATCGGCGTCACCGATGGCGCGACACTGACGCTGGCGGCAGCGCTGGGCGATGGCGACTGTGCGGTACTCGCCGATCCCGCCGGCGTACAGGCGGCAGCGATGATCGCGACGATGGCCATGAAGGGCAGGACGCGCCTGGAGATCTCGGTCACGATGTCCTCCTGTGCGGCATGGCGTGAGCCCCATTCGACCGATCTGGCCGGGCACTGCCTGAGCGCAAGGGTCTCTTTTACCATACCAGTCGAAGCGCACGAAATGATGGCGCAGCGGGGACCGCCGAGCGCATGATGCGTCGCGCCGCATGGCCGGCCGGACATCCGTAGGGCGGGTGGCAATGGACCTTGTCGTTCGTAATGCGCGCCTGCATCCCACCGGCGGGACCGATCCCGAGCCGGTCGACGTCGGGGTCGAGGCCGGCCGCATCTCGGCCATTCGCGAACGCGGGCAGATCCCGGCCGCCGAGACCGAGCTGGATGCCGAGGGATCCCTTCTCTCTCCCCCGCTGGTCGACCCGCACGTTCACATGGACGCGGTCCTCACCGTCGGCGAGCCGCGCTACAACGAGTCGGGCACCCTGATCGAAGGGATCCTGACCTGGGCCGAGCGCAAGCCGTCGCTCACCCACCAGGACGTCAAGAGCCGAGCGCTCGAGGCGATCCGCTGGGAAGTGGCGCAGGGGACTGGCCTGATCCGTTCCCACGTCGACATCTGTGACCCAAACCTGGTCGCGCTGAAGGCGTTGCTGGAGCTGCGTGATGAGGTGAGCGACATCGTCGAGCTGCGACTGATCGCCTTTCCGCAGGACGGGATCCTCTCCTTCCCCGACGGCAAGGAGCTGATGCGCGAGGCGATGCGCCTCGGCTGCGACGTGATCGGTGGCATCCCGCACTACGAATGGACCCGCGA
>JBDTQD010000111.1:0-3363 GCA_039932375.1 Chloroflexota bacterium | reverse complement strand
GCACGGTCGAGTCGTGGCCGAGCACCACCATGGCGGCGCTGTCGCCGACCAGCACGATGTCCATGCCGGCCGCCTCGGCGAGCCGGCCTCCTGCGGCGTCGTAGGCGGTCACCATCGCGATACGGGTTCCCTGCCGCTTCATCTCGGCCAGCTCTGTAATCGCCAGCTTCGCGGGAACCTGGGCGTCGCCGACGTTCGTATGGCTGGTCGTCATCCGCTACACCTCGGTGCTGAGGAGCACATTGTCTATCAGACGCGTCGATCCGACCATCACCGCCGCTGCCAGGGTGGGGCCATCAAGATCGGCCTTCGCCACATAGTCGACCTTGAGCCCCCGTTCGGTGTCGAGCACCTGCCGCACAGCACGCACCGCATCCTTCCCGGACCGATAGGCCTGCATGCCCGCCTCGAGCGCCCGCGGGAGGGCCAGCGCCGCTTTCCGCTCGTCTGCAGAAAGGAAGATGTTGCGGCTCGACAAGGCGAGGCCGTCGGGGTCGCGCACCGTGGGACAGGCCACGATCTCGACGGGGAGCTCCAGGTCTCGGACCAGCTGCTTCACGACCGCCACCTGCTGCGCGTCCTTGCGTCCGAAGTAGGCCCGTGACGGCCGCACCAGCAGGAAGAGCCTCGTGCAGATGGTGGCCACGCCGCGGAAATGCCCGGGTCGCGCCGTGCCTTCCAGGAAGGTGCCGAGCTTGCCCGGGTCGACCGACGTGTCGAATCCTTCGGGGTACATCTCCTCGGCATCCGGCGCGAAGAGCAGGTCGATGCCCGCCGCATCCGCCAAAGCGACATCACGCGCCTCGTCGCGGGGGTAGCGCTCGAGGTCCTCGTCGCGCCCGAACTGGGCGGGGTTGACGAAGAGGCTGACCACCACCTGGTCGCAATCTCCGCGCGCCGCCGCGATCAGCGAGAGGTGTCCCGCGTGGAGTGCGCCCATGGTCGGCACCAGCCCGATCCGCGAGCCGCGTCCGTGCGCAGGGACCAGCTCGGCGCGCAGGTCCGCCACGCTGCGGACGATCTTCACGGTCGAGTCGCCTCGGCCAACGCCCGGTACAGCGGCACGAGGTCCGGTGCGCGCTCCTCGAGGGCGCGCAGATGAGCGTCGACGGTTGACCAGTCGCCGCGCGCGATCGGTCCGGTCAGGGCAAAGCCGTTTTCGATGGTGCGAGTCATGAGCGGGACCAGCGCGTCGGGTGGCGCCCCGGTCTCTTCCATCAGCCGGGCTGCGGCGCGGTACAGGGTCACGAGGTAGTTGCTGGCCATCGCCGCGCCCGCGTGGTAGAGGGGCTTGTCGCCATCGGATACGTCGAAGGTGTGCAGGCCAAGCGTGGTCGCCAGCCAGCGGGCGGTCTCACGGGCCTCATCGGTCTCGGCGGTGACGGCGGCCCAGGCGCCGTCGAGCTGCTCGGGTCCCCGGTCGCGGGTCAGGGTCTGGAGCGGATGGACGCTGAATCGACGCTGGTGTGGATCAAGCGCCGAGAGCGACGTGGCGCCCGACACGTGAGCCATCCACGGACCGATCGGGACCCCTCGTGCCACGTCGCCGATCGCTGCGTCAGGGACCGCCAGGAGCACGAGGTCGGCGTCGGCGACGGGGTCGCGACTGGAACTCACCGCCAGACCGCGTTCAGTCAAGCGAGCGGCGATGGCGCTCCCGGCGCGGCCCGTGCCGACCACGCTGACGGTGCTGATCATGCGTGGGAGTCTGCCACACCACCCCTCATGCGGCCGCCCGATGGGCGTGAGTCAGCCTTCGAGATAGACCTCATCGACGAAGCACCAGCGCCAGTCCTCGCCCGGCTCCATCGATTCGACGACCGGATGCCCGGCCTCGCGCGCATGGCCCGATGCGTGGCGTCCCGGCGACTGATCGCAGCAGCCGACGTGCCCGCAGTGCAGGCATCGGCGCAGGTGCAGCCAGCGTCCACTGCTGGCCAGGCACTCCCCGCAGCCGCGGCCGCGCGCCGGGGCCGGTGGGACCTCGTCGAGGTGGCGGCAGATCGGCTCGGGGCTCACGCCGCGATGGTAACCGTCCGTTCTTCCGCGCCGCGGACAACGGTCACCGGCAGGGCAGCATCAGCCGCCACCGAGCCGATCGCGTCGAATAGCTCGTCGGCGGTCGTCACCGGCTTGCCCGCCGCCGCGACGATCAGGTCGCCCTCGGCGATCCCAGACTTCGCGGCCGGCGAGTCCTCCTCGACCTCGCGGACGAGGAGCCCATCGCGCTCTGGCAGACCCACCGCGCGGCGGAGCTGACGGGCGACATGGGACGGAGCAAGGCCGATCCCTAGGCGCCGGCGCTTGGGCGATTCGCCCTTGCCGAGCGCCGTGACGCGGTCGCGAAGGGCGGCGTCCGAGGCAATCGCCTGGTAGAAGCCGCTCCCGAGCCGGTTGGTGTTGATGCCGAGCAGCTTGCCGTCGCCGTCCACGATCGGGCCGCCTGACGAGCCGGGCAGCAGGGGAGCGGTGTGCTCCACGGCGCCGGCCACGCGCCTTCCGCGCGGGCCGCGGAAGGCGCGCCCGATGCCCGAGACATAACCGACCGTGACGCGCAGACCGTTCCCCGCCGGATTGCCGATCGCCACCACCGGCGAGCCGATCTCCAGTGCTGACCCGTCGCCCCAGGCGATCGCGGGCGCGTCGCCGGTGTCGACCCCGATCACCGCAAGGTCGCCGTCGCCATCGGCGCCGAGGACCTTGCCTTCCGCCTCGCGTCCGTCCGCGAAGAAGACATTGATCTCGTCGCCGTGCAGGTTGTGCGCGTTGGTCAGCACCTTGCCGGCCTCGACCACGACGCCGGATCCGCCGCGCCATCGATTGCCGATCCCGACCGTCGAGGCGCCTGCCGAGGCTGCGACCGATGCGATCGCCTTGCCGAGCTCATCCATGGGACCCATCGGTTTGTTCTCCACCTGGTAGCGTGTGACTTGCAATGCGCAAGTTACCACGTCAGGCGGACCGTCTGTCAAGACCGATGACGTACGATCCGGTCATGGCCGTGCCACACGACTCACCGCTGGCCGCGGCCCTCGAGCGGGTGGGGGACCGATGGAGCCTCTTGCTGGTCGAGGCGCTCCTCCCTGGCCCGCGACGCTTCGGCGAGCTGGAGGAGGCGGTGACCGGGATTGCGCCGAACATCCTGGCCGACCGGCTGCGGCGCCTGGAGGCGGATCGGATCGTGTCAGCGACCCCCTACTCGGAGCGGCCGCGACGCTTTGCCTACGCGCTCACCGATGAGGGCGCCGAGCTGGCGGGCGCGCTGCGCCTGCTCGCCGACTGGGGCTCACGCTCGTCCCGTGAATCCGAGCCACTCCGCCATGCCGCGTGTGGCACGCCTGTCGAAGCGCGCTGGTATTGCCC
>JBDTQD010000110.1:0-3417 GCA_039932375.1 Chloroflexota bacterium | reverse complement strand
CGGCGGCACGCTGCACCTGATCGCCAACAACCAGGTCGGCTTCACCACCGAGCCGTCGGAGGGTCGCTCGACCGTCTACTCCAGCGACCTGGCCAAGGGCTTCGACGCACCCATCATCCACGTCAACGCCGACGACCCGGAGGCCTGCCTCGCCGCCTCGCGCCTGGCGAGCATGTACCGCGAACGCTTCCACGGCGACGTGGTGATCGACCTGGTCGGCTATCGCCGCTACGGGCACAACGAGGGCGACGAGCCGGCGTACACGCAGCCGCTCATGTATGCGGCCATCGCCGCGCATCCGAGCGTGCGCGAGCTGTATCGGGCCAGCCTGGTCGAGGCCGGGGTCGTCTCGGCCGAGGAGGCCGAAGAATGGGCGAAGGGCTTCGCCAAGGACCTCGCGGCGCGCCAGGCGGTGGTGCGCCGCAAGCGGGCCGAGCCGCAGCTCGACCGTGGCGCAGAGGCGATCTCGGCCGAGGAGGCGCCGGAGCCGACGACGGCTGTCGACGCCGCCACGCTGCGCACCGTGAACGCGGCGCTGCTTGCCACGCCGCCCGGGTTCACCGTCCACCCGAAGCTGGTCAAGCAGCTCGATCGTCGCCTGGCGGCGCTCGACGATCCGGAGCCGCACATCGAGTGGGCGCAGGCTGAGGCTCTCGCCTTCGGCTCGCTTCTGGTCGAAGGGAGCCCGATCCGCCTCACCGGCCAGGACACGGTCCGCGGCACCTTCAGCCAGCGGCATCTGGCACTGCACGACGTCAAGACCGGCGACCTGCACATCCCGATCCAGCATCTACCCGGTGCCGCGGCCAGCTTCGAGCTGCATAACAGCCCGCTCTCGGAGTACGCGTGCCTCGGCTTCGAATACGGCTACGCGGCGACAGCGCCGGAGGCGCTGGTGCTGTGGGAGGCCCAGTACGGCGACTTCGTGAACGGGGCGGAGATCATCGTCGACCAGTTCATCATCGCCGGGCTCGCCAAATGGCGGCTGACCTCGCGCCTGGCCCTGCTCCTGCCGCACGGCTACGAGGGGTCGGGTCCGGAGCACTCATCGGCACGCCTCGAGCGCTTCCTGGCGCTCGGCGCGGAGGGGAACATTCGCGTCCTGTACCCGACAACCGCGGCCCAGTACTTCCACCTGCTTCGTCGCCAGGCACGCCACGCCGACATGCGCCCGATGGTGGTGATGACCCCCAAGTCCCTTCTGCGCCTGCCGCAGGCTAACTCGAGCCTGGCCGAGCTGACCGATGGCGCCTTTGCATCGGTCCTGGATGACCCCGCCGCTTCGCCCGATGTGGTTCGCCGCGTGATCCTGTGCAGCGGCAAGATCTATTACGACCTGGCCCTGTCACCCGAGCGCGCCGAGCACCCGGAGGTCGCCATCGTGCGCCTGGAGCGGTTGTACCCCTTCCCGACCGAGGACCTTGAGACGGTCCTGGCCCGATATGCCGCTGCCGAGCGGGTGGCGTGGGTGCAGGAGGAGCCGCGCAACATGGGCGCCCGCAAGTTCGTGCTGCCCAAGATCCGCCACCTGGTCCCGTTCCGCATCCCGCTGGGGGACATCAGCCGTCCCGAGCGGTCGCGCCCCGCCGAGGGCTACCCCGCCGCACACCTCGTCGAGCAGGCGCGCATCGTGCACGATGCGCTGACCAGCTAGATGCCGCCGCACTTGCCGCTCCTCGAGCGTTACCGCGACTTGCTGGCTCGTCCCGGCGAGACTTTTCCCATCACGCTCGGTGAGGGAGGGACGCCGCTGCTCCATGCCGCCAGGCTTGGCGCCGAGTTGGGGCTCGACGCGCTCTATCTGAAGTTCGAGGGGACCAACCCGACCGGGTCGTTCAAGGACCGCGGCATGGTCCTTGCCGTGAACCGGGCGCTGGCAGCGGGGGCACGGGCGGTAGTCTGCGCGTCGACCGGCAACACGTCCGCATCCGCCTCGGCCTATGCCGCGGCCGCTGGCCTTCCCTGCTTCGTGGTCCTGCCGGCCGGCAAGGTGGCGCGTGGGAAGCTCGCTCAAGCGCTCGCCGCCGGGGCGCGGCTGATCACCGTCGACGGCAACTTCGACGATGCCCTGCAAGCGGTTCGCGCGCTCGGCGACGAGGGGAGCGTGGTGGTCGTCAACTCGGTCAATCCGGATCGCATCTCCGGCCAGCAGACCGGTGCCTTCGAGGTCATCGACGAGCTCGGGCGCGTCCCCGACGCGCTCGCGCTGCCGGTCGGCAACGCCGGCAACATCACCGCCTACTGGACGGGCTTCCTGCGTTACGCAACAGCCGGCCGAACCGATGGGCGTCGGCCCCGGCTCTACGGCTTCCAGGCCGATGGCGCAGCTCCCATTGTCAATGGCGCGCCGGTGGAGTCGCCCGAGACCGTGGCAACGGCGATCCGCATCGGGAATCCCGCCTCGTGGGCGGGTGCCGTGGCCGCGCGCGACGATTCGGGCGGGGCGATCGAGGCGGTCAGCGACGAGAGGATCCTCGAGATGCAGCGGCGGATCGCACAGAGCGAGGGGATCTTCTGCGAGCCCGCTTCTGCCGCGGGCGTCGCCGGCGTCGCCCGCCTGGCCCGCGACGGCCGCCTTGGACGGTCCGAGACGGTGGTCTGCATCCTCACCGGCCACGGCCTCAAGGACCCGGACATCGTGGCTGGCGAGGAAGGATCCTTGACGCCGATCGCCGCCGACGCGGCATCGATCGGCGAGGCGATGCGCCTCTAGGCGGGGCCTCGGCCGTATCGGGCCATCGCCGCGCTCAGGCGATCGTGCGGCAGGGCATGGAAGGTGATCCCGTCGCGTCCGACCATCGTCTCAGCGGCGACCAGGGAGTTGACGATCGCCTCCTCGGTCGCCTCGATCGCCGCCCAGTACAGGTCGTCGAGATAGTCGTCGTTGAGCATGGTAAGGGCGAAGGTGGGCGGCGCTCCCTCGTGGTCCTCGGGGTGCATCGTCCGATTCCCCGTCGCAAAGGCGAAGAAGATGTCGCCGCTGTCATGCTCGCCACCGCCACCCACGCGTCCCAGTCCCAGGGAGGACCGTTGCGCCAGCCGACGGCACTGTTGCGGCAGCAGTGGCGCATCGGTCGCCACGATCGAGATGATCGAGCCGGCATTTGGGGCAGGCACATCCGGCCATGGGATCTCGGTCAGGGATCTCGCGCCCCACTGGCACACCATCGACTGCCAGCCGTTCGCGGCGCCCCATGTTGGCCTGCACCAGGACGCCAACCGTGTAGCGGCTGTGCTCCACCTCCACGCGACGCGAGGCGGTCCCAATCCCTGCCTTGAAGCCGAACGCCTTCATGCCGGTCCCGCCGCCGACGCTCCCCTCTACGACCGGGCCGTCGCTGGCCGCGCCGAGTGCCGCGAAGACGTGCTCGGGGCGGACGTGCTGCCCGTTCACGTCGTTGAGGTAGCCGTCCCACG
>JBDTQD010000109.1:0-3434 GCA_039932375.1 Chloroflexota bacterium | reverse complement strand
CGCCTCCCTCGCGGACTCCGCCGCCGGATGGTGGCCGCTCCAGCCGACCAGGCCCGTGCTGCTCGTCATGGTGATCTGGCTGTTCGCCCTCGTGGCCATGGCTGCCGTCAACGTTCGGCAGGTAAGGAAGCGCAGGTAGGCGAGCTCAGCCGGCCTCGAGGTACGCGGTCTCGCCGTGCAACGCCGCGTCCAGGCCGCCCTCCTGCGCCGCCTGGTCGACCTTCACCGGCGTCACCTTGTCGATCAGCCACAGCATGGCGTAGGTGAATCCGAAGGCCCAGACCGATGAGAATGCAACCGCGACGAGCTGCTTGAAGAAGAACGCCCCGTTGCCGGCGATCAGTCCATCGGTACCGTTGGGGTTGAAGGCAGTGGTGGCGAAGACGCCGAGCAGCACGATGCCGAGGAACCCACCCACCCCGTGCACGCCCCACACGTCGAGCGCGTCGTCCCAGTGCAGGCGGTTCTTGAGCGCCACCGCGAAGTAGCAGACGGCTCCGGCTGCGATGCCGATGATCACCGCGGTGACCGGTGAGACGTAGCCGGCGGCCGGCGTGATCGTGGCCAAGCCGGCCACCGCGCCCGTGAGCAGGCCAACCAAGGTCGGTCGCTTCTCTTGGCGCCAGCCGATCACCAGCCAGGTGACCGCCGCGAACGAGGCCGCGACATCGGTGTTCAGGAAGGCGACCGCTGTCACCGCATCCACGCGGAACTCGCTCCCCGCGTTGAAGCCGTACCAGCCGAACCAGAGGAGGCCCGTCCCCAGCGCAACCAGCGGGATGCTGTGCGCGCCCGAGTCGAACACCTTGCGTCGTCCAACGTAGAGGACCGATGCGAGGGCGGCCAGGCCGGCCGTGTTATGCACCACGATCCCGCCGGCGAAGTCGAGCACGCCCCACTTCTGGAGAATTCCGCCGCCCCAGATCATGTGGGCGAACGGGAAGTACACGAACAGCAGCCACAGTGTCAGGAAGGCGAGGTACGCCTTGAACTTGATCCGGTTGGCGAAGGCTCCGGTGATCAGGGCGGGTGTGATGACCGCGAACATCATCTGGTAGGCAACGTGCACCAGCAGCGGGATGCCGGTATTCGGGTACGGCGTGTCGAGGTTGATGCCCCGCAGGAACGCCATGTCGAGGTTGCCGATCACGCCACCGACATCCCCGGAAAATGTCAGCGAGTAGCCGACGGCGAACCAGATGATGGTGGTCCAGCCCATCGACACGAACGACTGCATCATGATCGTCAACACGTTCTTGCGGCTGACCAGACCCCCATAAAAGAAGGCCAGGCCCGGGGTCATGAGCATCACCAGGCTGCTGGCGAGCAGCATGAAGCCGGTATTGCCCGTGTCGATCGTCATCGGTCTCTCTCCTGCGCGGTGGTGGCGGCTCGGACGCCACCCAGGAGGCCGGGGCTCGGGGTGTTGAGGAGATCGCGAGGACGCGTCGATCTCCGGGATCCCGCGTGGCAGCCGCCATTCTGCCGAGCGGCCGTGGCCAGCGTCAATGGCGGAATCTGACCGTGATCACCCGTTCACCCCGGCAGAGGCCGACTACACTCAGACCACTTCCCACCACGAGGCCCGCAGCGTGCAGCTCACGCCCCGAGAGGCGGACAAGCTCCTCATCTACGTGGCCGCTGACCTTGCCCGTCGGCGCCGGGCGCGCGGCCTGCGACTGAACCTGCCGGAGACGACGGCGCTCATCACCGAGGCGATGCTCGAGGGCGCGCGCGACGGAAAATCGGTCTCGCAGGTGATGGCACTGGCGCGCAGCGTCCTGACGAGGGCCGACGTGATGGAGCACGTGCCCGAGCTCCTGCCGGTGGTGCAGGTCGAGGCGACCTTCCCCGACGGCACCAAGCTCGTCTCCTGCCATGACCCGATCCCATGAGCGGCCCCGGGCCGATCGGCGGCTATCAGCACCCAGCGGGCGAGATCGACCTCCATCCGGGCCGATTGGTCCTGACCCTCACCGTCACCAATACCGGTGACCGGCCGATCCAGGTCGGCTCGCACTACCACTTCGCCGAGGCGAACCGCGCGCTGCGGTTCGAACGGCTCGCCGCCTACGGCCACCGACTGGCGATCCCGGCCGGCACCGCTGTTCGCTTTGAGCCCGGCGAGGCGCGCGAAGTGGATCTGGTTCCTTTCGCCGGCACGCGCGTGGTGACCGGCGGCCACGGGCTGGTCGACGGGCCGCTCGACGAGCCGGGTGCCCGCGAGCGGTTCGCGGTCGCCCTCGCCGAGCGAGGCTTCGTCACGTGAGGATCGAGCGCCAGCGATATGCGGAGCTGTACGGCCCGACCGCCGGAGACCGCTTCCGCCTCGCCGATACGAACCTGGTGTGCGAGGTCGAGCAGGACTTCACCGTCCCCGGCGAAGAGGCCGTCTTCGGCGGTGGCAAGTCGATCCGCGACGGGATGGCGCAGTCATCCGAGGTGACGAATGCGCAGGGCGCTCTGGACCTCGTCATCACCAGCGCGGTCGTGATGGACCCGCTGATCGGCATTGTCAAGGCCGATGTCGGCGTTCGGGCTGGCCGGATTGTGGGGATCGGCAAGGCCGGCAACCCGAACGTCATGGACGGGGTGTCGCCGGAGCTGGTGATCGGCCCGGGAACCGAGGTGATCTCGGGCGAGGGGATGATCGCCACACCGGGTGGGGTCGACAGCCACGTCCACATGATCTCCCCGCAGCAGGTCTGGTCGGCGCTCTCGAATGGGATCACCACCATGCTCGGCGGTGGCACCGGGCCGGCCGACGGCTCCAACGCCACCACCGTCACGCCTGGGCCGTGGAATATCGGTCGCATGCTGCAGGCTGCCGAATCGCTCCCGGTCAACTGGGGCGTCTTCGGAAAGGGCAATGCCAGCCGTCCCGAGGCGCTTCGCGAGCAGATCCGCGCCGGCGCCTGCGGCCTGAAGGACCACGAGGACTGGGGCACCACGCCGGCGGTGATCGATGCCTCGCTGCGGGTTGCCGACGAGGAGGACGTGCAGGTCGCTATCCACACCGACACGCTCAACGAGGCCGGGTTCGTGGAGGACACGATCGCCGCCATTGCCGGTCGCACGATCCACACCTTCCACACCGAGGGAGCCGGTGGCGGCCACGCGCCGGACATCATCAGGATCGCCGCGCTGCCCAACGTCCTCCCCTCGTCGACCAATCCGACCCGGCCCTATACGGTCAACACTCTCGACGAGCACCTGGACATGCTGATGGTCGCTCATCACCTCAACCCTGGCGTGCCCGAGGACGTGGCCTTTGCCGAGAGTCGCATCCGACCCGAGACGATGGCCGCCGAGGACGTGCTGCATGACCTGGGCGTGCTGTCGATGTACTCGTCCGACTCGCAGGCGATGGGACGGGTGGGGGAGACGATCCTGCGGCTCTTCCAGACGGCCCACAAGATGAAGCACTTCAGCGG
>JBDTQD010000108.1:0-3466 GCA_039932375.1 Chloroflexota bacterium | reverse complement strand
ACGGACCAGCGCCATGTCGCCGAAGAGGTCCGTGTCGCCTGAGTGGTAGACCCGCGTTCCGTCCTCGAATTCGAGCAGCCAGCCCCAGCAGCCGAGGTCGCGCGTCACTTCGGCGTCACCGCCGGTGATCGTCACGCCGCCGGTGTGCTCGGCGTGGACCATGGTGAAGCCGATCCCGGACGCCTCGAAGCGGCCGCCCTTGTTCATCCCCACCGCCTCGACCCCGCGGCTGGCGAGGTAGACGCTCGCCTCGTGGGAGCCGATGACGGTGCCGCCACGCGCGGCAAGCTCAACGACGTCGGCGGCATCGTTGCCGACGTGGTCGAAATGCATGTGGGTCGGGGCGATGACGTCCACCTGCCAGGGCTCAGGCGGCGCGGCGTAGGTGGGCGCGCCACTCCATCGGTCCACCCAGACCCACTTGTCTCCCGGAGAGCGATACAGGACCCCGCCGTGGCCCAGGCGGGTGATGCGGAGCTTCGACATCGGTGCCTCCTAACACGGGCATCCTAAACTGGAGCGGCCGATGGCGAAGCTGAGCGCGGGGAAGCGAAAGGGGCTGCGGGACTCGGCCTTTGCGTACGTCGATCCCAAGGGTCGAAGGCGCCTCCCGATCCACGACGAGAGCCACGTCCGCAACGCCCTCTCGCGCTTCAACCAGGTCGTCTTCGAGGACGATGGTGCGCGCAATCGGGCACGGACCCGCCTCCTGAATGCGGCGAAGCGTTATGGGCTGATGCCGGTGGGGTTCGTGACGGGCCAGCTGCTGTCACACGGTCGGCGCGACCTGCCGACGGGCGCGGTCACCTTCCTGATGACCGACATCGAGGAATCGACGGCGCTGATGCTGCAGCTCGAGGAGCGCTACTCCAAGGTGCTTGCCGATGCGCGGCGTGTTTCCAGAGCCGCCGTGCGTCGAGCGGGCGGCTGGGAGGTCGACGCCAGGGCCGATGAATACTTCGCGGTCTTCAGCCACGCGCCGCAGGCGATCGAGGCGGCGATTGACATCCAGCGGCATTTCCGCGACCACCCGTGGCCCGATGGCGTGGCGGTGCGAGCGCGGATGGGAATCCACGGCGGCCGTCCGACGATGTCGGAGGGCGGGTATGTCGGCGTATCGGTGCACACCGTGGCGCGCATCACCGCCCTGGCCCACGGCGGTCAGATCATCGTCTCCCGGGCCGTGCTCCCTGTTGAGCTGCCGGCGGAGATCGTGGTGGTCGAGTTGGGGGAGCACCACCTTCGCGGGCTGGGCGGGCACTCGCTCTTCCAGGTCTCGGTGGCGGATCTGCGGTCCGAGTTTTCGGCCCTCGCAACCGGCAGGCTCATCCCATGACCCCGCGGATGCTCCTTGACGTGATCGCCATCACGGCCCCGGCGCCGTTCCCTGGCTTCGGAACGCGCTGCCCGCCATCGCTGCGACGGTTGCGTCGAGCGGAGGATCTGGCCTCGCCGCGGCTGATGAAGATTGCCTTCGAGGTGCAGCCGCGCTCGACGCGCGAGAGGTCGCGATGAGGTCCGGCCCTGCAACGTCAACGCAGAGCGCGTCGGTGCACAATCAGCCGATGACGAAGCAGGACAAGAAGGCGCTCGTGCGCCGATTCATCACGGAGATCTTCGAGCAGGGCCGCGTCGAGTCGGTCGATGAGCTTTGCGCCGAGGATTTCATCGGCCATACCTGGGGAGAGATCGACCGCGATGGCCTCAGGCAGACCATGGGCCGCGTCGCGAAGAGCCTGGCCGACGTCCACTTCACGGTCGAGGACGAGATCGCCGAGAACGACCGCGTGGCCGTCCGCGTCACAGCCAGCGCGCGTCAGGTGGGTGAGATGCCAGGCCTGCCGGCCACGGGCCGGAGCTACACGATCGGCGAGATCCACATCTTTCGGTTCCGCGACGGCAAGGTCATCGAGCACTGGCACCAGTACGACCAGCTGGCACGGATGAAGCAGCTCAACCCCGAGCCAGAGGCCGCCGCCGCGACCAACGGCAGCTGAGGCTACTGGACCCAGGCCTGCCCTCGAGTGAGACGCCTGCGGCCTTCAAGCTTCGCGACAGCTCGGCGCGTCGCACGTGACCCGAGGTGAACCGATCGCCCTCGCCGGGTTTGATGATCCCCAGGTCGACCAGCGGGGTCAGCTCGTCCAGGCCGATGCCGGCGCGTTCAGCCGCCTCTGCCCTGGAGTAGTCAGTCATCCACGGAGGGTAACCCGGAGAGGTCCTTGTCCTCCATCTCCCACGCGTGGTCGAGCGTGTGGAAGGCGGAGTGTCGGATGAGGAACGGTATCGTCCACGACTTCATGCGCTTCTCGATCTCGCCGGCGTTGTAGGCGCGCATCGCCTCGACGTAGGTTTTCCGGTGCTTTCGCAGCCCGGCCGGGGTAAGCGCCGCGCCCTCCGGGATCTTCAGCCCGACCGACGTCGCGAAGCTCTCGCTTTCCTGGCGGATGGTGTGGCTGATGATCCGGTCGCGGTCCCGTCCTCCACCGCGCGGGCCTTTGCGCATCTCCGGCGAGACCCGCGCCGCGACTCCGTCGAAGTACGCCCAGGCGGCTCGCAAGAGCTTGATCGCGCGGTCGAACTCGACCTCGCCCATCTGGCCCTGCTCAGTCGAGGAGGGCGAGAAGGAGATGCCCCAGAAGTCGGTCGAGCCGGTGCCGACACGTTCCTCCACGATCTCGAGTGGCCCAGCGGCCTCGAACTCGCGCGCCATCCCGGCGAGCTTCGCGACCGGGCGGTATCGGTCCCGGTAGGTCTCGAGCGTCTCCAGGGCGAGCACAGCGGTCTTCGCGCCCCGGCTCCACCCCGGCCAATCGAGGCTAAAGGCCACGGAGCGCTTGTCCTTGGTGCCGTGCTCGATGACGGTGCGGACAGGCATGCCTGAGTATTGCACGGGGTCCGGAGCGGCAGTAAGCCGGCGATAATTCCCCAATAAGTCTACGAGACTAGCCTTGACTTGGCTATGTCACTAGACTACGATCAGTGAAGCGCCGCGCGCTCATGCAAGGCATCCGTACGGCGGCAGCCGCCAACGACGTGTCGTGCCTGCGGGTACGTCAGGCCAGCCGGCATGAATTCTGGGACGTCGGCGGCATTCGGGTGTCGATCCCACGTCATCGGGACATCAACGAGTGGACCGCGGAGGCGATCATGCGTGACCTGGAATCGGTCCTCGGCGAAGGTTGGTGGCGCCGTTGAAGCGCTACACCGTACGCGCGCGGCGCATCGGGAGCTGGTGGGCGCTGGATGTCGAGAGGGTGCCGGGCGCTCACACCCAGGTTCGCCGGATCGACCAGGCCGAAGAGATGGCCCGGGAGGCGATCGCGGGGGTGCTCGACATTGCGCCCGCGTCGTTCGAGGTTCTCGTAGCGCCCGAGGTCCCCGCCGCCGTGCGGACGATCGTGAACGAGGCAACCAAGGCTCGGTCGGAGGCCGCCCAAGCCCAGGATTCGGCCGCCCAACTCAC
>JBDTQD010000107.1:0-3536 GCA_039932375.1 Chloroflexota bacterium | reverse complement strand
GAGATCATCACCACCAAGGCGGCGCACGGGCCGTCGCGCGATTGGCTGGCGATCGTCCGCACCAACCAGGCCCGCGAGAAGATCCGCGCCTGGTTCAAGCGCCAGCAGCGCGACGAGAACATCGCGCAGGGCAAGGAGCTGCTCGACCGCGAGCTGCGCCGCCTGGCGCACGAAACGCTGACAGGTATCTCGTCGGAGAAGCTGATGGAGATCGCGTCGCACGCCCACTACCGCGAGCTGGACGACTTCTATGCAGCGATCGGCTACGGCGCAGTTTCGCCCGCGAGCGTGGTCGGCAAGCTCGAGATCCAGGACGACGCGGCCATTGCGTTGCCGGAGGTGGCGCCGCCGTCGGCCGTGCCTTCTTCGACCGGGATCCGGGTCAAGGGAGTTGGCGACCTGCTGGTCCGCTTCGCCAAATGCTGCTCACCGATCCCGGGCGACCCGATCACCGGCTACGTGACCCGCGGCAAGGGGGTCACCGTCCACCGCGCCAACTGCGCGTCGGTGTTGTCGGAGAAGGACATCGAGCGGCTGATCGACGTCGACTGGGAAGCGGTCGACCAGCAGACCTATCCGATCACGGTGCGGATCATCGCGGTCGACCGGGCGGGCCTGCTGAACGAGATCACGAACGTGGTGGCCGAGGACAAGGTCAACATCGTGGCAGCTGCGATTGGCACACACGACGACGGCACGGCCACCATCAGCGCCACCCTCAAGGTCACGTCGCTTCAGCAGCTCTCCAAGGTGCTGACTCGCATCGAGCGGGTCCGCGATGTGACCAGCGTCACCCGCGAGGCCCGCTAGCGTCCGTCAGAAGGTTGGCCGCCCAGCGCGGTCGGCCGGGGCTGTCAGAGGGTGTTCGTGCACCAGCGCAGCACGACAGCACGGGCGCACGAAGGCTCTTGCCGCGGTCGCGGCCCCCGGCCGCCGTCGTCAGGTCGCGCCAGCCGGGTCGGCGCCCGCCGGGTCGGCGCCCGCGAGACCGCCACCCACTGGATCGGCGACTGGCCTCCGCCGAACGAGCAGCAGCACCAGGGTGGCCGAGGTGGCCATCAGGGTCATCCCAATCCAGATCGCCGCGGTGCGGGTCACCAACACGTGCTCGATCGACGGTGGGAGCTTGAACGGCGTCGTCGAAACGAGGGCGTACAGGAGCGTCAGGGTGTAGGCGACCGTGAGGAGCAGCGTCGCGATCAGCACGCGCCAGCTGGTGGCCGCCAGCGGCGCCAGGATTGCGAAGGCGGGAAACAGGTAGCGCTCGTGGATCCGCGTGGGGAGGAAGTAAAAGGCGAGAACCAGGAAGAGGCCGACCGCCAGGACGGTCTTCAGGTCCCGGCGGAACCAGAGCGGGATCAGCGATGCCACGAGCCCCAGCAGCAGGAGCGCGCCGCCGATAAACGCATAGTTGGTATCCGGCAATGAGTAGCCGACCAGCACCCCCCATATGTTTGGGGCATTGGCGGAGGTGACCGGCTTGTCGGCGGCGATCCCCGCCGCCCGAGAGATGAAGCTGATCGGATCGAGGCCGAGCGGGATCGCGATGAAGAGGTAGGCGATCAGCGCCGCGAGCGCGGCGTTCACGAGTGGGATCCATCGGCCTGTCGCGCGCCAGGCGAGGATCGCCAGCATGCCCACCGGCAGCGCGACCAGGCCGAACTGGGGCTTGATCAGCACGGCGACGACGGCCAGGGCACTTGCAAGTGTCAGGCGACCGCTCGCCGCCGCCAGCAGCGTGCAGAGGTACGCGAGCGTGCCGGCCGCGTCGATCTGGCCCCACACCGGCCCGGCCAGCAGAACGGCCGGGTTGAGCAGGTAGACGGCCGGCGCGATCAGGGCGCGCAAGCCGCCGACCATCCGCCGCGCAGTCAGGTAGACGACGATCCCGATCGCAATGTCGAAGGGGATGGAGAGGCCCTTCACCACCCTCGCCAGCTCGGCGCCGTCGAATAGGACACCGAGCGGCCAGAAGATGTACAGCAGGGCGGGGTACACCGATCCGTCGTGCTGGTAGAAATTGAAGGGACCGTAGCGCGCCATCGTTTCGGCCCATCGGGTCATGACGACCGAATCGCCGTAGTGGCCGGGCAGGTCCAGGGCCATGAAGCGGATCATCAGCCCGACGACCAGGAGGTCGCCGAGCACCAGGGGCACCACCCACCGGCGGGATGAAGTCCGCTGCGTCACCCCCTCAGCCTACCCTCTGGCGCGGCTAGACTCGCGCCATGTCCCGCTCCATCGTCGCGCCGCGCGGCACCCGCGACCTCCTGCCCGAGGAGACGTCGGCATGGAGTGCGGTCGAGGCGGTCGCCCGCGACCTTTCGGCTCGCTATGCCTTCGAGCGGATCGAGACGCCGCTCTTCGAGCGGACGGAGCTCTTCGCGCATGGCCTGGGCGAGTCGTCAGATGCGGTCGAGAAGGAGATGTTCCGCGTCGGCGGCGCGGCGGGGAGCGAGGAGGAGCGCGCCGAATGGGCGCTGCGGCCCGAGCCGACCACCGGGATCGTGCGGGCCTTCATCGAGCACGGCCTGCACGTGCGCCCCGGCCCGCTTCGTCTGTGGATGATCGGCCCCATGTTCCGCTACGACCGTCCCCAGGCGGGGCGCTATCGCCAGTTCACGCAGTGGGACGTCGAGGCGATCGGTGATCCTGGACCGATGGTCGACGCCGAGCTGATCGAGCTCGGCCATCGGTTCTATGCGACCTGTGGCCTGCAGAACGTCATCGCGCAGGTCAACTCGATCGGCGACGGTGTGTGCCGTCCCGCCTACCGCGCCGCACTGGTCGACTACTTCAGTGCCCATGCCGATCGTCTCAGCGGCGACTCGAAGCGCCGCCTGCAGGTCAACCCGCTGCGCGTGCTCGACGACAAGGACCTTGACCCCGAGCTTGCCGCCGGCGCGCCGCGATCGCTCGACCACCTGTGCAACGCCTGCCGGGAACATTTCGACGCGGTTCGCGCTCTGCTCGATGCGCTCGGCGTGCGCTACGAGCTCGATCATCGGCTGGTGCGTGGCCTCGACTACTACACCCGCACGACCTTCGAGTTCTACGTCGCCGGCCGTCGTGGCCAGCAGCAGGCGCTGGGAGGAGGTGGCCGCTACGACGGCCTGGTCGAGGTGCTGGGTGGGCAACCGACGCCGGGGATCGGCTTCGGGATCGGGATCGATCGCACCGTCCTGGCGGCGGCGGAACAGGGGGTTCAGCCGCCCGCCGCGGCGCCGCTGATTGCCGTCGTCTCAGCCCTGAACGCGCTCGAGCCTCGCCTGCGCGTTGCCAGCGCGCTGCGCGACGCAGGGCTGCACGTGCGTGCCGACGGCAGCGGCCGCAAGCTCGGTCGCCAGCTCGAATCGGCGGTGAAGCTCGGCGCGCGCTGGGCCGTGATCGTGACGGACGCCGAGACAACGACTGTGATCCTGCGCGACCTGCAGGCCAGCGAGCAGCGCGAGTTGCCGCTCGGCGAAATCGCCACAGCCGTTCGCTGATGCCCACGCCCTCCAGCGGATGGACCCGTCAGTTCTGCTGAACACAAC
>JBDTQD010000106.1:0-3672 GCA_039932375.1 Chloroflexota bacterium | reverse complement strand
TAGGTGAACGCGCTCGACCATCACCATCTCGGTCAGCAGGGCTGGCGTGCGATAGCGGACAAGCAAGTCGTTGCCCGCGCGCTCCAGCAGCTCAGCCGTATGCGGCGGAGAGCCTGGTAAGGACCCGTTGACCGATGCCGCCATCTCGAAAACCAGCGCCCGCGGCGCGACGATCTCCACAACGATCGTTCGTAGGTCGAAGAGACGCATTTCGGATTGAGCGTACGCGGCATCGCCGAGGGTCGAATGTAAGTCGCCTTACGGCGACGCTACCCGCCGCGCAGGGCGAGAAAGAGATCGGTGAGCTCCGGATCCAGGTGGAGTTCGCGGACGCGCCGGATTTCGGAGAGCGCCTGCTCTTCACTCCACGCCGGCTTGTACGGCCGCTCGGCGCGCAACGCGTCGTAGACATCCGCGATGCGAACAATCCGCGCCTCAAACGGGATCTTCGATCCGGCCAGGCCATCGGGATAGCCGCTGCCGTCCCAGTTCTCGTGGTGGGAGCGCGCGATCCGGCGCGCCGTCTCGAAGTGCTCCCCGCCATCGAGGAGCTCCTCGCCCCATTCTGAGTGACGTCGGATGAGCTCCCATTCCTCTGCGTTGAGGCGACCTGGCTTGAGGAGGATACGGTCAGGCACCTTCAGCTTACCGACATCGTGCAGCATCGCCGACCAGCCGATCCGCTCTGCTTCTGCGGGCGTTGCTCCGGTGGCACGCGCGATCCCGGCAGCGAGGTCGCGCACCTGATAGATGTGTGCGCCAGTTGTCCCGTCGCGCGCCTCGGCGGCGCGGCCGAGCATGAAGACCGAGTGGCGCTTTGCCTCGGTTTCTGCCGCCCTGGCGCGGTCCGTCTCGACGAGCAGGACTTGCGCACGCGCCAGCTGGACGTCGAGCGCCACGCGCCTCGAGCGCGCAACGCTCATCAGGTAGCCCGGCGTCGCGCCGAGCGCGATCAGGATCAGGAACCCGAATGGTCCCTGGGGGTCAAGCGGCTCGAAGATCACACCGGTTTCGACCATGTGGAGAACCGGGGCCGCCACAAGGCCCGCCACTCCGCCCGCCAGCGGCCCTCGCGCAAGGCCCACGGCGGGCACGAGGAAGGCGAAAAGCCAAACCACGGTCGGTGTGGATCCGAAGACGGTGGCCGAGTACATGCCCATGACAAGAACTGCCGCAGCACCAGCCAGGCCGGTGGCAACCTTGCCCCGGAGGGGCAACCCGATCGCCAAGACCAGGCCGGCGGCTGCAGCGGCAGCCGTGAGCAGCGTCGCGCCGGCGGCGGTCGGATCCGATACCCATGCGGCCACGGCACTGAGCGCGAGCACGACCAGGCCAGTGGCGCTCAGCACCCATCCAACATGGTCCGACTCGAGCAGCTCCCCGGTTTTCAGCAAAGCGGAACTGGTGGTCGAACGACGCTGGATGCGGGAATCGATACGGGCCTCGGCCTCGATCACCTGATGACGGTGACCTGTCTTGTTGCTGCAGGGAATCCCCCAATCGGGCTACGTCCCAGCGGGCTTGGCGGGCGTCGCTGGATCCCAAGCGAAGATCTCATGGCGTGCTCTACGCCGGCCGATGAAACTCGTCGATGAAGTTCGCCAGCAGCGCGGTCCACCCGGCCAGGTGCCAAGCACCGAGGCCAAGTCCGGACTCCCCGTGGAACTACACGTAGAACAGGAGCCGATACCGGAAAGCCGGATGAGGCACCCATGCGACGAAGCAACGGAAACGGAATTCTGGGTTCGGGTGACGCGGACCAGGTGGCCTCAGCCGCCGGCCAGCGGCGCGCCCTGAAAAAGAGCGGGGCGGTCCAGGTAGTCGATCCACAGCTCTGGCCGCCCGAGCGACACCACGAGCCGAGTCCGTAACAGCCTGTTACCTTGACTCAGGCTGGGTTCAGCGACGGAAAGCAGCCCCAAGAGACCGCGGCGCGCGAATACCCGGATCCCTTCGAGAGGCCCGAGCTCGACGAAGTCGCCGACCGGCTGCTCGCGCCGCCATGCGACGGTGATGTCACCCGTGGCGCAACCGCAGCGGACGCTGCGGAACGAGTCAATCACGAGCACTCGACCGTTGGACAGCAGGGCGAGCGCCCCACGAAGCGAGGGGTCAAGTCCGATCGCTGGCGCGTGTCGCTTCACCGCGGGGCTCCATCGGAGCGCCTGTCGGGAACGTCGCCGATAGCCAAGCCTTCGCCGTCGGCGACCTGGGCCAGAAGCTCCGCGTCGCGGATCATGACCTGGTGGTGCGTGGTGGCGAGCAGCCCGCGTCGGCGGAAGTCACCGAGCGTGTGAGCCAGCGTCTCACGGGTGGTCCCGATCATCTCGGCCAGTTCCTGCTGGGTCAGACGGGCCTGTATCAATATCCCGCGAGCAGTGCTGACACCGAAGCGCTGGGCGAGCTCGAGCAGCTTGTGGGCGAGCCGCTGGTCAACGCGCTGGTACGCCATCGCTTCGAGTTCGCGCTCGGCTGCCTGCAGGCGTCGCGAGAGGTGTCGAATGACGTTCACGCCGATGACCGGGTAGCGCTCGATCAGCCGACGGAGCTCGTCGGGTGTGATGGTGCAGATCACGCCGTCGTCGAGCGCTTCCGCATACGCCTCGGGCACTCGATCCTGTCCGATCAAGCTCATGTCACCGAGGATGGTCCCCTTCTCGAAGATGTCCAGGGTCAGCTGCTTCCCGTCTGGTGTCAGCCGGTAGGCACGCACTCGACCCTTCTTGATGATGTGGATCCGGTCAGGCGGGTCATCGGGCGAGAGGATCTGCTGTCCCCGCGTGCAGTGCATCATGGTTGTCGCATGCCCGATCGCCTGCATGTCATCCTCGGAGAGTCCGGCGAACAGGGCGACCTCGCTGAGGAGGCCGATCTTCTCCGCGAATGAGCGGGCCTGAGTGGACAAGGTCAAGAGTGCTGCTCCAACAGAACAATCCGGCCGCGGGAGAACGGGTAGCCGACGGCAAAACCGATCGAAGCATAGACCCCACGGGGTAATCCCAGGTCTCCGAGGTAGAGCCGACCGATCCGCGCGGCGCCGTCCGAAGTAAGCAGCCCAGTCTTCGGGAGGGCAAGCGTCAGAGTTGCCTGGGCCGTGATCGCGATGCCCGGGGCCGACCCTGTATCGGGGTCGAGCCCCGATGGCAGATCGAGGCTCACCACCGGTCTCCCGGCTCCGACCACGAACCCGATCAGTCGCTCAGCCTCGCCCCGAGGCGCATCGTGCATCCGGTATCCCAAGACGGCATCGACGACCACGTCGGCTCGCGCAAGGACCTCCAGGAGGGCGTCGTCGCTCAGGTCGTAGGTGGCGACGCAGCACTCCGCGCCCATCGCGATCAATGTCGCGAGCTGGTGGCTCGCCGCCTCGGTCATGCGCAGCGCCGGGCTCGCAAGGACGACGCGCACGGCTGCACCACGATTGATGAGGTGACGCGCCGCGACGAGTCCCCCACCGCCGTTGTTGCCCGCACCGACCGCCACCACCACCGACCGGCCGCTGAGGCCCCCACCGATCTCAAGCCGAACGACTTCCGCCAGGTGAGACCCCGCCAGCTCCATCATCTGTGGCAGCGTCACGCCAAAGTCCTCGATCGCCGATCGGTCGACCTCCGCCATCTGTGCGGCCGTGACCGCGGAGATCTCCGAGGCAGGATGGGTCGGGACTGGCGA
>JBDTQD010000105.1:0-3734 GCA_039932375.1 Chloroflexota bacterium | reverse complement strand
CCACTGGTCACGATGACTTCGTGCGCAAACTCGGAGCTATTGACAGGTGCAGCTGCACGAAATCTCGGCCGGTCAGCGTTGTCACGAGAGGTCAATGCTAGCCGGGCGGCTCGGACTTGCGGCGAGTCAGGCGGCGAGCGAGAAGAGGTGCCTGGAAGCGGGACGCCGTTGGGGGCTGGTTATCCCCGCTCGAGCGAACGGATCAGGCGCCCAGCACAACACCCGCACATGGGCGAGCGCGCCCCCTGTTAGGCCGCGGGCGCCGGCGGCGTCACAAGCTCGCGAGCGCGAACAGGTGCCAGGCCTCCGGGATCCCCTTGAGCTGATGCTCGCCCCGGTCTGCGAACCGGAGTCCAGATCCGGCGACGAGGTCCTTGACCGTGGTCGACACGAGAACCTCACCGGGGCTCGCGAGCGAAGAGATCCGAGCCCCGATTGAGACCGCGATCCCAACGATCTTGCCGTCGCTTACCTCGAACTCACCGGTATGGATACCAGCCCGGATCTCGAGGCCGATCGCCCCGAGCGGCTCACGGAGAGCGGCGGCGGCCTGGACGGCGCGAGCGGGCCCATCGAAGGACGCAAAGAACCCGTCCCCCGCCGTGTCGAGCTCACGGCCATGGAACCGGGCAAGCTCGCGACGGACGATCGCGTGATGGCGCTCCAGCAGCTCGCGCCACGCCGTGTCGCCCAGCCGTCCGGCCAGCTCGGTCGAGCCGACGATGTCCGTGAACAGGACCGTGGCGAGGACCCGCTCGGCCTGCCGACCCGTGCGGAGGCGCGAGATGAAGCTCGCAGTGGCGTCCATGGTCGCCTGGTGAGCCTCGTCATCAACCCACGTGTACACGCCCCGAAGTGGGGGCAGCTCGATCACCTCGGAACCCCGAATCCGTGCTGCCGCGTAGTGTCCCGGCCCCGGCCGGGCGGGCCGCGGCAGGATGAGGGTCGGTACGCGCACCGCCGCGAGGACATCGCGGACGTCGAGCTCCATGGCGGTTCGATAAGCCGTCAAGGCCGCCCCCGGGCTCAGGCTGCGGCGCATGTGCTCGACGAACCATTCAACGAACACCGGATCGCCAGTCACCTCGGGCGCCCATTCGCGGGCAAGCTCCTCGAAATAGCTACGCGACCCCCAACGACTTCGGATGTCCACGAGCAGCTTCGGCCATTCGTCGGCACTCATGGCCCACGGGTATTCGGGTGCGCGGGTCCCCATGATCCTGGGGTCAAAGAGCACGAGGCCGGCACAGCGCTCCGGGTACGTCGCCGCGAAGAGCACCCCGATACCCGTCGCGTTGCCGCCCGACCAGAGCACCGCGCGTTCCGATCCAGCCGCGTCCATGACGGCCCGGATGTCGTCCATCGAGGTCTCGAGCGATTGCACCTCGCGGACCCGATCCGAGAGACCCGTACCTCGCTTGTCGAGCATCAACACTCGACCGGAGGCCGCGAGGCCCTCCACGTGGCGGACCAGGAGCGGCTGGTCCCAGGACGAGAGGAGGTCTCCGGTGATGCCCCGCATGAAGACGATGTCGACGGGACCGGAGCCAACGACCTGATAGGCGATCGCGACGTCGCCACTTCGCGCGTAGGCCACATCCGGGGCGTTCACGGAACAGAGTGTGCTGTATCCCGGCGCGCCCGGAGGGCTAGCGACGCCTGCCCTCCCGCGCGGGGTCCCCCGGCTTGTCAGGTCGCGACGCCGCCCGGATGCTGCCGCGAGTCCACGCGGCGGTTACCGCTCTCGCAGGGCGGCCACCACCGGGACCGACCTGGGGAGGCGAAGCTAGCGCAGAGCAGCCAGCCCAATCGTGATCAGGTAGCCAGCGAGAAGCAGCAGCCCAACGAAGAGATGCAAGCTGACATTGGTGCCCATCACGGACATCAGCGCGTACGGGCTGGTGTAGTGCTGTCGCATCCCCGCGTGGACCCGGAAGACGAGGGGCAGCACGGCGAGCGCGAGCAGCGTGGCGGGCGGCAGCAGACCGCCCAGCACGCCAAGCACGATCACCACGAAGGCCGCAAGCGCCGCCAGCAGGTAGCTGGCGGTCACCACCCGTGGTGCCAGACGCACCGGTAGCGTCCGCTTGCCAGTCGCGCTGTCGGCAGAGCGGTCCGGGATCTCGTTCACGTACAGGACCAGGGCCACCAGGATTGCGACCGGGACCGACGCCACGGCAGCCTCCCAACTCAGGCTTCGCGTCTGGACGACGTAGGCGCCAAGCAGCATCACGGGACCGAAGCCGATGGCGACGGCGAACTCGCCGATCCCGCGGTAGACCAACTTCAGCGGAGGCGCGGTGTAGCCGATCCCGAGCCCGATGCCGATGATGCCGATCACCAGCAGGATCAGCGAGCCAGTGAACCAGACCAGGAATAGCCCGATCGCGATCGCGCCAGCGAAGAGGGCCACATCGAGCACCACCAGCTGCCGCGGGGTCAGGAGGTCATAGAGCAGGACCCGGGAGCCTCCGCTGAACTGAGTCGGGTTCACATTCGCCGCGTCTGCCCCCGACGCGGTGTCGAAGATATCGTTCGCGACGTTCGTTCCCAGGTGCGCGAACGAGGCGCCGACCAGAGTCAGCAGGGCGAGCCACCACTCGAACGAGCCGTTGCGAGCCGCAATCGCGATTCCGAGCAGAACCGGCACCACGGTCGCTGACAGGAACGGCAGGCGCGTGGTGCGTAGGAAGAGCCATCCGGGCGAGAGTCGTGGCCTGATCAGCCGCCCCTTCTCGGCGGAGAGCTGTGCCAGGTAGCGGCGCGACTGCGGAACCGAGCGCTCCGAGTACTCGAAGAAGGGCACCTCCGTCTCGTCCCAGCCCCAGGCGCGACTGGGGCTGAAGGTGAGGTGCGATAAGTCCCCACTCGGAGCGGCTCTACCCCATAGCTGGAGGTAGCGGCGCTCGTCATAGCCCTCGCCCGGCTTCGGCCGGATATGGCTTCCCACGACGCTCAGCTGCCGATCCGTGGGGATGGCGACCGCCTCGCCCTGGGGCGCGCGCAGCCTGACTGATCCGCGAACCGCATCCGTCTGGAAGTCGGTTGCGACGCTGATCGGATAGCCGGCATCGTCAATCCAGGACACCACCACGAACGGATACGCGGCAAGTCTCGCGAGCTGGCCTGGGTCGACGCCGCTCATCAGGCGGCTTCCGCTCGCGGCGCGGTGGAGACGACCGGCTCGCGGCGGGTATCGCCAGCCTCCCAGAGGAGGCAGCGCTCAGGTGTGATCTCAATCACCGCGCGTTCGAAGAAGAGCGGCAGCGCGACCCGCATCTTGAGAAAGGCGTCGATCATCGGCTCCTTCCTGCGCCACAGCTCGAGGATGAGGCGCTCCCAGCCGCCGTGGGGATCGTCCTCCAGCACCCGAGCAAGCCCTTGGATGGTGGCCCGACCGTACCGCCCCCCCATGGCCACCGGATCACTCAGCGAGACCGATACGTGCGGGTTGCGCTTGATATGCTCCAGCTTGCGGCTGAAGAGGGTGCTGGAATGCATGTAGATCCGCTCGCCGTCGTAAAGCGGGATGAGCGGATGGGTCACCGGGCCACCGCCACGGCCGACCACCGTGAGCTCGCCGACGAGCGCCACGTCGAGCAGCTGCTCGACCTCCGCAGGCAACCATCCCATTTGCGCACTCCGACTTCACATCGCGGTGGTTGCCCCACGATAGCCGAGCGCTCCGCCCGTGTCGCGTCGCGCGCCCTCCGCATCGCTCGGCGGCGGCGCCG
>JBDTQD010000104.1:0-3879 GCA_039932375.1 Chloroflexota bacterium | reverse complement strand
TTGGCGGTGATCCGCAGCAGCCACGAGCGGAAGAGCCCGCCGCGGTACTTCGCGATCGCGCCGTAGGCATGCACGAAGGCGTCCTGCGCCGCATCCGCCGCCTGGTCCGCGTCGCCGAGGAGGCGCCAGGCGAGCCCGTAGCAGGCCGACTGGTAGTGCTCGACCAGCTGCGTGAACGCGGCTCGGTCGCCCGACGCGGCGCGGACGATCACCGCATCCTCATTGGGGAGCGGCGGCGTGCGCGAGGCCGGTCTGCCGGGACTGGGCGTCGACATAGGGTCCTATCATCACATCCGCCTGTCGCAGAGCGACAAGGCACACGATTTGGACAAATACGGCTCTCGTCTGAATTCGGTGATTTCAGACGCGTGCCCGGGCGACCAGCGGATCGCATCGGTTCACCTATCTCAACATTCCGTTGTCCAAGCATTGCTTGCATTGCGCTGCCGCGTGGTCCACCTTGCTCGTTGCGCCAACATGACGCGAATCGAGATACGCCTGGAGGAGTCCGAGTGGCGACCCTGCCCATCCCTGGGCGCATCCGCAGCGCCCTGCCGACCAAAACTGAGCGCGGCAGGGGCCGTGCCCTGGCAGCCATCGGTGTGCTGCTGACGACAACGCTCTCCTTTGCACCGGTGGCGAGCGCTGCGGGGCTGACCCTGACCACGCCGTATCCCTCGATATCGGTTGCGCCTGGATCGAAGGTGAGCTTCGAGGTCACCGTCCAGGGGAACGCCAACGAGCAGGTCGCCCTTTCGGTGTCGGGTGTGCCGAAGGATTGGACCGCAACCCTGCGGGGCGGCGGCTTCGTCGTGCACGGCGTGCAGACCGATGCGACTGGCAAGGCCACGGTTGGACTTGACCTCACGATCCCGGCGGCCGCGGCCAATGGCGCCTCCAAGGTGACCGTCATTGGTGATGCCGGCGGGGTGCGCGGCCAGCTGCCGCTCACCATCGAAGTGAGCAGCAAGACAGGCGGCGACGTGACCCTGACCAGTGACTTCCCGTCGCTGCGCGGTGCCTCGGGGACCACCTTCACGTTCAACCTGACGCTCCACAACGATTCCGCGGAAGACCTCACCTTCGCGGTCACCGGCGTGGGGCCGACCGGCTGGGACGTCACCGCGACCCTCACCGGACAGACCCAGGCGGCGAGCGCGGTCGTGAAGGCGAGCGACAGCGCGGCGATATCGGTCTCTGCCAAGCCCCCGACCGACGTCGCTCCCGACACCTACCCGATCAACGTGCGCGCAACGGTCGGCGACCGCACCATCGATGCGGCCCTCACCGTCGAGGTGACCGGCACGAATGCGATGACGCTGACCACGCCCGATCAGCGACTCAGCAACTCGGGCTCGGCCGGCGCCACCATCACGCAGCAGCTGGTCGTCCAGAACGACGGCACCCAGCCGCTGCAGCAGGTCGTCCTGTCGGCGACCGTGCCGACCGACTGGAAGGTCACATTCAGTCCTTCGGACACGATCGCAACGATCGCGGCCAAGCAGACTGCGACCATCACCGCCACGATCGTGCCGTCGAACGACGCGATCGCTGGCGACTACGTGGTCACCTACAACGCCAGGACGACCGGTGCGAGCGGGACGGTCGACATCCGCATGACGATCGAGACCTCACCGCTGTTTGGCTTCGTCGGGCTGGCGCTGATCGTGCTCGTCCTGTTCGGCCTGTGGTGGGTCTTCCAGCGGTACGGGCGGCGGTGACCGACACTCGCGAGCCGCCGATCGTCGCCGCGGGGCTGACCAAGCGCTACGGCGACCTGGTCGCGGTCGACAGCCTCGATCTCGAGCTGCACCGCGGCGAGATCTTCGGGCTGCTCGGCCAGAACGGCGCCGGCAAGACGACCACCATCCTCATGCTGCTGGGGCTCACGGAACCAACCGCCGGGACCGCGCGGGTGATGGGCCTCGACCCGGCGCGCGACGCCCTCCGCATCAAGCGGCAGGTCGGCTACCTGCCGGACAGCGTCGGGTTCTACGGTGACCTGACCGGGCGCCAGAACCTTCGCTACACGGCGCGGCTCAACGGGCTGCGCGGCGACGAGGCGGAGGCGAGGATCGACGAGGCGGTGGCGCAGGTCGGCCTGACCGATCGGGCCGATGGTCGCGCCGACACCTATTCGCGTGGCATGCTCCAGCGGCTCGGCATCGCCGATGCGCTGATCAAGGATCCGGAGATCCTGATCCTGGACGAGCCGACCGCAGCGATCGATCCGATCGGGGTGGTCGAAATCCTGCAGCTCCTTCGGCAGCTGGTCAGCGAACGCGGCGTCACGGTCCTCCTCTCCAGCCATCTCCTGACGCAGGTCCAGTCGGTCTGCGACCGTGTCGGCATCTTCGCCGCCGGCCGGCTCATCGGGCTGGGGACCGTCGCTGAGTTGGCCGCGCAGTTCGGGAACGACACCGGCCAGGTCGAGGTCACCTTCGAGGGCGAGCAGGCGGAAGCTGCCGGCGAGCTCATCGCGCCGATCCTGTCGGCCATCCCCAACGTCGAGAGCGTGGAGCCGGGAGCCAGTCCCGCAGACCCGTGGAACCTGACCGTTCGACCAGCCGCGGCAGGTCGAGGGGTACGCGAGGCGGTCCTCGCGGCGGCTGCACGCGACGGGCTGGGGCTCACCGCCATCCGCTCGGCGAGTGCCTCGCTCGATGATATCTACCGCGCCGCCCTGCTGCAGGCGGGGCTCCATCGCGTCGCCGTCAACGCGCCCGAACCCGCGGGAGCGGTCGCGTGACCGCAGCTGAGTCGCCGGTCGCCGTAGTCGCTGAGGTCCCCGCTCGAACCGTGCCGCGCAACGGCTGGCTGGTGGTGGCCAGCAAGGAGTTCGCCGATCACGTCCTGAGCCTTCGGTTCTTCGTCCTGCTGATCGTCCTGGGCCTGGCGGCGGGGATTCCCCTCTTCCTGGCGACGGAGCGGATCCACCAGCTGGCCTCGCAGGTGAGCGGGGCGCAGGCGGTCTTCCTGGCGCTGTTCATCATCGGCCCAACGGACGTCTCAATCTTTGGGCTCGACGTCAGCGTGCAGGGCTTCATCGGCCTGGCGGCACCCCTGTTGGGGATTGCCTTCGCGTTCGATGCGGTCAACGGCGAGCGCGCGCAGGGGACGCTGCCACGCCTGGTGGCCCAGCCGATCCACCGCGACGACGTGATAAATGGCAAATTCGTCGCCTCCCTGGCGGCGATCACGCTCGTGCTCCTGTCGGTGGTCCTCCTGATCGCCGGCTTCGGGCTCCTGCGGCTGGGGATCGTGCCGGCCTGGGCGGAGGTGCTGCGCCTGATCATCTGGTTCGTGGTGACGATCGCCTACGTGTCCGTGTGGCTCGCCTTCGGGATGCTGCTGTCGGTCGTCGTGCAGCGGGCCGCGACGGCAGCGCTCGTCGGCTTCGGGGTCTGGATGGCGGTCGCCATGTTCGGCCGATTCCTGATCAACCTGCTGCTCGGCGCCATCGCACCGATCACCAGCAACGCTGCCACCGATCAGACGCTGGGCCTCTATCAGCTGCATGCCTTCGTGCTGCGGCTCCTGCCGACGACCCTCTATTCGGAGGCGTCATCGGTCTTGCTCAATCCTTCCCTGACATCGACCAACGTGCCGGCCACGCTCGGGCAGCTGACGCAGGCTCAACAGCAGATCCCCACCCTCCTGTCGCTCGACCAAAGCCTGCTTCTCGTCTGGCCACACGTGGTGGCCCTGGTGGCGCTCACCGTCATCTGCTTCGCGATCGCGTACATCCAGTTCATGCGCCAGGAGGTGCGCGCCTAGGCTATCGGCGCCTAGCCACCGCTCCTGAGCACGGGTACCATCAGCCTCCCCCGCGCCGGAGTGGCGGAATCGGCAGACGCGTCGGTCTCAAACACCGATGAG
>JBDTQD010000103.1:0-3896 GCA_039932375.1 Chloroflexota bacterium | reverse complement strand
TCCTGGCGTTCATGCTTGCGCACGGCGTGCACGTGACCGCCATGTGGGCGACGCGTCGCGAGCCTGATCCAGAGCGGATGCTGACTTTTTTCAACGATCTCCCCAAGCCGACGTTGCTTCGCATCCTGCTCGCCGTCCTGGTGATCAGCGGAGCCACCGCCGGCTTCATGGGATCGTGGTGGGGCAGCGGCTGGATCTGGGCGTCGCTGGCATACCTGACCGTCATCGCAGTCGCGATGTGGTACGCCGGCGGAACCTTCTTCGGCACGGTCGAGGAAGCCGCCACGGCGGCCATTGCAGCGCGCGGTCGTGAGCCTTCAGACCCCGGCCCGCAGGCCGCCTACGACGCTGCGCGCGGCGGCTGGCAGACCATCGGCATGTCCGTTCTCGGGCTGGGCGGGGATGGCGGTCATCCTGTGGCTGATGATGTTCAAGCCGTTCTAGCAGCCCAGGCTCCAAGCAGGAGGACGGTGGCATGGAACCTTGCGCACGCGGACCGGTGCCTGTGCGCATCGGGTGGGCCATCGCCGCGGTGCTGGTGACTATCGCGCTCGGCTGGCAAGCGCTCTACGAGCTAGATATTCGCCAGTGCCTGAGAGACTCTCGCAATCTGCTGGTGTTATGCATGGGGCCGCTGGATCCGTGGGTCCTTCCGCTGACGGTGGTCGGGGCTCTTGTGCTCGCCGGCATCGGCCTCTGGCGTCTCGTGCCGCCACGAGGCGATTGACAGCGCCCATGTCAAGGGCGTACCTTCCGCGGCACATCTGAAGACGGCGACGATCGGGGCGAGTACCTGGTCAAGCGAGCCCACAGGGAGCCGGGAGCAGTGGAACCCCGGCGGCGGCGCGATCGGCGAATGGACCCGGGAGCTCCGGTCGAGAACGGGCGAGGCATCGGCCCCGCACCAGTACCGACCGGCGGAGAGGCACCGTTATCGAGGCCGAGACCATCGCCAGCCGGCAACGGCGGGCCGCGGTCGAAGAGCCCGGGTGAGAACACCGGGGAACAAAGGTGGCACCACGAGAAAACCCCCTCGTCCTTTCGAGACGAAGGGGTTTGTTGTTCTCAGGAGGTCACTGATGTCCCAGCCACAGCAGCGCCGCTTCATGCTCCCGGAGAGTGAGCTGCCGACGCACTTCTACAACATCGCGGCGGACCTGCCGGAACCGCTCGCGCCGCCCCTCCACCCCGGAACTCGGGAGCCGATCGGCCCCGCTGACCTGGCGCCGCTCTTCCCGATGGAGCTGATCAAACAGGAAGTCAGTGCCGAGCGGTTCATCGAGATTCCCGAGCCGGTGCGCGAGGCGTACCGCATCTACCGGCCATCGCCGCTTATCCGGGCCCTGGGGCTCGAGCGAGCCCTGGACACACCTGCCCACATCTACTACAAGAACGAGTCGGTCAGCCCGGCCGGCTCCCATAAGCCGAACACGGCCATCGCGCAGGCCTACTACAACCATGCGGAAGGGGTCACCCGCCTGGTGACCGAGACCGGGGCCGGGCAGTGGGGGAGCGCGCTCGCCTTTGCGGGCAGCCTGTTCGGGATCGAGACCAAGATCTTCATGGTCAAGGTCAGCTACGAGCAGAAGCCGTATCGGCGCAGCTTCATCCAGACCTTCGGCGCGGAGGTTGTTCCATCGCCGTCGACCGAGACGAATGCGGGACGGGCCATCCTGGCCGCGGATCCCGGCTCGACCGGCAGCCTGGGGATCGCGATCAGCGAGGCGATCGAGGTAGCCGCCACCCACGATGACACCAAGTACTCGCTCGGCAGCGTCCTGAACCACGTGCTCCTGCACCAGACGGTGATCGGCCAGGAGGCGATCAAGCAGATGGCCCTCGCCGGCGAGGCGCCGGACGTGGTAATCGGCTGCGCGGGGGGTGGGTCGAACTTCGCGGGGATCGCCTTCCCCTTCCTGCGCGACAAGCTGAACGGCATGGCCACGACTCGCTTCCTGGCGGTCGAGCCGGCCTCGTGCCCGTCCCTGACCAAGGGCGAGTACCGGTACGACTTCGGCGACGCGGTCGGCATCGCCCCACTGGTGAAGATGCACACGCTCGGCAATGGCTTCCGGCCGGCCCCGATCCATGCCGGCGGGCTGCGCTACCACGGCATGGCTCCGCTGGTCTCGCACCTGTATGAGCTGGGCTTCATCGAAGCGCGGGCCTACGCCCAGAACACCTGCTTCGATGCCGCGATCCAGTTTGCCCGGACTGAGGGGATCATCCCGGCGCCCGAGTCCTCGCACGCCATCCGGGCGGCGATCGACGAGGCGCTGGAGGCGAAGGAGGCGGGCGAGCCACGCGTGATCCTGTTCAACCTCTCCGGCCACGGCTACTTCGACATGGCTGCCTACGACGCCTTCCTGGCGGGCGAGCTGGTCGACGTCGAGTACGAGCCGCAGCGAGAGGCGGTGGCGGTCTGACCTCCCCATGAGCGGATGGCGGCGCCGGAGACCCTTCCGGCGTCGTCGTCGTTTTTCGCGGCGCAGTAGGATGCCGCCATGGCACGTGCAACCTGGAACGGGACGGTGATCGCTGAGAGCGATCGGTTCGAGATCGTCGAGGGGAATGTCTACTTCCCGCCCGAGAGCGTGAAGATGGACTTCCTGCGCCCGTCTGAGACCCACACCACTTGCTGGTGGAAGGGCGAGGCCAGCTATAACACGCTCGAGGTGGACGGCCAGACCAACCCCGATGCCGCCTGGTTCTACCCCGATGCCTCCGACAAGGCGAAGAACATCGAGGGCTACTTCGCCTTCTGGCACGGCGTGACCGTCGAGCGGTAGCTCCAGCTCTTTCGCTAGCGAACGCGGGCGAGCGTGACCCCGTCGGCGATGGGGATCATCGCCAGGTCGACCCGCTCGTCCGTCGCGATGGCATCGTTCAGGGCCCGGATGGCGACGGTGTCGTCGTCGTTGTCCGCGGGATCGATCACGCGGCCGCTCCACAGCACGTTGTCGATGGCGATCAGTCCGCCGGCCCGCACGAGCCGCAGTGAGCGCTCGTAGTAGCCTGCGTAGTTGCCCTTATCGGCGTCGATGAAGGCGAGGTCGAAGGTGCCGGCGGCACCATTTTCGAGCAGGTCATCGAGCGTCTCCAGCGCCGGGCCCAGGCGCAGCTCGACGCGGTCGGCGACCTTGGCTGCCGACCAGGTGCGCAGGGCGACATCGGTGAATTCGCGGGAGATGTCGCAGCACACCATTCGGCCGTCCGGCGGCAGGGCGAGCGCCATGGCCGTGGACGAGTAACCCGTGAACGTGCCCACCTCCAGGATCCGTCGCGCACCGAGAATCTTCACCAGCAGGGAGAGGAGCGCGCCCTCCTCGACGGCGATCTGCATCTGGGCCTGTGGCATCAGCGCGGTCTCCTCGCGCAGGCGGCGCAGCACCTCTGGCTCGCGAGCTCCGACCTGCTCGAGGTACGCATTCAGCTCTTCGTCCAAGCCGATCGATCCCTTCGACATGACGGCATCCTAGCGGGCCGGAGGCGCAGGCTTGGGTCGTTATGCGTGCGGCCACGTCCGAACGCAGGGGCAATCAGGCCGTGAATCGGTGCGATCGCTCCTCGTCCGGCCGCAACCCCTCGATGGTCCGCAGGAACCCCGCAGCAGCCGGGCTCAGGGCGCCGGCATCGCGCCGCCGCGCGATCACGATCTGCCGCCTCACCGGCGCCATGTCGCTGATCTTGACCGGGAAGAGGCGGCCGGCACCGATCTCCGCCACGACCGACGTGCCCGGCAGGAGCGCAATGCCCAGGCGCTGCTCGACCATCCGCTTTGCGGCGTCGATGTTGTCCACCTCCAGGTAGCCGCGCGGGGCGATGCCGGCCTGCCGGAAGACCGCGCTCGTCAGCTCGTGGTACGAGCTGGTGCGATCGAACAGGATGAGGTGCTC
>JBDTQD010000102.1:0-3929 GCA_039932375.1 Chloroflexota bacterium | reverse complement strand
CTGCCGGTCAACCTGCGCTTCTTCTTCGAGGGCGACGAGGAGCACGAGGCCGAGCCATCGGAGACATTCGTGAAGACGCATCCCGAGCTGCTGGCCGGCGATGTCTGCATCGTCTCGGACTCGGACATGCAGGACGATGAGGGGACGCCTGCCATCACCTACGGCCTGCGCGGCATCGCCTACTGGGACGTGAAGGTCTTCGGGCCGTTCCAGGACGTGCACTCCGGCCAATACGGCGGCGGGGTCGAGAACCCGGCCAACGTCATGGTCCAAATGCTGGCTTCCCTGACCGATGGCCACGGCCGCGTCACGATCCCCGGCTTCTACGACCGCGTCCGTGACCTGACGGCGGATGAGCACGCCGCATACGCCGCGCAGCCGTTTGATGAGGCAGATTGGGCACAGCGGATCAAAGTCAGCGGACCGATGGACGGCGAGCCGGGCTACACCCTGCTGGAGCGTCTTTCGGCCCGACCGACATTCGACGTCGACGGCCTGTGGGGCGGCTACTCGGGCGAGGGTTCGAAGACGATCATCCCCGCGTTTGTCGGCGCCAAGATCAGCTGCCGCCTGGTGCCCGACCAGGACCACCGCGAGATCGAGCAGCTGATGGTCGACCACCTGCAACGGATCGCACCGCCAACAGTGCGGGTCGAGGTCAAGGTGGTGCAGGGCGGTCAGCCGCTCGTCACGCCGCTCGACCACCCGGCGGTGCGCGTCGGGGCACGCGTGTTGGAGGAGACGTTCGGCAAGGCACCGATCTTCCATCGCTCGGGCGGGTCGATCCCCGTGGCGGCCTCGATGTGGAACGTGCTCGGCCTGCCATCGGTGATGATCGGGTTCGCGTCGCCGAACGGCAATTTCCACGCCCCGAACGAATGGATGCCACTCGCCAACTACCGAGGCGGGATGGACGCGCTGGTGCGCCTGTGGGATGGCCTCGGGGCGCTGACTGCCGCGGAGCTTCGCGGCGGATGACCGAGGCGGCCAAGCCGGACGACCCCTGGCTGGCGCTCGGCGCGGCGAGCCGCCTGGTCGGCGTTGCGCCCGATACCTTGCGGCGCTGGGCGGACAGCGGCCAGGTGGAGAGCTTCGTGACGCCGGGCGGTCACCGACGCTTCCTGCGATCGGCCCTGGAGGGGATGATGAACGCCCCTCGCCGCCACCGCTACGGCGTGGAGCGGCTGACTGGCTCGGCCGGCACCATCTCCGGCGAGGTGCATCGGCGCATGGCTCGCAGCGGAGCCACCCCGCCTTGGCAGGCGCGGCTGAGTGCGGAGCAGCGTGCCGACTTCCGCCGCTGGGGGCAGCGCACGTTCAACCTGGTCCTCGAATACGTGGCCGCCGCCAAACGAGCTGAACGAACGCTGCTGCTCGGCGAGGCGGAGAAGATGGGCGCGCTCTACGGGTCGGAGGCCTCCAAGGCGGGCCTCTCACTGGCCGAGGCGATCGAGGCCTTTCTCTTCTACCGGACACCCGTGCTGGAGGCGATCGCTTCGCACCTGCGACGCCGATCGGCGGCGCTGTCAGACCTCACCGCAGCCTACCGGGAAGCGACAGCGGCGATCGACGGCGTGCTGACCGCGTTGGTCAGCTCGTATCGTGACCGGGGTGCGCCCGCCGACGGCTGAACCGTGTGGGTCTGCAGCCGAGACCGAGGATCATCTAAGAGCGTCGGACGGTCAGGCTGGGTCGTGCTGCAGGACTGCACGACAGCACGAGCGCACGAGGGTGCCTGACAGCGGATCGACCCGCCGCGCATCGCCGCCTAGTCGACGATGAAGATCTCGGTGCTGTTGGTGTTCAGGCGCTCGCCGCCGGTCTCGGTGCAGACGACGATGTCCTCGATCCGGGCGCCCCACTGGTCGGGGATGTAGATCCCCGGCTCCACACTGAAGGCGTTCCCCGCCACCAGCGGCTCCTCGTTGCTCTCGACGATGTAGGGCTCCTCGTGGGTCTCCATGCCGATGCCGTGACCGGTCCGGTGGAAGAAGGCCTCGCCGTAGCCCGCCTCCTCGATGATCCGCCGCGCAGCACGATCCACGTCGCGAGCCGGCACGCCCGGGGCCACCGCAGCGCACGCGGCCGCCTGGGCCAGCCGCAGCACTTCGTACAGTGCCGCGAAGTCGGCGGGCGGCTCGCCAACGAAGGCGGTGCGCGTCGTATCGGAGCAGTAGCCCGCGCGCGTCCCGCCGATGTCCAGCACGATGGCATCGCCGGCCTCGATCACTCGCTCCCCGGCTTCGTGATGCGGGCTGGCCGAATTCGGCCCCGAGCCGACGATGGCGAACTCGGCGCCACCGTGCCCGGCTGCCAGCAGCAGCTCGAAGATGTGGCGGCTCACCTCCGCCTCGCTGCGACCCGAGAGACGCTCGGAGGTGATCCGGCGCATCGCCTCGTCGGCAGACTCGGCCGCGGCCCGCAGACGATCGAGCTCCTCGGGCTTCTTGATGCGACGCACCGCACCGATCGCCGGCGAGGCGTCGACCAGCTCGGCCGGGTCAAGCAGCGCGCGCAGGCGCAGGACGAAGCGCGACCACATCTGATCCTGCAGGCCGATCCGCAGGGCTCCCGGGACGCGGGCTTGCACGAGCGAGAATGGATCGTCGGTCTCGTCCCACGGCACGATCTCGATGCCATCCGCCAGGTCGCCGATCGCGTTCCGGGCGAGCGGCTCCTCTAGGCGGGGCAACACCAGCGCTGGCACGCCCTCCACCGGCAGGATCAGGCAGGTCAGCCGCTCCAGCACGGGAGGGCGATAGCCAAGCAGGTACTCGTAGTCAGCCGATGGAGTCACGAGCAGTGCGCCGATCCCGCGCTTGGCTGCCTCGGCGATGGTGCCGAGCAGGCGATCGGCGTACACGGTGTTCGCGAATCGCACGGTGGCGGTCGAGATGATGGCCATCGGGCGACAGGTTACCCGATCGTCAGCGGCACCTCGAAGGTCTGTCCGCGGTAGATCCGCCAGGCGCGCAGCGCGCGCCCCGGGGGAGCATCGGGGTCGGCCAGGGTGGCAAGCAGGTAGAACGGGTCGGGGTACATCGCCGTGCGGCGGTCGGTGGCCGACGGGATCGCTGGGGATCGGGTGTGCGAGTGGAAGATGGCAACCAGGTCCTCGGCGGCCTCTTCGATCGCGAAGGTGATCCGCACCAGGTCTTCGGGATGAACGTTGTAGCGCAGGGGCGAAGCCTCGACGTTGCGTGCCGGGTAAAACCGCGTCGCCCGCCCGTCTGCGAGCGAGCCGGAGAGGAGGCCGCAGGCCTCGTTGGGCAGCTCGGCGCGAGCGTGGGCGATCAGCTCATCGGCAAGGACAGGCGACAGGGTGAGGCCCTTCACCACAGGAGCGAGCGCTCCAGCTTCTCGTCCAGGTCCTCTGGGTCCCCGTCGTAGATGCCGGTCGAAAGGTACTTGGCGCCGGAGTCCGCGAGCAGCACGACCACCTGCCCCTTATCCATCTCGGCAGCGGCGCGCAGCGCGACATGCAGGGCGGCGCCCGACGAGAAGCCTGCGAAGATTCCCTCCTCGCGCAGCAACCGCCGCACGCCGAGGAGCGCGTCCCCGTTGCTGACCAGGTAGCGATCGTCCAGGACCGATGTGTCGAGCACCGGTGGCACGAACCCCTCCTCCAGCGATCGGAGCCCCTGCACCTGCTCCCCCGGAAGCGGCTCGGCGGCGACGGTCCGCACCGCGGGGCGCTCGCGCTTCAGGAAGCGCCCCACGCCGGTCAGGGTGCCGCCCGTGCCGAGGCCCGCGACGAAGAGGTCGATCTCGGGCACGGCGGAGAGGATCTCCGGACCGGTCTCCTCCTCGTGGGCCCGCGGGTTGGCCGGGTTGCCGTATTGGTATGGCATGAAGAGGGACGGATCGGCAGCGTTCAGCTCCTGCGCGAGGCGGATCGCCCCGTTCGAGCCCTCCGCCCCGGGCGAGAA
>JBDTQD010000101.1:0-3947 GCA_039932375.1 Chloroflexota bacterium | reverse complement strand
GTCGCCACCGGGACGAGCTGCCAGCGGAGGAGCGGGTCGACGCCGCTGGGAACCCACTGCCCCCGCCGCCCGGCTAACTACGAGACCCTCGGCGTGGCGGCCATCGCAAGCGCAGAGAGGAGCGCCTCGTCAGTCGGCGTTGCTCCTAATCCCAGCCTCGCTCCGATGACCGCGGCCAATGGTGGCTCTAGGTAGGTCGAGCGCAGCTCCGCCCACGAAGCCTCGGCAAAGACCGATGCAGGCGCGCCGTCGAGGATGACCTTCCCCGAGCGCAGGACGATCACCCGGTCGAGCGAATCAGCCACGAAGCCCATGTCGTGGCTGATGGCAATCACGGTCCGCCCCGCCGCATGCGCCTCGTCGATCGCCCGTCGCACGATCGCCACGCCCCGGAGATCCTGACCGGTGGTGGGCTCGTCCAAGACCAGGACGGGGGTCCGCATCGCCTGCACCGATGCCAGCGCCAGCAGCTTCCGCCGCGACGCGCCCAGGTCGTACGGGTTGGTGCGCGCCTCCGCGTCCAGGCCTACATCGGCCAGCGCCTCGTCGAGGGCGGCGCGCAATTCGGCGCCGCCCACTCCGAGGTTCCGCGGCCCGAACTCCACTTCGGCGCGAACGCTGGCGGCGAAGATCTGCCGATCGGGGTCCTGGAAAACCAGCCCGACGGATCGCGCAAGCTGCGCCACGCTCCGCGCCGACACGTCGCGTGCGTCGTGCAGCACCCGGCCCGAGGTCGGGCGCAACAGGCCATTCAGGTGACGAACCAGGGTTGTCTTGCCGCTGCCGTTCTGGCCGATCAGCGCAACCCGTTCGCCATCGGCGATATGCAGGTCGATCCGGTCGAGGGCCAGCCCCCCGCCGCCAGGATATCGGTAGCTGACCTGCTCGAGGACGAGGTCGGTCATCTGGCCAGCGCCGCTTCGAGGCGAGCAAGTGGAGCCGAAGCGACGCCTGCGTCGTGGGCGGCGCGTCGCAGGCGGACCGCAGACGGGGAAGCCACCCCCAGATCGGCGAGCTGCGCATTGGCCAGGATCTCGACCGGCGACCCATCGAGCACGACGCGCCCGGCGTCGATGGCCAGGACCCGCGAGCAGATCTCGGCCAGCAGATCGGTCTTCTGCTCGGCGACGAGGATCGATGAGCCGCCTGTCGCCAGCCGAGCCAGCGCATCGGCGACCATCGCCGTCCCCGCCGGGTCGAGCTGCGCCGTGGGCTCGTCCAGGATCAGGTGCGTCGGGCGCATGGCCAGCAGCCCGGCGATCGCGACGAGCTGCTGCTGCCCGCCGGATAGTCGGGCCGGGTCGCGGTCGGCCAGTGTCTCGATCCGCAGCGAGGCGAGGGCCCCCTCGGTCCGAGCGATCAGCTCCGAACGTGGCACGCCCAGGTTCATCGGGCCAAAGGCAACCTCCTCGTAGACAGTGGCGGCGATCCCGGAAAGCTGCGTGGCAGGGCTGGCAAAGGCGATCCCGATCCGCCCTGCCAGCTGGTACATGGCGAGCGGCGCGAGATCCTCCCCGTCCAGCAGAACGCGCCCGGCCAGCGTTCCCCCTACGGTTCGCGGTGCCAGACCGGAAGCCACCAGGCAGAGAGTCGTCTTGCCCGCCTCGGAGGCCCCGATGAGGCCAAGCACCTCGCCGTCGCGTAGCTCCAGGGTCACGTTCTGGAGGGACGGGCGTGCTGCCCCGGCATAGCGGTAGGTGACCGCCTCGAGGGTCAGCATCAGCGTAGCCACCCTAGCCAGCCGAAAGCCCGAGCCGCGACGAGGAGGGGGACAACGAACAGGAGCACCCATCGGGCCAGTCGTTGCCGGCCGGAGTCAGGTGGCCACCACAGAAGCGTTCGCCGACCTGGGCGGGTAAACCCCCGCGCCTCGAGCGCCATGCTGCGCTCCTCGACTTCGGTGATCGCGCCGAGCAGGACCGGACCGGCCAGCGGCAGCACCCCGCGCAGCCTCCGCCATACGGAACCCTCCGTGTCCAGGCCCCGTGCTCGCTGAGCGGCGGTGATGGTGGCTGCCCGCTCAACCAAGGCTGGCACGGTCTGTACCGATGCCAGCGCCACGAACGCGACCCGCGCCGAGACGCCGCGCCGCTCCAGGTCGAGCACTAGATCGGCCGGAGGCGTGGTCAGGTAGAAGAGCGTAATTGCGCCGCTGATGGCGCCGATGCGGGCGAGCGTCTCGAGCGCGAACTCGAGTCCTTCGGCGGTGGCCCGGATCGGCCCGACCTGGAAGAGGATCTCCCGACCGGCGGGGAAGAAGAGCACGTTGACCAGCAGCACACTGGCCGCAATCGGCAACGTCAGCAGCAGTGCAGTGCGCAGCAGCCGGCCGAGGACCTGTCCAATGGACGCGGGGAGGATGACAGCCACGAGGGTCAGCAGCGCCGGCCCGAGGACCCCTCCCCACAGCACCGCCAGAGCTGTGGTGACCGCCGCCAGGGTCGACTTGGTGAGCGGATTGAGGCGATGCAGGATGCTCGGCCCGGGCGCCCCGAGGAACGACGGAAGGCGATCGTTCAGGCGGAGGTCTCCTCGAGCACCTGCTCGCCTTGGGGGAATCGCGCCTTGAAACGGTTGGCAAGCGCCGACAGAATCAGGTACACCGTGAAGAAGGTCGTCACCTTGTCGATCGGGTCGCTTATCAGCCCCTGGCCGGTGGTCGCGGCCTGGACGTCTAGGCCTGCCTGCCGAAATGCGGCAACCAGGAAGTCGGTGCCCGATGCGGTGACGCCCCCGAAGACGCCCGCCGCAATAGGAGCGCTGATCAGGGCCGCCACGATCCCGGTGAAGACGCCGGCCACCACCACGTATGCCGCCGTCAGGTCACGGCGCACGAGCAGCAACGCGAAGAGACCGGCCACCGCCAGCACGACCAGGGCCAAAGCCAGGTAGCCCAGGGCCACGAAGATCGGCTGTACGGTGGCGGGATCGGGGAAGAGGCTGATGCTGGTCTGGAAGATCTTGGTGTACGCCAGCGCGGCCGCCCAGGCCAGCCCTCCGACCAGGAGCACGGTCACAGCCCCACCGGCAATGAGCTCGGCGGAGGAGCGATTTGGGCGCGGGCGCAGGAAGCCGGCACGCCCCAGCAGCCCCGCGATCACCCCAATCGCCACTGCGGTGATGGCGAATGCGGCAGCCGGCTGATATTGGAACGGTGGCGGAATAACGTACGACCACAGGACGTTGCCGAGACCACCGGTGATCGCCCCGGCGATAGGCCCGCACAGGACCCCCACCAGGATGGTGCCGATCGAGTCGAGGTAGATCGGGAGCTTCAGCGCTGAGGCAACCGCCTGGCCGAGGATCACGTTCACCCCGATCCCGACCGCCATGAGGAGGTAGGTGCGCGTGCCGAACTGCCCTGCCAGCGAAGCCAGCCGCCCGGTCTGCAATAGCTCCAGACCAAAGGTCACGACCGCCCCGATCACCATCGCCACGGTCAAGATCAGTGCCCACGAGTTTGCCGCCTTCGTATTGGCAAAGGTGGTTGGGTCGACGGCGTTCGCGTCGGTGAAGTCACCGAAGGTGATGATCCCGACGTAGGTGGCTATGGCGAAGGCGACGAGCCCAGCTGCGACCCGCATGGCTCCCCAGTCTCCGGTCTGCGCCAAGGTCAGTCCTGCGTAGACGAGGTCCGCGACGATGAACCCGATCGCCGCGGCCAGCGGCCAGACCTGTCCGGTCGCATACAGACCGATTCCGACCAACGCTCCGAGCGTTAGGCCGATGGCGATCCTCGCCCAGCGCGACGAGTCCATTTCTTAACCTCCCTTGTGCTTGGTGTCGGTGGGCGTTGCCACCGCTCGCGCAAGGCGCTCAAGCAGCTCGGCGCGCATCCCCTCCGGATCGATGGCGGTGGCAACGCTCACCTCGGGGCGCTCGACGGCGTCGGACCGGTACAGGCTGCCCGCCAGGCGTGGATCGTTGCCGGTGTCGCACGCCAGCCT
>JBDTQD010000100.1:0-4118 GCA_039932375.1 Chloroflexota bacterium | reverse complement strand
GGGAGACGATCCTGCGGCTCTTCCAGACGGCCCACAAGATGAAGCACTTCAGCGGCCCTCTGGAGGGTGACGGGGCCAACGACAACAACCGGATCCTGCGCTACCTGGCCAAGATCACGATCAACCCGGCTCGCACCCACGGCATCTCGGAGGTGGTCGGCTCGCTCCTGCCCGGACGGCTGGCCGATATCGCCCTCTGGCCGATCGCGTTCTTCGGAGTCAAGCCGAAGATGATCGTCAAGGGCGGCATGATCGCGTGGGCGCTGATGGGCGACCCCAATGCCAGCATCCCGACGCCCGAGCCGGTCCGCTACCGACCGATGTTCGGCGCGCTCCCCGGGGTGGTGCCCGAGACGTGCGTCACGTTCACCTCGCGATCGGCACACGAGGCAGGCATTCGAGAGCGCCTCGGCCTGCGACGGATGGTCGAGCCGGTGCACGCTTGCCGCACGGTGGGCAAGGCCGACATGGAGCGCAATGACGCGACGCCGGAGATCACGGTCGACCCGGAGACCTATGAGGTCAGGCTCGACGGCGTGCTTGCCACGGTGCCGCCGGCGGAGACGCTCCCGATGTCGCAGCTCTATTTCCTGGTCTGAGCCGATGGATCCGTTGCTCGGCCTCTTGCAGCTCGTCGACAGCAGCTTCCCGTCTGGCGCCTTCACGCTGTCGCACGGGCTCGAGACGCTCATTGCGGACGGCGCGGTGCGGTCGCCCGAGGACCTCGAGGCTGTGCTGCGTATCTCACTGCTGGATCGACTGGCCCGCGCCGATCTGGTCGTCCTCCTGGCCGTGCATCGGGCCGCCGCCCTGGACGAGGTGCTGGGGCACGACCGTCGCCTCTCCAGCGTGAAACTCGCGGCGGACGATCGCATCGCTTCCCAGCGAGTGGGGCGTCGGCTCGCGGTTGAAGCCTCCCGGCTGGTCAACAATGAGCTGCTGGCCGGATATGTGGCCGCTCTCGCGGATGGTCGCGCGCCGGGAAACTCGGCGGTTGCCAGCGGGCTCGCCACCCGAGCATTCGGCGTGCCTGCCTCAGATGCCGCCATCGGCGCCTGTTGGGGCTTCGCAACCGGGTTGTGCGCAGCGGCGGTGCGACTAGGGTTGATCGGGCACGGCAATGCGCAGCGAGTCCTGCGCGGGGCAGGGCCGATCATGCGAGAAGCGGTCGAACGAGCGGCAACCTCCGATCCTCGCGACCTCCGTCCCTCAGCGCCTCAACTGGACGTGGCGCTCGCCCGCCATGAAACGGCCGCCGCGCATCTCTTCGCCTCATGAGCGGCGAATCGGTCTTCCGAATCGGCGTTGGCGGCCCCGTCGGCTCCGGCAAGACAGCGCTGGTCGAGCGCCTCGTGCCGCTCCTGATGGCTGCAGGCAGATCGGTCCTGGTCGTGACCAACGACATCGTCACACGCGAGGACGAGCAGCATGTCAAACGTGCGCTGGCCGGTGTGCTCGATGAGCGCCGCATCGTCGGCGTCGAGACCGGAGCCTGCCCACACGCCGCCGTGCGGGAGGATCCGTCCCTGAACCTGGCGGTGCTGGCCGAGCTGGAGGCCGTCTATCCCGATGCCGACCTCGTCCTCCTGGAAAGCGGCGGCGACAACCTGACCCTCACCTTCAGTCCGGAGCTGGTCGACCACAGCCTGTACGTGATCGACGTGGCAGGCGGCGACAAGATCCCTCGCAAGCGAGGCCCCGGGCTGATCCTGGCCGACCTGCTCGTCATCAACAAGACCGATCTGGCCCCCTATGTCGGCGCCGACCTCGCGGTCATGGATCGTGACGCGCGAATGATCCGTGGAGATCGGCCGTTCCTGTTCACCGATTGCAGGGCGGGGATCGGGATTGATGCGGTGGTGACGCATCTGCTGACGGCACGTCTCACGCATCTCGCCGGCGATCGTCGGCGAATCACCGATGACCATCACATCCACGCTCACGCGCACTGAGGGGCACCTTCGCCTTCGGGCCGAGCGGGTGGGCGCTCGGACGCGGATCACCGAGATGGAGTGTCGCGCTCCGCTGCAGTTGATGCGCTGCCATTACCTCGATGCCGCGCAGCCCGACATGGCCTTCGCCACCGTCGTCAGCCCGTCGGGCGGCGTCCTGCAGGGCGATCGGCTCGAGCTCCAGGTCACGGTTGCGGAGGGGGCGCGCCTCCATCTCGATACGGCCTCGGCGATGCGGCTGTACCGGATGCCAGATCAGCGGGCCGAACAGGAGGTCACGCTGACCGTCGCGGAGGATGGCTTTCTCGAATACCTTCCCGATCCCGCCATTCCGTTCGCGGGCGCTGACTTTGTCGGACGCACGGATGCCCGTGTCGCGGAGGGCGCCACGCTCATCCTGACGGAAGCGGTGACTGCCGGACGCGCAGCCCGAGGCGAGGTACACCAGTTCAAGCGGTACGAATCGGTCGTCGAGATCGGTCGGCCGGGCGGCCGCGTCCTCTCTCTGGACGCCACCATTCTCGACCCGGCCGATGGACTGGCCGCATTGGGCCGGCTGGGCGGCCAGGCCGCCACCGGCACCTTATACGTGGTCGGTGCCGGCTTTGGCGCGGCGACGCTTCGCGCGGCGGCCGCCGACGCGAATGTGCCCGACACCGTCGCAGGCGCAAGCACGCTTCCAGGTGGGCTCGGTGCCTGGCTCAAGGTGCTCGGCCCGGACGGACCGTCCGTATCTGCCGTCCTCACCGCGGCGGCGGCGGCGGCGCATGAAGCGATCCTGGGCACGCCAGCACCCGGATCCCGCCGCCCGTGAAGCTCACCGCCGACGCGCGACTCCTGTTCGCGACCCGCATCGCCCGCATGTTCGGCTACGGGCTCCTCTCGGTCGTGCTGGTTCTCTACCTCGTGGTGCTCGGCGTCGACGGCCTAACCGTTGGCTTGATCCTGACCCTCACGCTGGTGGGCGACGCGGCGATCAGCCTGTGGCTGACGACTCATGCAGACCGCCTCGGGCGGCGTCGCATCCTGATCGCCGGCGCAGGGCTGATGCTGCTGGCAGGCGTTGTTTTCGCCGTCGCGCACGACCCGTTGATCCTGCTGCTGGCGGCGACGATCGGGGTGATCAGCCCGAGCGGCAACGAGGTCGGTCCGTTCCTGGCGGTCGAGCAGGCGTCGCTCTCGGAAACGCTGCCCGATCGCGAGCGGACGCGGGTCTTCGGCTGGTACAACCTGTCCGGTTCGCTGGCGACGGCGAGTGGCGCGCTGGTCGCCGGATTCACCGCCCAGTCCCTCCAGGGATCGGGTGCCACGGCGCTCGACTCGTATCGGGCGATCGTGATTGGCTATTCCCTGATCGGCATCGCGCTCGCGCTGCTCTTCTGGCGCCTCTCGCCGGCGATCGAAGTGGTGGCCGCGCCAAGCACCACGGTCGCCAGTCGGCTCGGGCTGCATCAGTCGCGCGGGATCGTCCTGCGACTGGCCGCGCTCTTCAGCCTCGACGCGTTCGCCGGCGGCTTCGTGATGCAGAGCCTGATCGCATACTGGTTCCACCAGCGCTTTGGCGCCGATCCGGCAACGCTCGGGGCCATCTTCTTCGCGGCCAACATCCTGGCCGGCTTCTCGGCGCTGGCCGCGGCGCGGCTGGCTGCGCGCATCGGCCTCATCAACACCATGGTCTTCACCCACCTGCCATCGAACGTCCTGCTGATCCTTGTGCCATTGATGCCGACGCTGCCGCTGGCGATCGGCGTGCTCCTGGCCCGGTTCGCGATCAGCCAGATGGACGTGCCGACCAGGCAGTCCTACACGATCGCGGTGGTCGCGCCCGACGAACGGTCGGCGGCCGCGGGGGTGACGGGGATTGCCCGCAGTCTTGGCGCCGCCGTCTCGCCCTCGCTGGCCACGCCGCTCTTCCAGAACGTGCCGCTGGCGGGGCTGCCGTTCGTCATCGGCGGGGGATTGAAGATCGTGTATGACCTGCTCGTCCTGCGCGCCTTTCGAGCGGTCAAGCCGCCCGAGGAGCGCTGACGGCCACGACTCAGGCGTGGATCGCCGGGCCGTACCAGACGCTCGCCGCGATGATCACGTAGAGGCCCAGCAGGGCCAGCCCTTCGAGCCAGGTGCTCTCGCCGTCGAACACGATCAGCGCGGCTAGGATCGCCGACA
>JBDTQD010000099.1:0-4266 GCA_039932375.1 Chloroflexota bacterium | reverse complement strand
AACGCCGTCACCTCGTAGTCGGCGGCGATCCGCCTCCCGCCCGGCCCCTTCACGCCCTGCCGGTAGACCGCGCCCATTCCCTCGCCAGATAGATGCTGAATGTCGAGCACGCCTGGGCGCCACTGCATGGCGTTCTCCCCGTCGGCGACAAACGCAAAGACGTCGCCCACCGGACGCCTGATCGATACCGAATGGTTTGCTGATGCCATAACGCGGAGCGTAACGCGTCGCGGCACCTTCCGCCACGGCCCAGGGCGGCTCGCGTCGGGGCGGCGGATCGGCCCCTACACTGCGCGACATGTCATGGCTGGAGCCCACCGATCGGCGACTCATCGGCCTCAGCTGGGTGATCAAGCTGGGCGTGCTGGTCGTCGGCGCGATCGCCTACACGGCCATCCGCAACCGGTCGATCAACGATCCGCGGGACCTGCTGCAGATCTGGAACAGCTGGGACGCCCCGCACTACCTGGACGTCGTCGTCTTCGGCTACCGCGCCACCGATGCCGGCGACCTGTTCGGGCCAAACGGCTACCGGTCCGTCTGGCCGGGCGACCTGCCGCTCTACATCGTCTTCTACCCGCTCTTCCCATGGGTGACCGCGCTCGTCAACGTCCTCGTCAACGACCCGCTGGTGAGCGCCTTCGTGGTCACCACGCTCGCCTCGCTGTTCGTGGCTCCCCTCCTCTATCGGCTGGTTCGCCACGACGAGGAGCCGGCGGTGGCGATGCGCGCCGCGTGGTTCCTGCTCATCTATCCGACCGCCTATTTCCTGCACATCGGCTACACCGAGGCGCTCTTCATGGCGCTCGTGCTGGGATCATTCCTGGCGGCTCGCAACGAGCGCTGGTGGCTCGCCGGCGTGCTCGGCGGACTGGCGGCGCTGGCCCGCGTAAACGGGCTGATCCTGATCCCTGCCTTGTCGGCCGAGGCATTCACACAGTGGCTGCAACGCCCGCCCGAGGAGCGGCGGCTGCGCGTCGAGTGGTTGGCGATCGGCCTGGTGGCCGTCGGGTTCGGGATCTACATCGGTGTTAACCAGGTCGTCTACCACGACCCGTTCGCGTTTTTGCAGATCCAGCGCGAGCACTGGTTCAAGTCGCTGGCCCCACCGTGGGTGGGAATCGCCAGGGTCTGGGGCGCGACCTCGCGGGTCAAGCCTGACAGCGCATTCATGCTCGGCTGGATGGAGCTCACTTTCACTGCGATCGGCCTGGTCGCCACCATCCATGCCGCACTGCGTTTACGTCCCTCCTGGTTCGCCTGGATGGCCGGCAACTGGCTCCTCTTCGTATCAACCTCGTTCGTGAACTCGGTGCCGCGCTACTCCCTGACCCTCTTCCCGCTGTTCGTGTCGATGGCGATCGCCTCGCGGCGGACCTGGGTGCTGGTGGCGCTGTCAGTGGTCAGCATCGGCGCGCTGATCTACTTCGCCGGGCGTTTTGCGGTCGACGTCTGGGCCTTCTGACGGCCGCGGCGGCGTGACGCGCTCCGGACATGGAGAGTCCCGAAGGAACCGCGGCGACCGTTGATGTGATCTCCAGTCGGCCAGCTGCCCCTCCGGGACGCCGGTAGCATGCCAGCCGCGTCGTGAGGCGCACAAGGGGAGTTATCCACCACTTCTGAGCGCCACCGGCGAGTTATCCACACCATTTCCGCGTTTCTCGGCCTATCCCCCGATGGCACGAGCCTGGAGCTTGGGCAGGGCATCGACTCCTTCCGGCCGGGGCAACGGAATGCGTGCCGCCAGGTGCCCATCGGGACGAATCAGGAAGGCCGATGGGCCGGCTCCGCCGTAGGCGCGCCGGATCTCGCCCTCGGTGTCGGTGAGGACGGTCGCGCCCGCGAGGGGCGCGTCGGGGCCGACGGCGACCACGTCACACGGCGCCGGCCAGGCGAGGCGCGAGGCGCGAATGGCGGCGGTCCGCGAGTCGCGTACGGAACCGCCCAGCAGCAATGCCACGAAGCCCCTCCCCAGGAGCTCCCGCAGCCGCGTCAGCTCGGCGTCGCCGCCGAGCGTGCGACAGGCGGCATCCGGGGCGACTCCGCCGATCGGCGGAATGCGAGGTTCGCTCGGCCCCGGCAGCACGATGGGTGACGCGGCGTAGCTGAACGGCTGCGCCAGGCGCCCCGAGTTCACCAGCCGCCGCAGCCGCGGGATCCGCAGGCTGCCGCGCAGGAGGAGATTCCGCACGGCGCGCCGCAACCTGCCCCGCGGCACCATGAACCGCATGCTCCCTTCGGTGACCGCCAGGTTCTCGAGCGCTGCGGCACGGCGCTCGGAGTCGTAGCTCTCCAAAAGCGAGTCCGACGCGTGACCGGCGAGCACGGCGGCCACCTTCCAGGCCAGGTTCTCGGCATCGGCCACGCCGGAGTTCAGGCCGCGAGCGCCGAACGGGCTGAACAGGTGCGCCGCATCGCCCGCCAGAAAGACCCGCCCCACCCAGAATCGGTCCACCAGGCGCTGGTGGAAGCGATAGGTCGTTAGCCACAGCAGCTCATAGTCGGTCGAGGCGCCGATCACCGCCCGGATGCGGCGGTCCAGGTCGCCACTGGTCCGCTCCGCTTCGACATCGGTCCCGGATGGGACCTGCCAGTCGATTCGCCAGGTGTCATCGGGCTGTGGATGGATCAACACCTGGCGGCCCGGGTTCCAGGGCGGGTCGAAGAAGAACCGCCGTTCGTGTGGGAAGGGGAGCCGGGCGTGGATGTCGCAGATCAGGAACAAGTCGGGGAACGAGTGGCCTGGGAATCCCATCCCCAGGATGTGGCGCAGCCCCGAATGCGGTCCGTCCGCCCCGATCACGTACCTGACCCGCAGCCTGCTCGGACCCGCCGGGGCCTCGCAGGTCAGGGTCACGCCATCGGCGTCCTGGGTGAGGCCAACCGCGCGATGGCTCCAGCGCAACTCGACCCCGGGCAGGTCGGCGACGCGGTCGAGCAGCATCTCCTCGACGGTGGTCTGGCTGATGTTCACGAATGGCGGAAAATGGTCGGCCGCCGAGCTCGGGAGGCGAACCTGGAACAGCTCGCGGCCACGGAAATAGGTGCGCCCCAGGTTCCATTGAACGCCTCGTTGCGCAACAGCTTCTCCGATCCCCAGCCGCGCCCAGATCTCGAGCGTCTCGCGCTGCATGCAGAGCCCCTTGCTCCCTTCGCCGATCAGCCGCGCGTGCTGCTCCAGCAGGACGACGGAGACACCGTGCTGCGCCAGGCGCCCGGCCAGGGTCAGTCCGACCGGACCGGCGCCCACGACGGCGACCTGGGCGTCGAGGCTCTGCGCCGCGACGGATGGACCCATCAGCCGGTCAGGGCGTCCCAGACTTCGTGGTCGCGCTCGACGGTCCAGATCCGCGGGTGGTCGATGCCGTCGAGCTCGTCCCAGGCGCGCTGCACGTTGAACGGCATGGTGTGCTCGAAGATCGGGAAGCTGCCGTAACGCGGCTCGAGGACCGCATGGGTGGACCGATACGCCTCCGCCGGCGTCCCGCCGGCCTCCTTCACCGCCCGTGTGCCGCCGAGGACGGCCGAGAGGAAGGCCCGCGTGTCGTCGATCGCCTGGCTGACGGCCTCGCCGCGGACAACCGGACCGCGTCCCCCTACCAGCTGCCGCGCGCCGAGCGCTGCAACGGCATCAAGGGTGGTGCCGCGCCAGTCGGCGATGTGGCCGTCGCCCATGTACGGGGCCGCCTGCGCCTCGACCAGGTCGCCGCCGAAGCAGATCCCCTCGTCGGGCAGCCAGACCACGATGTCGCCGGCGGTATGGCCGCGTCCCAGGTAGCGCAGCTCGACGACCCGGTTCCCGAGGTCGATCTCCATCGCGTTGCTGAAAGTATGGGTTGGGTAGGTGAGGCCCGGGATCGTCTCGGCGCCGGCGAAGAGGCGCGGCATGCGCGCCGCCTCGCTCGCCCAGTCGGCCATCCCGCGCTCCTCGATCCAGGTGGCCGTGTTGTCGTGCGCCACAATGCGCCTTGCGCGGAACGCTGATGCGCCGAGCACCCGGACGGCGTGGTAGTGGGTCAGCACCAGGTCGCCGAACGGCAGGTCGGTGAGCGTCCGGATGACATCGATCCAGCGCTGGGCCATCAGTGGTGTGGCGCGCGCCTCGATGGCCAGCACCGCATCGGTCCCGACGATGCATCCAACGTTCGGGTCGCCCTCAGCGGTGTAGGCGTAGACCCCGGAGGCAAGCTCTTCGAGCGTGGCCGTCTTCTCAGCCAGGTCGGCCGAGGAGGCGAATGGCTTCCGGCTCACGCGCGGATGATAGGC
>JBDTQD010000098.1:0-4290 GCA_039932375.1 Chloroflexota bacterium | reverse complement strand
TGCATCCCCAGCTCGCGCCCGATGCCGCTCATCTTGTAGCCGCCGAACGGCGCCTCGGTGTGCACGCTGCTGTTGGCATTCACCGACAGGACCCCTGCCTTGACGGCCTTCGCCACCCGCAGCGCCTTGCCGATGTCGCGGCTCCAGATCGACCCGGACAGCCCGTACGGCGTGTCGTTGGCAAGCCGGATCGCCTCCGCCTCATCGGCGAACGGAATGATCGCCACCACCGGCCCGAAGATCTCCTCGCGCACGATACGCATGCCGGTGTTGCAGCCGTCGAAGATGGTCGGGGTCAGGTAGGCGCCCTTGTCGAACGGATCGCCGGTCGGCGCCTTGCCTCCATAGACCAGCTCCGCGCCCTCCTCCTGCCCGATGGCGATGTAGTCGGTCACCCGCTCGCGCTGGCGCTGGCTGACCAGGCTGCCCATCTCCGTCTTCTCGTTGGACGGGTCACCGACAACTACCTTGCGAGTTGCCTCGCTGAACAGCTCGACCGCCTTGTCGTGGACCGACGCCTCGACGAAGATTCGGCTGCGGGCGCAGCAGTCCTGGCCTGCGTTGTCGAATACCGCGTAGGGTGACTCGGCGGCCCACTTCTCGAGGTCGGCATCGGCGAAGACGATGTTCGGGCTCTTGCCGCCCAGCTCCAGGCTGATCTTCTTCACGTTGTTGGCGGCCTGTCGCATGATCTCCTGCCCGGTCGTCGTCTCACCGGTGAAGGCGATCTTGCCGACGCCCACGTGACCCGCCAGCGCGGCGCCCGCCGAGCCGCCGGGGCCGGTGATGACGTTCAGCACGCCGGGTGGGAAGCCGGCCTCGAGCGCCAGCTCACCGAGGCGGATGGCGGTCAGCGGCGTGTAGCTGGCGGGCTTGAGGATTGCGGTGTTGCCGGCCGCCAGGGCGGGGCCAAGCTTCCAGCTGGCCATGTTCATGGGGAAGTTCCACGGCACGATCAGGCCGACCACCCCGATTGGCTCTCGCAGGGTGAAGTCGAGGCCGGGGCGCGAGACGGGGATCGTCTCGCCGAAGACCTTGTTGGCTGCGCCGGCGTAGTACTCGAACACCAGGCTCACCGCCAGCGCCTCGCCGCGGGCACCGGAGATCGGCTTGCCAACGTTCTGGCTCTCCAGCTGGGCGAGCTCCTCGAGGTGCTGCTTGACCAGCCCACTGAGCTTCTGCAGGGTGCGGCCGCGCTTGGCAGCCGACCAGGTCGACCACGGCCCGTCGAAGGCTGCCTGCGCGGCCTCGACCGCGCGGTTCACGTCCTCGGGTCCGCCGAGCGGGGCATTGGCCAAGACGTCGCCGGTGGCTGGGTTCATCACCTCGAAGGTCTGCCCGTCGGCAGCATCCACCTGCTCGCCGCCGATGATCATCTTCACGTTGCCGAGCGCCGGCGTCGCCGCTGCGCGCGATTCAGTCGTCATCGGCGGATTCTAGGCTTCATCGGCTCCTATGGCTCTACGGCGACGCCCCGCCGGTGACATAGGTGGGGATCAGCGTGCGCAGGATGTTCGTCGGCTTGGGGTCCGAGGCGAAGAGCATCGGGTGGCCGGGCGTGCGGGCAGCCAGGAACGAGTGGTACCACTCGGTCTGTTTGAGGGCCAGGCTGTAGCGCGAGCCGTGGTCGCTGAACAGGACGATGATGCCTCCGGGGTCCTTCGCGGTGATGGCGTCGACCATGGCCAGCAGCTTCGGGTTCAGGGTTGCGAGATCCCCCTTCATGCGAGGGGTGTAGTCGGCCAGGTTCATCCCCATTGTCTCGATCTGCGCGGCGTAGAGGGTGACCACCGGCCAGTAGGAGAGGACCGGGACGGGGTTGCCCTGCGCGTCCCACAGGAACGGCAGATGCGGCTGGAAGAGGTGCGCCAGGACGAGCCGATGCGCCTTCGGATCGGCCAGGCCGATGAGGCTCTCCACGCTCTGCTGGAAGTGGTCACGCAGCGAGTCGGTGGGGAGATAGGGAAGCGCCGCCTTCACGATTGGCGCGAGGAGCGATTCGTCGAGCATGTACTCCTCGAAGGTATTGATGCCGCCGTGCTGGATGTGGCGGCCCGCCGAGAAGGTGACGTGGCCGGCCGGCGAGTCGATCACGTCCCACTCGTAGCCAGCCGCCTCCGCCTCTCGCGGAAGCACGGCTGCCGACAAAGCCTTGCGCACGAGCCACTGCACCTCGGACGATGGCGCGGTGTCGAGCGGCACCCCTTCGGTCGTGCCGGTGAGCAGGTTCATGAGCGTCAAGTCGGTATAGCGCCGGTCGGTATGGGCGTCGTCGTACACGTCGAACCCGCGCGCGGCCAGCTGTACCTCGAATGGGCCGTTGTCGATCCCCATGTCCTGCATCAGCGTGTCGCGCCGGGGATAGCCATCCAGCAGGACGATGTAGATGTTTGGCCCTGTCGCGGCGTGCTCCACGGTGACGGGAGCGACCGGCCCCTCGGCGCTGGAATAAGCGCGCACGATCCCGGAGAGGAAGAACACGACCACGAATGCCGTGATCGCAGTCGAGAACGCGCCCGGCAGGGTCGGGATCCGGCCGGTCCGCCAGCGGACCACCAGCGCCACGACGGCGAGGACGACCAGCGCTGCGATCACCTGCTGCCAATGCCGCGCGACCGTCCCCCAGAAGGCGAGCAACCCCACTCCCGCCGCGGCGGCCAGCCGGGCCTGGCTGCGGAAGAGCCACGCGGCAACCAGGCCGATGACGGCGGCGAACAGGATCGCCCCGATCAGCGGCCGAAACAGGTAGAAGGTCGGGAACGCATCGTTCGCGAAACGGCCGAGGATGTAGCCGGCGAGCGCCAGGTAGGCAATCACCACCGCGAAGACGGCCTGCCGCGCGCGATCGCTCACCCCGCGATCCTAGAGCGCCGCGGCCCGTGGCGTGCGGATAGCCAGAGACCTCGCTAGAAGTAGTTGACGCTGATCCCGCCGTCGATCACGAAGTGCGCGCCATTCGTCCAGCGGGATTCGTCGGAGGCAAGGTAGATAGCCGCGTTGACGATCTCCTCCGGCTTGCCGAAGCGCCCGGTCGGGTTGCGGGCCAGGCGCAGCTGCTTGGCCGCCTCATCCTTCAGCAGCCAGTCCATCAGCAGCGGAGTCTCGATCGGGCCCGGACAGATGGCATTCGAACGGACGCCACGGCCGCCGAACTGCACGGCCAGTGAGCGCGTCAGCGAGAGCACGGCGCCCTTCGAGGCGGTGTACGCGTCCTGCGGCACGCTGCAGCCGAGGAGGGCCACGAACGAGCTGATGTTGATCACCGAGCCGGATCCCTGCTGCAGCATCTGCGGGATGGCGTACTTGCAGCCGAGGAAGACGCCGCGCAGGTTGACGGCCATCACCTGGTCCCAGACCGCGACATCGGTATCGATGACGCTGTGATCGGGCTCAGGCATGATCCCGGCGTTGTTGTAGAGGACGTCGACCCGCCCGTAGCGGGCCACCGCGTGATCGACCATGCCCTTGGCATCGGCCTCGCTGCTGACGTCGGCGCGGACAAAGGTCGCATCGCCGCCTGCTTCGGCGACCGATGCAACCGTCTCGTTGCCGGCAGGCTCGTCGTACTCGGCGACGACCACCCTTGCGCCCTCTGCCGCGAACAACTGGGCCGCCACGCGGCCCATGCCGCTGCCGGCCCCTGTGATGATGGCGACCTTGCCGTCGAGTCGCATGAGCCCAACCTCCGGTCTATCGATCCTGCTCGAGGCCCCTATCGTAGGCGTCGGTGGAGCGATTGAGCGGCATCCACCACGCGGGCCGGGAGGAGAATTCTGTCGAGTGGCCGGGAGACGCTCGGGGCCGCGGCCCCGCCGAACGCCAACAAGAGGTCGGGTAGGGCGGCCCGAAGCTCGGTCGCTACTTCCTCGGCGGGCGAAACGTCCCGAGCCGTCACGACGGCAACCACGGCTGCCTGCGCAGCACTCTCGGTCGCGGCATCCGCCCAGGACTTGACCGGCACGTCCGCACCGAGATACAGGACGTCGACGCCCAGACGCCGCAGCGCCACCGCGAAGGCGAGCGCGCCCAACTCGTGGCGGCTGTCGGGTGGCAGGCCGACGAGCACTCGCGGCCCGCTGCCGGGCAGGCCACCCTGGTCGAAGAGAGCCGAAAGCCGCCGGGAGATGGCGCTGCTGGCCAGGTGCTCCGCTGCGACGTCGATCTGGCCGTCGGCCCAAGCCTCGCCGAGCATCGCGGCCGCTGGCAGCACCAGATCGTCGATCACCGCTTCGAACGATCCTCGCCCGAAGAGGTCGTCGAGCGCTCCTTCGACCGCAGCGGGATCGTACC
>JBDTQD010000097.1:0-4385 GCA_039932375.1 Chloroflexota bacterium | reverse complement strand
ACCGATGGGCACCGTCCATCGCGGTCCTGCCCATCGGCGGGCACTACACCATGGGTCCGGCCGATGCCGGGCGAGCCGCGGCCCTCATCGGCGCCACGGTGGTCATCCCGGTCCATTACGGCACCTTCCCGGCGCTGGCCGGCACGCCCGCGGAGCTGGCGGCCGCGACGCAGGCGAAGGTCGTGACCCTGGAGCCTGGCGAGACCTGGGAGGCGTAGCGAAGGCAGTGGCGGGGCACACCGGGCTGCCGATCGCGGATCGCGCGATCCGCTGATCAGGCCACGACGGTATCGGTGATCGTGTCCCGCCGCACCGTCAGCCAGCGGCGGCAGCCAGCGGCGTGGAACCAACGCTCGGTGGTGACGCCCCGGACGTTGTCGTACATCCAGACGTAGTCGACGTTGCGCTCCGTCTCATCGGTGATGGAATCGGGCACGTGCGGCAGCTCGCCACCGAATCGAAACTCGTTGACGGGCCGTTCGCCGCAGTGGGGGCAGGTGAGCCAGAGCATCAGCGCGTGCCCGCCGACCCTTGGTCGGCCATGGTGTGGTCGCGCGCGAACCGATCCAGAGCGAAGGGGGCGATCAGCGGCGGCGCCACGCCCGTGGCGATCATCTCCGCCATCCCCTCGCCGCCGGCGGGGATCGCCTTGAAGCCCCACGTGCCCCAGCCGGTGGTGATCAGGAAGCCATCGACCCCGGTCTCGCCCATGATCGGCGAGTAGTCGGGCGAGATATCGCAGATGCCGGTCCACTGGCGCAGGACGCGAAGGTCGCGCAGGAACGGCAGCAGGTGCGTCACCTTGCTGGCGACGCTCTGCAGGAACTCGAACGAGGATTGCATCGAGTAGCTCGGCTGCGAGTCGAACTCTGCGCCCATCAGCATCTGGCCTCGCGCGGTCTGCGAGACATAGCAGAGCAGCTCGGAGTCGCTGACGATCGGGCCGAACCCCTGCGCGTATGCGTTCGTGACGAGCGCCTGCAGCGGGTGCGTCCGGATCGGGAGCCGCACGCCGGCCATGGCGGCGATGGTGGTGACGTTCCCCCCAACCGCGCTCACGACGAGTCCCGCCGAGATGGGGCCATTCGGCGTCTCGACGCCCATCACCCGGTCTCCGTCGCGCAGCAGGCCGGTGACCGGGGTGTGCGGCAGGATGTCGACGCCGCGGCGCATGGCGCCCTGCGCATACGCCCACACGACCCGGTCATGACGCGCAGTCGCCGCTCCGGGGTGGTACGAGGCCCCGAGGACGGGGTAACGACCCCCGCCGGTCAGGTCGAGCTGCGGGCAGAGCCGCTTCGCCTCCTCGGGCGTGATCATCACCGTCTCGGCGCCGCAAGCCTGGTTCATCAGGGAGCGGGCACGTTCCGCACGCATCGACATCTCGGTGTGGGCCAGCCAGATCAGGCCCTTGGTGGAATGCATGATCCAGCACCCGGTCTCCTCCTCCAGCGTCGCGTACAGGTCGACGCTGTGCTGGTAGAAGCGGACCGATTCGGCGATCCCGTAATTGGCGCGGATGATGGTTGTGTTGCGCCCGCTGTTTCCCGAACCGATGTAGCCGGCCTCGACGACCGCCACGTTGCTGATCCCGTGACGCGTGGCGAGGTAGTAGGCGGTCGCCAGGCCATGCCCTCCGGCGCCAATGATGACGACGTCATACGAGCTCTTCTGCTCGTGCCATTCCAGGTCGAGCAGGGTTTCGACGAACTCGTTCAAGGCAGCCGCTCGATCAGCTCGTGGGCATACGCCGCAGCGCAGAGCAGCAAGGCACGGTCATTGGTGAGCCATAGCTTGGCCGGCACGCCTGCCACCAGCCCCTGCGCCAGCGCCGGCCGCGCGATCGGGAGCGGCCAGTCGACGTGCTCCAGGACCAGCTCAGCCAGCTCGTCGTCGCTGAGCCACCAGCCGACGAGTCCGGGCTCGTCGGCAACTACGGCATGCTCATCGGCCACCTCGGCAACGGTCGCGCCCACCGCGAAGAGGTCGTCCGGCGCCAGGCGGAGGAGCGCGACGGCATCGGGCCAATCGATGGCGTCGAGCACGTCCGGCGACGCCACCACGCGCAGCCCGTGTATCGGCTCAGGCGCGCGCACGAAGTCCCTCCGGATCGTAGAACGGGGGGGCGGTCACCGCCGCAGGCCGACCGTCCACCTCGACCTGCTCCGGGAACGGCGCGCGCTTCAGCCAACCCAGCATCACGGCATGTCCGAGCACCGGTGATCCGAAGCTCGATGTGACGTGGCCGACGACCTCGCCGCTCGACGAGATCGGGCTCCCCTCGGTGGGCGCGGCACCGGGCATGGTCATCCCAACCAGCCGCCGATGGTCGGGCAGGGCCATCGTTCGCATAAGGGCCTCTCGGCCGATGTAATCGGGCTTCGCCATGTTCACGGCCCACTCCATCCCCAGCCGGCGCGGCGTGGTGTCGAGCTCGGTGTCCATGCCGATGATCACGTGCCCCTTCTCCAGCCGCAGCGCGAACAGCGCCTGCAGGCCGTGCGGCATGATCCCGAGGTCGCGACCGCTCGCCATGAGAGCGCGCCACAGCTCCGCCGATCGGTCGACCGGGTGGTGCAGCTCGAACGAGGCCTCGCCGGTGAAGCTGAGCCGCATGACATGGCAGGGAACGCCCGCCACCTCGGCATGGAGGTGCTGCAGGAAGCGCGGCGGGTCGGCCACTCCCAGCCGCGCAAGCAGCTCAGCGGCGCGAGGGCCGGTGACGTTGATCGCCGCCAGCGACATTGTCCGATCGAGGAGGTGGATGCGCAGCCTCCAGGTCTCGATCCAGTCGCGCATCCACATCTCCGCGTTGCCTGCCCCGCCGGTGGTGAAGGTGAGCACGAAGCGATCATTCGCCTGGCGACAGATCATGCCGTCGTCGATCACGTGGCCGCGCTCGTTCAGGAGGAGTGCGTAGCGCGACCTCCCCTCGCGGATGGTCGCCACGTCGGTCGGGTACAGGCGCTGCAGGAACTCGACGGCATCGGGCCCGGCCACCACGAACTTGCCCAGGGTGCTCACGTCGCCGAGCGAGACAGCCTCGCGCACTGCGCGGTATTCGGCGAGGTGGTCGCCATAGTTCCAGGGTCGCCACCATCCGCCGAAGCGGTCCATGGTGGCACCGGCGGCAACGTGCTGCTCGTGCAGCGCCGTTCGTCGAAATGCGTCGATGTGGGTGTCGGCCGCCGCCTCAGCAAGCGTGATCTGTCGCGATGCCGGGCGGGCGGTGAACGGCTCGGGCGCCTTGCCGGCCCTGGCGGCGATCCAGGCTCGGACGTGGGGGAGGCAGACGCTCCCCTGGCAGGTGCCGGTCCCCGCCAGGCTGGCACGCTTCACCAGCTCGAGCTCAGTGAAGCCGCGATCCCAGACCCCCTGGAGATCGTCGATGGTGACCCCCGCGCAGGGGCAGACGATCCCCGCGGTGGGCGCCGATGGCAGGGGAAATGGCTCAGCCGCGGAGCCGACCACCGTGACGGGCAGGTCGTCCGCCATCCGGGCCAGGACGTCTCGGGGCGCGCGACCGAGGCCCAGGATCGCGGTGTCGCACGGGGTCGTGCGTTCCAACCCGCCCTCGTCGACGGTGACGACACTGGACACCCGACCCTCGCCCTCGATCCGCACAAGCTTCCCCGGAATGGGCGTGCATGGCACCCCTTTGGGCGGCGAGCCGATCGCCACGGCGTTGCCCAGGTCGACCCCGGCTCGATGCAGCTGCTCTGCGGCGCGCGCGGTGAGGAGGCCTGCCAAGCGATTCCCCGGGCAGACCGGCTGGATCTCGGCGGCGCCGGTCGCCACCACCACCTCCTGCGTCCGAAGGTGGAGCATCCCGTCGGGCGTTCGCGCGATCACCGTCGGACCCGCGTAGATGGCGACTACCTCATGACCCTCTCCGGAATCCAACACCGTCACCGCGCGACCCGCCCTGGCTGCCAGCGCGGCAGCCGCTCGGCCGCTCCTTCCGCCGCCGATCACGGCCACCTCGGTCTCGACCCGCCGCACGCGCGGGTCATCCCTCGCCTGTGGCGGGTCGCGCCACGGAGGCGCGCCGGTCACAGGATGCCGGCGAACATCCAGGTCCGGACCGCAGGGCGTTTGGCAGGTTCGGATATAGGCGACGCCGTCGACTTCGGCCACGCAGTTGCCGCAGTCGCCGGCCAGGCAGATGGTGCCCCCGTGGAACGGGTGCTCGCCCGCACGAAGCACGGCGACTGCGATCGTGTCGCCCGGGTCATAGGGCAGCCGGTTGCGGTCCATCAGGAACGAGCCGGCTCGGTCGCGCATCGCGAGAGGCTAGCAGGCCGACTCGCGCTGGTGCAGCGTGTGAGGCTCGCAAGCCTACCCGCGCCGGCGCAGGGTGCGCATGGACCGCTGTCAGCCCCTCT
>JBDTQD010000096.1:0-4459 GCA_039932375.1 Chloroflexota bacterium | reverse complement strand
ACTCGTACCTCGACTACATCACGAATCGCAGCGTGCCGAATATCGACCGCGACGTGCTGCATGCCCTCGAGGGCTTGTGGTCGGCCGGATCGGTGCCCGGGGAGGCCACGGCAGACCGATTCGCGTGCGCCGCCTGCGACCTCGACCTGCCGGCCCTGTCGAGCCTCGCTCGTCGGGTCTTCATGGTCCAGATGCGAGACTTTCTCGACCCTTGGACATTCGACGTCAAGCGCGCCATGAAATGCTGCATCGGCATCCTGCAGGACGACGGCCGGATGATCCCGTTCTGCACGTACAACACCGTCGGGTACCGCGAAGAGACACGGAATCGGCTCGCCGCACGCCGCCGTGGCGCCCGTGAGATCCCTGTCCTGACCACGCGGCCGTGACGGCCCTGTCTGGGCCCGACCCCTGGAATTCTCCGGTCGACGCCACCATCTCACCGCCGACGACTCTCGGTGCGGCTGCCGTGGTGGCGTGTTGCTCGGCGTTGTACGGCAGCCCGCTGATCGAGCTCCTGGTCGGCGAGTCCCTGCATCCGGGCGGCCTCCGGAGCACTCGGGAGCTCCTCCGAGCCTCGCGCCTACGTCCAGGAGACCGGCTCATCGACGCCGGCTGTGGGGTTGGCGCGAGTTCGCGCGTCGCCGCTGACGAATTCGGGCTCATGGTCGATGGCATCGACGCGAGCGCCGGAGCCTTGACCCGTGCCCGCGAGCGGGAGAGCGCCGGCCGGATCCGCTGGACAGAGGCCGACCTCGCGGCGTTGCCCTTCGCTGAGGCAGCCTTCGACGGCGCGCTCGCCGAGTGCGTCCTGTCAACGGTCGGTCGCCGCGGTGTGCTGACCGAGCTCCGTCGCGTGCTCTCCAGTGGTGGTCGCCTGGTGATGAGCGATGTCGAGGTTGGCGTTGCAGCGATCCCAGCCCTTGCCAATCACCCCCTCCTTGGCGCGGCGCTGTGCGTGAACGAGGCGTGGCGCCCGGGCGAGCTCGAGGCGGTGCTGCCTGAGACAGGTTTTGTCCTGGAGCGCCGATGGGACCGCACTGCATCGATCATCACGCTGATCGACCGCGTGGAGGCACGGGTCGGCCTTGCTGCCGTCGCCCTCCGTGATCTCGGGCTGGACCTGGCCGCGCTGGGCGGCGTGGCGGGGCCGCTCGGGCCACAGGCGGCGATGCCTCTTGCAGCGCGCCGCCTCGCCGACGACGTGCGAACCGCGGTCGGGCGCGGGGATCTTCGCTACTTCGCCGTCCTGGCCCACGCGTCGTGACCGGGCCAGGGTCGAGGTAGACGCAGTGGCCAAGCGACGGCGCAGCAGCACGACTGGTCCGGCGAGCACCACGACGCGTTCCGGCACAGGCCGCGCGAAGGCGGCGCGGATGTCAGCGCGGCCATCCCACCGGCACCCGCTGCGGAGGTGGGCCGTGCCCGGCCTCCTTGCGGCGGCCGTCCTCACCGCGGTTGCCGTGGTTGCCTTCGGCGGCAAAACGCCCGGCGGGTCGGGCGGGGTCACCTCGCCGCGCCCGGTACTCGGCCAGGCCGACGCCCCGGTTCTCATCCAGGAGTACGGCGACTTCCAATGCCCGTCCTGTGGCTCGTTCACGCGCCTTGTCGAGCCGCAACTCCGCACCACCTACATCGACACGGGCAAGGTGCGACTCGAATGGCACGACTTCCCGTGGATCGGCGATGAGTCGCGCGAGGCAGCCAACGCGGCGCGCTGTGCCGGCGACCAGGGTCACTTCTGGGAGTACCACGACTTTCTCTATCGGAGCCAGGCAGGCGAGAACCAGGGGGCCTTCTCGCGCGATCGGCTCAAGTCGTTCGGCGCACAGCTCGGCCTCGTCGCTCCCACGTTCGACGCTTGCGTCGACTCAGGAGGGCACCGCGGGGCAGTGGAGGACGACTTCTCTGACGTCCGGTCGAATGGGTTCAACGGCACGCCGACCTTCCTGGTGGGCGGCCAGCGGATTGTCGGTGCCCAACCCTTCGAGGTCTTCAAGGCGGCCATCGAGGCCGCGCTGGCGACGCAGTAGCGGGCCGTGGGGATCGAGGTCGTCGTCGCATTTGCGGGGGGCATCCTCGCCCTCCTGAGCCCGTGCTCGGCGCTGCTCCTGCCCGCGTTCTTCGCGTACGCGTTCCCGTCGCGCGGGCAGCTCGTGCTCCGGACCGGCGTCTTCTACCTCGGGCTGCTCACCCTGTTCCTGCCGATCGGCCTCGGGCTGGGAGCCCTGGGGAGCCTCTTTCTCGAGCGGCGGGGCGAGCTCTCGATCGTCGCCGGCCTCCTGCTCATTGGTATCGGCATCGTGCAGCTGTCGACGGGCGGCTTCGAGCTCCCCGGCACCGGTCGTCTGCAGGGACGAGGACTTGGCGCCAGTGGCGAGTCGCTCGTTGCCACCTACGTCCTCGGTCTTGTCTTCGGGGTCGGCGGTTTCTGTTCGGGCCCGCTCCTCGGGGGAGTCCTGACGATCGCCGGCGCGTCCGGGGGCGCGCTCGCCGGGGCCCTCCTCCTCGCCATCTTCGCCGCCGGCATGGCCGCGCCGCTATTCGTACTGGCCCTCGTCTGGGATCAGCTCGGGACGACCGCGCGCGGCAGGCTCCGAGGTCGCGAGATCCAGTTCGGCCCGCTCAGACGGCACAGCTCGGTCGTCATCTCCAGCCTGTTGTTCATGAGCCTGGGCGTCGCCTTCGTCCTTTTCCAGGGCTCGAATGCTCTCAGCGGCGTGTATGAGGCGCTGGGGGCATCCGACTTGGCACTCCGAATCGAGACCGGCGTCCGCGACCTGGCAGTCCGCGCACCACTCGTGCTGGTTCTCATCATCGGCCTGCCCGTGTCGGTGGTGGTGGTCACGACGGTGAGGGTCCTCCGCCGACAGGACGGTGCGACCGCGGAGCCGGGAGAATGAACTGCCGGATGCCAACGCAGGATGAGGCCTCGGCGGTCGGTCATCGACTGCCGGTGAGGGCGCTTGTCCTCGCGCTCCTCGTGTCTGGCGGCACGGGCGCCATGTGGTTCCTGCTTGCGATGGCCACCGGCCTCATCTTTCACTTCCTGCCCGGCGCCACGTTTCTAGCCGCGACCTGGACCGTTCGGTGGCGCGAGGGCGCGACCCCCATGCCGTGGATCGGCGTCGGGATCATCCTGATCGGGGCCAGCACTGCGACGGCTGCGACGCTGGCTGCGCTCGTGGCAGCGGTCCGGCCGCTCGACGAGCCTGCCCTGACCGCGACGGTCACCCTAGCCGGGGCGGCGTTCGCGACGGTATGGATGCGGCGCCCGAGCGCGTCGAAGGATCGAATCGTTACGCAGGACGCAGCACCCCCACAGGCCAACGAAGTACGGGACCGATGAATGCAAGGAGCAGATGAGCATGGGCCTTCCACATGCCGGCTGCGACGGGTTACTCAAATCCACATTCGGCCGTGGGCTCCATCACCAGCCGCCCGGCGTCGACACGGCGCCCATAGCCTCGCGCGTGACGCGCATCACTGCTGACGGAGTGCCACCGCTATACGATCGCGGCAATGGGCATGACCAAGGACCGCCTCGAGCGAGCTTCGCGCGACGTGTTGGACGCCAACTGGCTCGGTGAGTCCACCGTCCCGTCGCGTTCCCTCTACCCCCACCAGTGGAGCTGGGATTCCGCGTTCATCGCCATTGGCCGGTCGTGGTATGACGAGCGACGGGCGCAGCGCGAGCTCGAGACGCTATTCCGAGCGCAGTGGGCCAACGGCATGCTCCCCCACATCGTGTTCAACCCGGGGGTGAGCGAGGAGCAGTACTTCCCGGGCCCCAGCTTCTGGGACTCGGGCCGCTCCCCGAATGCGCCCCGTGGCGTCGCGACCTCCGGCATCACGCAGCCACCGATCCACGCCCGGGCCGCGCTAGAGATGCACGGCCATGCCCGCGACGCCGACGCCTCGCGCGCGTTCCTTGCTCGCCTCTACCCGAAGCTCGCTGCCCAGCACTCGTACCTGGCTCACCATCGCGACCCGACCGGGATTGGCCTGCCGATCCTCGTCCATCCCTGGGAGTCGGGTCTCGACAACTCGCCGATCTGGGATCGCGACATGCGCAACCTGCAGATCCCGCCCGGCGGCGTGCCTCGCTACCGCCGCTTCGACATCCTGCACGCCGACCCCGCCGAGCGGCCAACGGACGCCGCATACGATCGCTTCGTGTATCTGGTCGCCCGCTACCGCGACTCCGCCTACAACGACGATGCCCTCCCCGACAGCGTCCCCTTCGCCATCGCCGGGCCGCTCTTCGCCGCGATCTACCTTTGGTCAACGCACGCGCTGGCCGAGATCGCGGAGATCGTGGGTACGGATCCCGGGCCGCACCGGGAGGAAGCGGTCCGGATCCACGAGGCGATCGGGCGCGAACTCTGGGATCCGGACGGCCGACGCTTCTATGCCAGGGACGTGATCGCCGGCCATCTCGAGCCCGAGGAGTCGATCG
>JBDTQD010000095.1:0-4518 GCA_039932375.1 Chloroflexota bacterium | reverse complement strand
TGGCGCGCCTGACGCCCGTCTTCGTGGGCGGTACCACCGTGCGCAGCGCGACGCTGCACAACATCGACGAGATCCGGCGCAAGGACCTGCGCGTCGGCGACACGATCGTCCTGCAGCGCGCCGGCGACGTGATCCCCGAGGTGGTGAGCGCAGTTGTGGATGCTCGCGACGGCTCCGAGGCTGTCTGGGATATGCCGGAACGCTGCCCGGCATGCGACACGCCCGCGGTGCGCGAGGAAGGTGAGGTCGCCTGGCGATGCCCGAATCCGTGGTGCCCAGCGCAGCGGATCGGCACGCTGCTGCACTTTACCGGGCGGGGCGGGATGGACATCGAGGGGGCCGGCTACGCAGTCGTCAACCAGCTCGTCGAGCGCAGCCTGCTGCAGGAGCCGGCCGACCTGTTTCGGCTATCAGTCGAGACGCTGGAAGGCCTGGACCGATACGCCCGCAAGAGCGCGGAGAACCTCGTTGCCTCGATCGCCGCGGCGCGACGGCGGCCGCTAGCGAAGATCCTGAATGCGCTCGGGATGCGCCACGTCGGGGAGCAGACGGCGATCGACCTGGCCGCCTGGCTGATGCGCGAGGTGCCGCGTGCCGAGGGCGAGGATGAGGCCGGCTGGACGCGCCGCGCCGCCGATCGGCTGCGCGACACGAGCGCCGAGGAACTGACAGCGGTCTTTGGGATCGGGGCGGTCGTGGCGCAGGCGATCGCCGACTACTTCGCCGGCGCGCACACCCGCGACACGCTCTCCAACCTGGTCGAAGCCGGGGTGGTGGCAGAGGCGCTGCCTCCTGGCGCCGCCTTCGAGGCAGGGACGGGACCGCTGGCCGGCAAGACGCTGGTGGTGACCGGGACGCTGCCGGGCTACAGCCGGGAGGCGGCAGAGGACGCGATCCGCGCCGCCGGCGGCCACGCGTCGGGATCGGTGAGCGCCAAGACCGACTACCTGGTCGCCGGCGAAAAGGCCGGCAGCAAGCTGGCGAAAGCCGAGAAGCTGGGCGTGCCGGTGCTCGAAGAGGAAGCGTTCCGGCGGGTGCTCGAAGGCAGGTCGGAATGACCACCGAGCCTGAACCAACCCGCCTCTTCACGCGCTCCTTCGGCATCGTGTCCGCGGCCGCCCTCGCTTACTTCGTCGCCGATGGGCTGACGCTCCCCACGGCCCCGCGCTTCGCTGCCGGACCGCTGGGCGCCGATTCGCTTGGAGTCGGCCTGGCGATCGGCGCGTTCAGCGTCACCGCGCTGGTGCTTCGCCCGGTCACGGGGCGCCTCTCCGACCGCTACGGTCGCCGGCCGATCATGGTCGTGGGTTCGGCCCTGCTGGTGGCAGCGCTGCTCCTGCACCTGGCGGCAGTCACGCTGCCGATCTTCGTCGCGGCCCGGCTGCTCATGGGCACCGCCGAGGCGTTCGTCTTCGTGGCCGCCTTCGCCGCTGCGGCCGATCTGGCGCCAGCGGCGCGACGCGGCGAGGCAATGAGTTACTTCTCGCTCGCCTTGTATGTCGGGATCGGGGTGGGGCCGCCCATCGGCGAGACGGTCCTTGCGGCCGGTGGCTTCAACGCCGTGTGGCTGGCAGCCGCCGGAATCGCGGTCCTGTCGGGGCTGCTGGCGCTTGGCGTGCCAGACACGCGAGCGGCCGGAACTGCCGAGGCAGCCGGCAGTGGGCTGCTCAATCGGGGCGGCGTGCTGCCGGGAGTGGTGCTGATGGCTGGCGCTTGGGGGATGGCCGGCTTCTTTACGTTCGTGTCGCTGTACGCCATCAGCCTGGGCCTCGCCGGCGCGGCGCAGTACCTCAGCGTGTACGCCGCCGTCGTGATCGGGCTGCGGGTGCTGGGCGCCAAGGCCCCCGATCGGTTTGGTGCCCGGCGGCTGTCGGGCGCGGCGTTGGTCGTCGGCGCGATGGGCCTGACCGTCATCGGCCTATGGGGCGATCCGACGGGCCTCCTGATCGGCACCATCCTGTATGCGAGCGGGGTCGCGTTCATGTTCCCGGCGCTCGGCGCGCTGGTCGTGTCGTCCGTTCCGGCTTCCGAGCGTGGAGCGGCGCTTGGTACGTTCACTGCCTTCCTCGACGTCGCCTTCGGCCTGGGTCCGGCCACGCTGGGTGCGGTGGTCGGCGGCTTCGGCTATCCGGCGGCATTCCTGGTCGGCGCATGCGTGGCCCTGGCTGGCGCAGTCCTGCTCGTCGCGGCGACGCGCCCGGCGGCGCGGGGCACCGCTCCGCTGGTGGCGAGGCGCTAGCGGCGGCCCCCCGCCATCTGAACGGCCTCAGGCAGGCTGCGCAGCCGCCACATCGCGATGATCCCCAGGAACGGCCCGATCGCCAGCAGGGCGAACGCGATGCTCCACCCTGCGCCGGTCGATGGGGCCAGCAGGCCGACCATCGAGATGGTCACGCCGGTCAGCACGAATCCGGCAGCCGTCTGCAGTGCAAGGGCGGAACCTGCAGTTCCGGGAGGTGAGAGCTCAGAGATCGCAGTCGAGAACTGGGCGGAATCGGCGACCACGCTGATGCCCCATACCAGGCCCAGCGTGAGGACCAGGAGCGGGCTGGCGCCGAAGAGGAGCCCGATGCTGAGCGCCGAGGTGCCGCTGATCGCCATGGCGGCCATGGTCAGCGTTGTGCGCCCGAAGCGATCGGCCAGCGCACCCGCCGCCACGCAGCCGATGCCACCGACCGCCACCACCGCGAATGCGGCCAGCGAGGCCGTTCCCGGGTCAGTCAGGCCACCGGCGGCAAAGGCAGCCAGCAGGAAGGCGGGGACCCAGGTCCACATGGCATACAGCTCCCACATGTGGCCCAGATAGCCCAGGTTGGCGAGGCGAACCGCTGGTTCGCTGATCGCCCGAGCGGCGAGCCGGATGCTGAAGCGCGGCGACCGGACCGCGAAGGGACCTTCATGCACGCTGACGAGCCCGATCACGGACGCGACGACTGCGCTCGCGCTGGCCGCAAGCACGACCCCATGCCAATCGACGCCGGTCGCGGCCCCGATGGCCCGGAAGAGATACGAGAGTGCGGAGCCGACCGTCAGCGCCCCGATCATCACGCCCACCGCCAAGCCTCGCTCACGACGGAACCACCCGGCGATGACGATCAGCGCCACGGGGTACACGCCGGCGATGCCGAACCCGGTCGCGACCCGGAACGGGATCGCCGCCGCGAGGCTGTGAGAGGCGAGCGCAAATCCGAGGTTGGCGATGGCAGTCAGCGCCGCTCCGGCGGTCAGGAGTCGGTGCGGCGGCACCACGTCGACCGCGCCGGAGACCGCGAGCAGGAGGGCGCCAGCGGCGAATCCGAGCTGCACTGCGATGGTCAGCAGGGGCAGGCCGAGCCCCGTGAGGTGCCATTCGTTGACCAGCGCGGGCGCCACAGCTGACGCACTCAGCCAGGGCGCCTCTGCCAACAGCACGACCGCGGAGAGGAGAGCCAGCTGTCGCCAGCGACCTTGGGGCTCGGCTGGGGCGGGCCCCGCGACGGCGGTCACGCCGGGTCACCCTCTGCCAGGAATGCCTCAACCAGCTCGTTGTAGCCGCGGAATGAGCTGCGGACGGTGTGGCCGCAGGCGGGATCGACTTCGAATCGGGCGTCCGGGATCCGCTCTGCCACCAACCGCGTCGCCTCGACCGGCACCACCTGGTCCCCGCCGCCGGCGAGCACGAGCGTCGGGACCTTTATCTCGGCCAGCCGGTCGGTCACGAATGAGGTTGGGTCGAGTGTCGCCCGCAGCTCACCGGTGAACCGCTCCGGGGTGGATGGACGCGGATGAAGCCCCGGTGCCACCGGGCTGGCGGCGGCAGGCGCACTCCCCGCGGGCTTGAGTTGCACGGCCATCTGGGCGAAGAACTCGCCCCATTCGCCCCGCTCTGCCAGGTCGAGCCACTGGGCCATCCGTGGCCGCATCACCGAATCTTGCGGCGTCTCGGATGCGACCGATGAAAGGACCAGGCGCGCCACGAGGTCCGGGTGCTCGACGGTCAGCCACAGCGAGATGCGGCCGCCACCTGACTCGGCCTCGATCGCCATCGGCGGCTTGACGTCGCTCACCGCCTCCAGGCCTCGCGCCACGGCCTCGGCCATCGCTCGCGGGTGCATCATCCGCGGCGCGTCAGTTGGGTTGAGCGGCAGCGGTCGCCCCATGATCACCACCGGGCGGCGCACGGTTCGGCGCTCCCATCGTCGCAGGTGCGCCTGCTCCGAGCCAGCCAACGCTCGCAGGCCGATCTCCACGCCACCAAGCACCAGCAGCGGCACGCCCGGGCCACCGGGCAGGAGCAGCGCCTCGATCCACCCGCCCGGAATCGGGATCGCCTCCGCCTTCGCCTCGTCTGCCATGGAGCGCATTGTCGCGCAGGGGCGGGGGCTGGCTCGGCGACGTCACGCTGTCATGGGTGTTCGTGCTCTCGTGCACTCGCGCACTCGCGCACTCGTGCGCGCACGGCTGTGTGGCGGCACGACCGCACGCGCAGTCCTGACATGGCGGGTCCTCGGACTTGCTCTACTGACGCACGGCTGCACG
>JBDTQD010000094.1:0-4532 GCA_039932375.1 Chloroflexota bacterium | reverse complement strand
GCGAGGTCGAGACCCTCTTCCACGAGTTCGGGCACATCCTGCACGAGAGCCTGACCCGCGCCGAGTCGACCCGCTTCTCCGGCGCAGGCACCGAGCGGGACTTCGTGGAGGCGCCGTCCCAGATCATGCAGCACTGGGTCTGGGAGCCATCCGTCCTGGGCCGATTTGCCCGGCACCACGAGACCGGTGATCCGCTCCCCGACGACCTGGCCGAGCGGATGGTCGGCAGCAGATATCTGAACGTGGGGCTGCGCGCTGCGTGGCAGATCTCCTTCGGTGCCGAGGACATGGCGATGCATGCCAGCCGCGAGCCGGTCGACATCGATACCGCCATGCGCGATGCCTTCAAGGTGACCTCGCTCCCCTATCCGGAGGGAACCTGCTCCGTCGCCTCGTTCGGGCACCTGATGGGCGGCTACGACGCCGGCTACTACGGCTACCTGTGGGCGGAGGTGATCGGCGACGACCTGTGGGGCCGCTTCGTGAGTGAGGGGATCACCTCGCCGCGCGTGGGCATGGCGTACCGCCGCGCCATCCTGGAGCCGAACGGCGCCCGATCGGGCGACGAGATGGTGGCTGATTTCCTCGGCCGGCCGGCATCGGTCGAGAACTACCTGCGGATGCGCGACCTCGAGTAGCCGCTATTCGCGCGGCTGCCTGCCCCGCTCTTGTGCGATGCATCGAGTCGCCACGGACCCGGCGCTACCATGCCCCTTGATGCGACGAGCTCACGACCGGCATCGCGCGGTGACCTCATGGGCCGCAGCGGCGGTCTTCGTGGCCCTGGCCTCCGCCTTCATCGGTTGCAGCCCGGCATCGCCAACGCCGACCTCGAGCACGGCGGCCGCCTGGACCTCCGCGGGGAGCATGGCCACAGCCCGTCTTGCTTTCACGGCCACCTTGCTGCCCAACGGCAAGGTGCTGGTCGCGGGCGGCCAAAGCGAGGGCGCCAACGCGCTGGCATCGGCCGAGTTGTACGACCCGGCCGCGGGGACCTGGAGCGCCACCGGCAATATGATCGAGGCGCGGTCTTTCCATACGGCGACAGTGCTGCCGGATGGCCGCGTACTGGTGGCGGGCGGCGAGGCGGTCAAGCCGGGCGCAGTAGCCTCGGCCGAGCTCTACGACCCGCGGACCGGTAGCTGGACCTCGACCGGAGCGATGATCGAGGGGCGCTCAACCCACACCGCGACTCTCCTGCCAGACGGCCGGGTGCTCGTGACCGGGGGCCTTAACGGAAACAGCTTTTTCACGCCGGGCGTGCTCGCATCGGCCGAGATGTACGACCCACGTCGCGGGACGTGGACGGCTGCCGGGAAGATGAGTGAGGTTCGTTCGGCTCACACGGCAACGCTCATGCAGGACGGCCGCGTACTGGTGGCGGGCGGTTTCAACGGTAACGACTACCTCGCCTCAGCCGAGCTGTACGACCCGGGTCGCCAGACATGGACAGCGACCTCGAACCTGGTGGAAGGCCGCGCCGCCCACACCGCCACGCTCCTGGCAGACGGCCGCGTGCTGGTAGCGGGCGGCCTCAGGAGCCAGCGGCTCGACGTCCTCGCATCGGTCGAATTCTACGTATCCGACGCCGGGTGGACTGCGCGCGGACTGGAGATGGTCACTGCCCGCGCCTATGGAACTGCCGCGCTCCTTCCCGATGGGCGGGTGCTCATTGTGGGCGGCAGCAGCAGCCTCGCGAAGCCGTTGGCATCGGCCGAGCTGTTCGAGCCAGGTCGCGGGTCATGGAGCGCCACGTCGGACCTGATCACACCTCGATCCAAGGCGACGGCCACGCTCCTGCCGGGCGGAAGGGTCCTGGTTGCCGGTGGCACCGGCAGCGGCCTCATGGCCGGAACCCTGGCATCAGCCGAGCTGTATGGACCCGGCGGCCCCTGACCCTCAATGCTGGCCGCCGACTTCCCTCGGGAGAGGCGCGTGACCCCGGCGCCGCTCACTCGCGGCGAAACCTCCAGCGGTGATGATCGGTAATACTACGGGGGAGTATCGTCGAGACAGGAGAATTGGTTGGACCACACAGCCCACCCGGAGCGCCACGACGCCGCGCGGGCGGCCGAATCAGGTCACGCCGGCGGGCACGATCGCCACGCCGGCCACTCCGTCGCGATGTTCCGAGACAAGTTCTGGCTGACACTCTTGCTCACCCTGCCGGTCGTGATCTGGAGCAAGGACCCGCAGGGCTGGCTCGGCTACCAGGCGCCGACGTTCCCCGGCTCGGAGCTCATTCCGGCCATCGTGGGCACGATCGTTTTCCTGTACGGCGGCCTCGTCTTCCTTCGCGGCGCCGTCCCGGAGATCCGCGACCGCCAGCCCGGGATGATGACCCTCATCTCGCTGGCCATCATCGTGGCATTCGGCACCTCCTGGGCCGGAACCCTGCGTCTCTTCGAGGTCGAGATCTGGTGGGAGCTGGCGACGTTGATCACGATCATGCTGCTCGGGCACTGGCTCGAGATGCGTTCGATCGCGCAGGCCCGAGGAGCCCTCAACGCGCTCGCCGCACTGCTTCCTGACACAGCGGAACGGATCACTCCGGATGGCACCGAGACAGTGGCGCTCGCTGCCCTGATCGTCGGTGACGTGGTCCTGGTCCGGCCCGGCGCCCGGGTTCCGGCGGACGGTATCGTTGCCGAAGGAGCCGCGGACATCGACGAGTCAATGATCACCGGCGAATCCGCCGCCGTGCCAAAGGAGACCGGCGACAAGGTCGTTGCCGGGACGGTCGCGGCAGGAGGATCGCTCCAGGTCCAGGTCTCGGCAGTGGGCGAAGAGACAGCGCTGTCGGGAATCATGCGCATGGTCGCCGCTGCACAGGCATCGGCCTCGCGCGCGCAGGCCCTGGCCGACCGGGCTGCCGCCATCCTGTTCTACGTCGCGCTCGCCTCGGGAATCGCGACGCTCCTGTTCTGGTGGATCCAGGGCGACCGCGAGGGAGCCCTCGTGCGCACGGCAACGGTGCTGGTGATCGCCTGTCCCCATGCGCTGGGCCTGGCGATCCCGCTTGTGATCGCGATCTCCACGTCGCTCGGTGCCCAGAACGGCCTGCTCGTGAAGGACCGGATCGCTCTCGAACGCGCTCGCGAGCTGCAGATGGTCATCTTCGACAAGACGGGCACGCTCACCAAGGGAGAGCCGGTGCTGGTCGGGGTGGCGGTCGCCGACGGCATCGAAGAGTCCGACCTCCTCGCCCTGGCCGGCGCAGTCGAGGCCGATTCCGAGCATCCCCTTGCCCAGGCGATCGTGCGAGGCGTCCGCGAACGTGGACTGACCATTCACGAGTCCGATGGCTTCGAGGCGATGGCCGGTCGTGGTGCGCGGGCGACCGTCGACGGACGGGTGATCGAGGTCGGTGGGCCTCGGCTGCTCGCCGACCTGGGCGTCCAGCCCTCGGCCGACCTGCTCCGCGCAACTGACGCCTGGGCCGCCGACGGGCGAACCGTTCTGCACGTGGTGGCCGATGGTCGAATCATCGGCGCACTCGCCGTCGAAGACGAGGTCCGGCCCGAATCCGCCGAGGCGGTCAAGGCACTCCACGACCTCGGGATCAAGGTGGCGATGATCACGGGCGACAGCCAGGCTGTGGCCGATTCAGTCGCGAGACGCCTCGGCATCGACGAGGTCGCCGCCCAGGTCCTGCCCGCCGACAAGGCGGCAGCGGTCCGACGCTTCCAGCAGGGCGGGCGCAGAGTCGCGATGGTTGGCGACGGCGTGAACGACGCACCCGCGCTGGCGACCGCCGACGTTGGGATCGCCATCGGCGCCGGCACCGATGTCGCCGTGGAGTCGGCCGGGATCGTCCTCGTCAGGAGTGATCCGCGCGACGTGGTGGGAGCCATCGGCCTCTCCCGAGCGACCTACGCGAAGATGATGCAGAACCTGGTCTGGGCGACCGGCTACAACCTCATCGCGATCCCCGTCGCGGCCGGCGTGCTGGTGCCGTGGGGCGTCGATCTACCGATGGCGGTCGGGGCGATCGCCATGAGCGTCTCGACGATCGTGGTCGCGGCCAACGCACAGCTCCTGCGGCGGCTTCGACTCCGGTCCGAACGCACCACGCCACTCAAGCTCGTTCCGGGAACCTGAGCGACTCCGAGCCGAGGGCTAGCCGTCGACTCCCTTACCCGGACCGCCCGGATCGTTCCCGGCGTTGATGGGCGGCAGCACGGCGGGCGCGCCCTGGGCTGGATTGAACTTGCCACTGTGATTGGCGATCACGAAGACGTCATTCTCGACCTGCACATCAGCGGCAGTCAGCGTGCCGGACAGATCCGCATCGATGTAGACATCGGCGAAGCCACCAATCAGCCGACCGGCAGCGTTCGTGCCGATAAATGTCGGCGCGCCAGTCACCGGGTTGATCAGCACGACCAGCTTCTGCCCGGCTCCATCGGGCTTGTTGGCGACATTGCAGTGCGAGGCGAAGGCGGTGCCGGCCACCACGACCGCCAAGATCGAGGCGACGGCAAAACTGAGCACAACAGGACGACGCATGGCTCTTCCTTCCGTGGACTGTG
>JBDTQD010000093.1:0-4546 GCA_039932375.1 Chloroflexota bacterium | reverse complement strand
CGTCAAGAAGGGCGACAAGGTCGCCATCTACATGCCGATGATCCCCGAGCTCCCCATCGCCATGCTCGCCTGCGCCAGGATCGGCGCCCCCCACTCGGTCGTCTTCGGCGGCTTCTCAGCCGACGCGCTCGCCGGCCGCATCGACGACGCGCAGTGCACCACCGTCATCACCGCCGACGGCGGCTACCGCAAGGGCACTGCGGTCCACCTCAAGGCGAGCGCGGACGACGCCATGGCCCGCAGTCCATCGGTCAAGCACTGCGTGGTGGTTCGCCGCACGGGAGACAACGTCGAGTGGACACCAGGCCGCGACCACTGGTGGCACGAGCTGACCGCCGACCAGCCTACGACCGCCACCCCCGAGCCGATGGACTCGGAGGATCTGCTCTACCTGCTCTACACCAGCGGGACGACGGCCAGGCCAAAGGGGATCATGCACACCACGGCAGGCTACCTGGTCGGCACCGCCACCACCCATCGGCTCATCTTCGATATCAAGCCGGAGGATGTGTATTGGTGCATGGCCGACATCGGCTGGGTGACCGGCCATTCGTACATCGTCTACGGGCCGCTTGCCAATGCGACGACGGGGATCATCTACGAGGGGGCGATCGACTTCCCCGACAAGGACCGATGGGCGCAGATCGCGGCGAAGTACCACGCCAGCATCCTGTACACCGCCCCGACGGCCATCCGCGCCCTGATGAAGTACGGACACGAGGAGTTCGCGCGCGACGACCTCTCGTCGCTCCGCCTGCTGGGCTCGGTCGGCGAGCCGATCAACCCCGAGGCGTGGGCCTGGTACTGGAAGTACATCGGAGGCGAGCGGTGTCCCGTGGTCGACACCTGGTGGCAGACCGAGACCGGCATGATCCTGATCACGCCCTTGCCTGGGATCACCACGACCAAGCCGGGGAGCGCCACCTTCCCGTTTCCTGGCGTCAAGGCCGACGTAGTGGATGAGGCGGGCAACTCCGTGCCGCTGGGCGGTGGCGGCTACCTGGTCCTGGAGCGACCGTGGCCGGCGATGCTGCGCGGCATTTATGGCGACCACGACCGCTTCGTGCAGACCTACTGGTCGCGGTACCCGGGGCGCTACTTCGCCGGCGACGGCTGCAAGCGCGACGATGAGGGCTACTACTGGCTGCTCGGCCGCGTTGATGACGTGATGAATATCTCCGGGCACCGCATCTCGACGACCGAGGTCGAGTCGGCGCTCGTCTCCCATCCGTCTGTTGCAGAGGCGGCGGTGGTCGGGCGCACCGATCCGATGACCGGCCAGGCGATCTTCTCCTACGTGATCCTTCGCTCAGGTTTCGAGCCCTCCGACGAGTTGGCCGCCGAGCTGCGCGAGCACGTCGCCGAGGTGATCGGGAAGCTGGCGCGGCCCAAGCAGATCATGTTCACGCCGGACCTGCCCAAGACCCGATCCGGCAAGATCATGCGCCGGCTCCTGCGCGACATCGCCGAGCAACGCGCTCTTGGCGACGTGACCACCTTGGCCGATGCGGGGATCGTGTCGACCATCCGCGAGCAGTCGGGCCGCGGCGAGGACTAGTCCGGCATCCCGGGCGCTGAGCGCGCGCTAACCGCTCAACATGAGCACAATTGCTTGTCGTGACCTGAAAGGGGTGCTGGCGCGACAGATGATCAGTCCTATTGCTTAAGAAGCGCGGGGAAGCGCCGAATCGGTCGCGAGCATCAACCAGGTTGCTTGTCACTATGCCGGGAGCCCGATGACGGCACGCGATCGCCGGCCCGAATCCACAGCAGCCCGTCGCCGCCAATCGCCTCACCCGAACGGAGACGGGTCCAAAGCCGACGAAGCTGACACGCCAGCGCGGATTTGCTTCAGTGCGAATCCACTCTGCGCTGGCCAACTGTCCAGAATCGCGGAGGCGAACGCCACCCCCCGGATACAGCCGGATCGAAAGATCGTGCCCGGTGGCCACGGCAAGGCGTCGCAACACATCCATACGTGGTGTGGCGCGACCGGACTCGACCTGGGCGACCATGGACTGGCTGATCCGCGCACGTCGCGCAACCTCGCACTGAGTCAGACCCGCCACGGCCCGAGCGGCGCGTACTTCTCGGGCGAGGCGATCTGCCACCGCATTCCGATTCAGGCGAGGGAGGATGCGCGGTGTCGGCATCCGTTCAGGATGGCGACTGGCTCCATACCGCCGCCTTACGCGCTGCTTACCGTCCGGCAGGCCTATGTGGGCTGCGATCGTTTGCTACGATGCGCGACGTGTCATTCAAGCGCAGCACGAAGGCCGCCATCGCAACGGTGCTCGGCGTGGGCTGGCTCCTGTACATGATCGTCGGCCTGCAGGTGATCAACATCATCGCGCCGGTGCACCTGGGTTCAGGTCCGGAGGGGACGGCGGCCTTCATCGGCCTCGTGTCGGGGGTCTTCGTGGCCGGCTTCGTGATGTGGGCCGCCTCCGACTGAGGCCCCCCGACTGAGGCGCCCCTCCGACTGAACCGATGCCCCGGCCGCGCGGCGACGAACGCGCCTACTCCACGTCCCCGGAGAAGAGGTTCGCGCTCGCCGGATGCTCGCGGTCGAGCGCGGGGTCCAGCAGCCGCCGATAGAGCCCCGGCCGACGATCGGCGATGGTGTCCCACTCATGCTCGCCGGGCCGACGCCGCACGTGGGTCCGCCGCGCCGCCTCGGGGTCGATCTCGCCGACGAGCAGCTCCTCATCGGTGTCGCTCGCCCGCGCTAACTCGTGCCCGTCATAGTCGATCAGCAGCGAGCGCCCCATGAATATCGTGCCGCGCTCGGTGCCGACCCGGTCGCAGGCGAGCAGGTAGCAGTGGTTCTCGGCCGCGCGGGAGGGGGCGAAGATGCCCGGGTGGAAGTCGACCCCGACCGGCCAGTTGGTCGGCAACGCGATAAGGTCGGCGCCGTCCAGGGCGCACATGCGCGCCGCCTCGGGGAAGCGCAGGTCGTAGCAGATCAGGACGCCGATGCGCAGGCCGCCGACCTCCACAACGCTCGGCGCATCGGGGCCGGGGGTGGCAAAGCGATCGACCCCCAGGAAGGGGAGATGCATCTTGCGGTAGGTGTAGCGGCGGCCGTCCGGGGTGACCATCATCGCCGCGTTGAAGACCTCCTCGCCGTGCGCCTCGAGGGTGCCGCAGATGACGGTCATGCGGTGCACCTCGGCCAATCCCGCGATCACGTCGAAGGCGACGCGACCGGCCCGGCGAGCAACAGGCAGCGCCTCCTCGAGTGAGCCGAAGGCGTAGCCGGTGACCGCGGCCTCGGGGAGGACGGCGAGCACGGCTCCTGCGGCGGCGGCCTCGCCCACGGCACGCCCGATCCGATCCAGGTTGGCCTCGACTTCGCCGAGCTGTGGGTCGATCTGGCAGGCGGCCACTCGAAGCGTCGGCATCGGTCCCTTCCTTCCGGCTACCCTTCGTCGATGGCAAAGCGACCGTGGCTGGTTCCGGCCGCCTTCATCTTACTCGGGCTGATCTGGGGCTCCTCCTTCCTGTGGATAAAGATCGGCGTGCGGGAGATGGACCCTGCGACGCTGGTGGCGTATCGGATCAGCCTGGGTGCCCTGGCGATGCTGATCTACATCCGGATCAGCGGGGAGCGGCTGCCGAGGAAGCCGCGCGACTACGTTCCGCTCGCCGCGTTGGGGATGATCGCCACCGCGCTCCCTTTCTTCCTCATCACCTGGGGCGAGCAGTACATCGATTCGGGCACCGCTGCGGTCCTGAACTCGCTGACCCCGATCTTCAGCCTGGTCCTTGCCGGCATCATCCTGCGCACCGAGTCGGTGACGCTGGTGCGGGTGATCGGCCTGGTGGTGGGCTTTGCTGGCGCCGCGCTCCTCGCCTCGCGCGAGTTCGCGCTCCGCGGCGATGCCGTGGCGCTGGTGGGAGCGGCGGCGGTCGCCGTCGCGGCCATCTCCTATGCCGGCGGCGCATCGGTCTCTCGGGCGATGGTGCATGGCACGCCACGCAACGTGGTGGCCGGCGGCAACCTGGTATTCGGCGCGATCTACATCTGGGCCTTCACCCTGCTGAGCGGGGCGAACGCCGCGCCACCGACCCATCTCGACAGCATCATCGCCATCCTGTGGCTCGGGCTGCTCGGCTCGTTCCTGGCATTCGTGCTGCTGTACTTCCTGATCGCCAATCTCGAGGCGACGGTGGCGACCATGGTCACCTACCTCTTCCCGGTGGTGGGGGTCACGCTCGGGGTCGCCTTTCTGGACGAGGTCCTGGACGCGCGGCTGGCGATCGGCACCGGCCTGGTCCTGGTCGGGATCGTGGTGGTGAGCCTTCGCTATGATCAGGTCGTGAGCCTGGTGACCCGCCGAAGGAGCCGCAGTTGAGCGGCGGCTTCGACGACGAAGGCCCGCGCTGGCCGGAACGCGATGTCGACCGACGACCGGCTCGGGAGCCCGACCCACCGCCGGAGCCCTCACCTCCCCCGCAGCCGATGCCTCCCCCGACCCCAATCCCCCCGACCGAGACGGGCGAGCAGACCACCTCTCTCGGTGAGGCTTTCACGCAGCCTTCC
>JBDTQD010000092.1:0-4579 GCA_039932375.1 Chloroflexota bacterium | reverse complement strand
CCGAGGAGGCATCGGTCAGGGTGTCGAGCTTGCGGTAGGCCTTGATGAAGGTGTCCTGGGCGATATCGGCCGCGCGATCCGCGTCGCCGATCATGCGCAGCGCGTAGTTGAAGATGGGCGCCGAGTATTCATTGAAGAGCCGATCGAACTCGGTCCGCTGTGCGTCGGATCGGTCCTGCGGGAGGCTCATCGTCGCGGGGCGGAATACGAGCCGTGGTGCCAGCGCCATCGGTGCTGTTGACGCGCCTCGCGGACCACCTGTTACAGGCTCTCCGGGTGGAGGTGCTCGCGCAGCACTCCGGCCGCATATTCGGGCGCAGCCGGATTGACGGCGAGGGCGGTGGCGCGCTCGAGGCCGGCGATCACTCGCAGCCGTGGATGCAGCTCCCAGTGCCAGTGGAATGTCTGGTCTAGCCGCTCCCCGACTGGCGCGGTGTGCAGGAACAGGTTGTACGGCGGATCCCCCAGGGCGTCGAGGGCCCTGAGGGTGCGCTGCAGCGTGGCGGTCGCGGCAGCGATGTCGTCGTCGTCCAGCGCAGTGAAGTCCGATGCATGCGCCCGGGGCACGATCATCAGCTCGAACGCCGACCGGCTTGCCGCCGGCGCGAAAACGACGAAGCGCTCCTCGGCCAGCACGAGTCGCTCGCCCGACTCCTCCTCGCTGCGGGCCAGGCTGCACCACACGCAGCTCTGCGTTTTGATCACGTGCCGGGCGCCACCGCCGATCTCCTCGGCCACCCAGTGGGGGACCTGCGGGATGGCGTACAGCTCCATGTTGAGGTGGCTGCTGCGCGACCCCGCCTGCATGCCGTAGCTCTGCACCGCCTGGATGTAGCGCGGCTCGTCCTCGGCTCGCGGCTCAGCAGCCATGTCGCGCATCGTGTCGCGCAGAGTCCGAAGCAGGTTGACGGCGAGCCGCGGCGGGGCGTCGCCGAGGCGCTCGTGGTGGCCGCGGGGCGCGACCAGGATCTCCCACGAGCCGCTCGCCGCCATCGCCTGCTCGACCGATAGCTGGCCGGACCGTTCCTGTCCGGTCTCGATCCGATGGAAGGCGTCGGCGCGCAGGGTCACCCTTCGAATGGCGGTCTCCTCGGCGGCGTCCGCTGGGGCGGTCGGGTCCTCGTCGCAGTGGCGGCAGTGCGTGCCCTCGATCGGGGTTGCGGCCACCACGAAGGAGGAGTGCTCGAAGGTCCGGTCCGTGACGATCGCCGACCACCAGCCTGTGACGGGGTCTCGGCGCAGCTCGAACACTAGGCTCCGTCGTCCCAGGGTCGCGGTCGGGGTTGAGCCTCCCACTCATCGCGCAGGAGCGACATGCGGATCACGTCATGGTGGCGGCCATCGGAGAAGAGGGCGTGCCGGAGCGTGCCCTCGGTCACAAAGCCTGCCTTCTCGTACGAGCGCTGTGCGCGCTTGTTGGGCTGGTACACGTCGAGCTCGATCCGCTCCAGCCGCAGCTGTCCGAAGCCGAAGTCGCAGATGGCGCGAAGGGCGTCGGTGCCGTACCCCTTCGACCACTCCGCCTTCTCGCCGATGCTGATGCCGAACGACGCATGCCCATCTTCCTGGTTGACGTCATGGAAGCCGGCCGTCCCGATCGGGCGACCATCTGCCAGCAGGCAGACGACGAAGTGGTAGCTGCGTTTTCCCTGCTGCTCGAGCATGGAATCGAACCACTTCTCCTCCATCGCCCTGCTGAACGGGGCTCGCATGGCGAGGTAGCGGGTCGTCTCGGCATCGGAGAACCAGCGCACGAACAGGTCGATATCGTCCCGCTCGGCAGGGCGCAGGTAGACCTGCTCGCCGCGGATGCTCGGCAGGGGTCGAGTCGAGGTCGGCTCCATGGTCAAGATCGGTTCCCGTGCGGTAGGCTGAGGCCCCCGCAGGATACAAGGAGGACCGATCCGATGGCCGCCGTCCGCACCGCCACCACCACCTGGCAGGGAGACCTCGTGTCCGGGCGCGGCTCGGTCAGCGCGGGGTCTTCCGATACGTTCCTGGACCTGCCCGTTTCCTGGGCCTCGCGGACTGAGGCCCCCGACGGCCGGACCTCGCCCGAGGAGCTGCTCGCGGCCGCCCACGCCAGCTGTTTCGCCATGGCGTTCGCCTCGGACCTGACCAAGGCCGGGACACCGCCGGAGCATCTCCACGTTTCCGCTGAGGTGACCTTCAACAAGCTGGAGTCGGGTTGGACGGTGGTCTCGTCGGCGCTCACCGTCATCGGACACGTGCCGGGCTCGACGCATGAGGCGTTCACCGCGACGGCCGAGGGCACCAGGGACGGCTGCCCGATCTCGCGCGCCCTGGCAGGGAACGTGGCATTGTCCGTCGAGGCCACGCTCGAAACAGACGCCTGAGTCAGGCGCTCCAGCATCAAAGAGCGAGGCGCTGGGGCTCTGGGCTAGGGAATTGCGGCGAGGATCTCCGGGGCAAGCCCCGCATACCGCTCCAGGAACTCGATCCGCTCGCGGCGCAGGCGCTCGACCATGGCTCGATACTCGTTGGAACGTCCAGTCCGCTCGTAGAGCCTGCGCGGCTGCAGCAGCTCCGGATCGTCGATGCCGGGCAGTGAAGCGGCGACCTCATACCCGAAGTCGGGATCGCGTTCCCACCTGATCGTTCCCTCGGCGATCGCCTTGACGATCGCGCCGGAGTGCTCGATCGCCACCTTCTTCGAGCGGTCATCGCCTTCCGCGCCTCCGACACGCCCCGTGTTCAGCAGGAAGACGTCGAAGTCGCAGCTCGCCATCAGCTCGAGGAAGCGATTGGCCTGCTGCTCGTCGCGGTGCGGGTAGAAGGGATTGGTGCCGGGCACACGCAGCGCGCGGCCTTCCTCTGATGCCCCGCCCGCCGAGGTGCCCTGCGTCTCGCCGAGCATGAAATAGGCCGCGGCCTGCTCCCGGGAGAGCCGAGCCACGGCCGGTATGACGTTGTCGTTCCGGTTCAGGATCAGGAGGTGGTTCACCGGCCCGATGTCGCGCGGGTCGCGCCAGATGCCGAGCGAGGCCATCGGGAAGGTGGCTCGGCCATTCTTGGTGTACGACGTGTCGAAGAAGTCGACCGGCCCGTCCGTCTCGCGCTGTGAGACGTTTTCCAGGTAGGCATCGGGCTTGACGACCGCGCCGTAGATGGCCGGCTCGTGGGCCGGATCCAGGCCAAATGTCTTCGCGAAGCAGCCGTTCTCGGTGCCGACAACCTTGCCTCCGGCAAACAGGCCGATGAAGTCGTCCTGCACCGGCTGGCTGTTGTTCTGGCGGGTGAACGTGGTGGTTGTCTTGCCCGTCCCCGACAGGCCGATGATCAGCATCGTCTGCTCGCCGCCGTCGGTCGGCACGACCTTGCAGCCGGCGTGCATCGCCAGCCCGCCACGCTCGTAGACGAGGGCGTTCCACATGCGGAGCCCGCCCTTCTTCGACTCGCCGAAGTAGTCCGAGTTCATGATCCGGGTCACGCCGGCGGCGAGGTCGACTGCGATCAGCCGTTCATCAGGGTAGTCGGGGATCGGGAGGTTTGGGGTATAGACCAGCGAGAACTCGGGGAGCCACTCGTCGTCGGCGGCATCTGGCGGGAAGAAGAGCTGTTGCTGCATCCCGGCGATGTTCGCGTTCGCCTCTTCGATATAGAGACGGACCCGTGAGCGCTGCTGCGGATCATTCCCGAGATACCCGTCGATCACCAGCATCTCGGTGCCGGCCACGTACGCATCCTGCAATGCGGCGATGCGCGCGCCCTCCGCGACGCTGATCGCCTTGCCGGTCGTCTCCGTGGGATCGTCGGTGACCAGGTAGGTGGAGCCGGAGGATCGGCTCACGACGCGCGTCTGGACGTTGTAGTTGCCGAGGCTGGTGCGGCGCGCGTGCGGCATGTGGCTGGTCAATGCCTGGAGCTCGGCGGCTGATGGGTTGTAGCGCACGCTGCGCGCGCGGGGAAGGCGGTGTCCGTTCGGCCCCATCGGCGCATTCATGCCGGGGCGCTCAGTGAGCGTGCTCATGGATGTGCGGTGGTCTCCTGTGCGGCGTGAGCCAGCGGGCGCGATGGGAGGCGCCCGACGCGAAGTTGCACCGATATCGTACCTTCTCGGCATCCCCAGGCCTCCGCCAATGGCGCCGACCATGCTGCGGTCGCTCGCCTAGCGACGGTTCCGCTCGTGCCTTGCTGCCTGAACCGATGGGCGGAGCCAGCGCGGGAGGTTCACCTCGTCGGGCGGCACGCCGAACCGGCGATGCCCGACTTCCTCAGCTACGTGGCGTGAGGGCTGAGCTCCGAACCGTCGCGAGGGATTGGGTGCGTCATTGAAACCTTTGCATGGACCAATGCCTCGATATGACAGGCCGTGCTCTTTATTTTCGCGGCGAATCATTTGAAGGAAGACCAATGCAAACACCCAGCGATCGACTTCGTGTACTGCGTAGCCTTGGATTGGCGCTCGCAGCCATTCTCCTTGTCGGCGGCGCGGTATTTGGCTCCCAGGCACTGACCGGCAGCCATCGGTCCGACGCGACCAATGCCAGCGAGAGCCAGGATGCCAGCGAGTCTCCCGATGCCAGCGAGTCTCCTGAAGCCAGCGAGTCTCCCGATG
>JBDTQD010000091.1:0-4580 GCA_039932375.1 Chloroflexota bacterium | reverse complement strand
GTCATTGGTGGGCCTCCCTGCGATCGGGACCGCCGCCGCCCTGCTCGGTCCTCCGTTGGCCGAGCCATTCTTCGGGCCGGTCCCATCAGCGACGGGGGAGCTGCGGGCGCTCGTCCCAGCCCTCGTCTTCGCGATTGCCAACTCGTGCATGGAGGAGGTGGCGTACCGGGGAGCGCTACTTCGCTGGCTGACGCCAAGCATCGGCGTGGGGGCGGCGCTGGCGCTGCAGGCCATCGTCTTCGGGCTTGCACACGGAACCGGCACCGACTTCATCGGTTCACCGCTGCCGGTGATGGCCGCCACCGCGGCAGCCGGCCTGATCTTCGGGGTGCTGGCGGTCCGAACGCGCTCACTGCTCGTCCCGATCGCCCTCCACATCGCGCTCGACATCCCGGTCTACTACGGCAAAGTCTGCCTGGGGACCTGACGCCGCTAGACTCGCCCGATGAGCGACCGATGGGCGAGCTTCGACTGCTACGGCACACTCGTCGATTGGATGGCCGGCATCCGCTGCGAGCTGGCACGCCTGTGGCCCGATGCGGATCCTGACGCCCTGCTGGAGAGCTACCACCACCTCGAGCCGCAGGTAGAGGCCGGCAGCGGGATCCCGTATCGCCAGGTGATGGCCGAAACCCTGGCGAGGGTTGCCGATGCCGCCGGGCTCGTGGTCCCGGCCGATGAGCAGGACGCGTTGGGCTCATCCATTCCCGGTTGGCCGGTCTTCCCCGAGGTGCCTGCCGCCCTGGCCGAGCTGCGACGGCGTGGCTGGCGGCTGGCGATCCTGTCGAACACCGACGCGGACCTGCTCGACGCCTCGCTGCTCGAAATTAACGTGCCGGTCGACCTGCGGGTGGTTGCATCCCAGATCGGGTCGTACAAGCCGGAGTTCGGACACTGGGAGCGGTTCTTCGCCGAGACCGGCGCGGATCGCGATCGGCAGGTGCACGTGGCCGCGTCGCTCTTCCACGACGTCGCGCCCGCCGCCGCGCTGGGACTGCGGTGCGTCTGGATCAACCGCCTCGGCGAGCAGAGTGACCTGCCGCGAGCAGCCATGCTGGCCGACCTGGCCGCCCTCCCCGACACGCTGGAGGCGCTCGTCCCCTGATGACAGCTAGGATCTGCGCGTGACCTCCGAGATGCTTGCCATGCTCCCACGCGACACGCGCGGCCGGCCGCTGCGCGACCTGCGCATCAGCGTCACGGACCGATGCAATTTCCGCTGCGTCTACTGCATGCCGCGGACCGTCTTCGGCCCCGACCACGCCTTCCTGGCGCGAGCGGAGCTGCTCACCTTCGACGAGATCGCCCGGTTGGTGCGCATCTTCGCGCGGCTGGGCGTCGAGAAAGTGCGCCTCACCGGAGGGGAGCCTCTCGTCCGTCGCGAGCTTCCGTCGCTGGTGGCCGAACTAGGCGCCATTCCCGGCGTCAGAGACCTGACCCTGACTACCAACGGGGTGCTGCTGGCCGAGCATGCGGCCGAGCTCAAGGCCGCGGGGCTGGATCGGGTCACCATCAGCCTGGACGCCGATGATGACGCCACCTTCATGCGCATGAACGACGCCGGCGTGCCGGTCTCCCGTGTGCTGGCGGGGATCGAAGCCGCCGAGGCCGCCGGCCTGGGGCCGATCAAGCTGAACATGGTGGTGAAGCGGGGCTGGAATGAGCATGCTGTCCTGCCGATGGCCCGCCGCTTCCGCGGAACCGGCCGCATCCTGCGCTTCATCGAGTACATGGACGTCGGGCATTCGAACGGATGGCGGCTGGACGACGTCGTCACCGCTGACGAGATCGAGCGGACCATCGCTGCGGAATTTCCGCTTGAGCCGATGCCTCCCACCAACCGGGGCGAGGTGGCGGAGCGCTACCGCTACGCCGACGGCCAGGGCGAGATCGGGATCATCGCCTCGGTCAGCCGTCCCTTCTGCGGCGACTGCAACCGGGCGCGGCTCTCCGCCGATGGGCAGCTCTACACCTGCCTCTTCGCGACGACCGGCCACGATCTGCGTGCTCTCGTTCGCGGCGGCGCATCCGACGCCGATCTCGAAGCCAGCCTGCGAACTATCTGGGAGGCGCGCGACGACCGCTACTCGGAGATCCGCTCCGCCGAGACGGTCGACCTGCCGAAGGTGGAGATGAGCTACATCGGCGGCTGATGGATCGGGGCGCGACGGTGCCTGAGTGAGCCGCCCTCGCGTCCTCGGGTGACCGCCAGGATCTCGGCGATGATCGAGTGCGCCACCTCCTCCGGCCCATCCGCACCGATGTCGAGGCCCGCCGGCGCGTGCAGTCTCGCGATCGCTCGCTCCGGCGCACTGATCTCCGCGAGCATCTGCTCCGTCCGCCCGCGCGGCCCGAGCACGCCCAGGTAGGCGAGCGGCTCGTCGAGGAACGAGCGCAGGTAGCCGATGTCGCGCAGGTAGTTGTGGCTCATCAGCACCGCGGCCGTCCGCTCCTCCGGCTTCAGAGAGTCGGCCGCTTCCGCCGGGTCGACGGCGCTGAAATCGGTGGCGCCGGGGAATCGTTCATGGGTCAGGAGCGCACGACGAACATCGGCGACGACCACCCGCCAGCCGAGCTCGACCGCCTGGCGCACGAGCGGAATGGCGTCGTGCCCGGCGCCACAGACGATGAGGCGCAGGGGCGGAAGCATCCGCTCGACAAAGAGCCGCTCGCCGTTGACCTCCGCGACGTGCGTGATGGCGTCGCTATCGGCCTGAAGTCGGTGCGTCCCGACGTCCGGACCGCTGAGAACCGTGACCAGGCAGGCGCCTCCGGCTGAGCGAAGGGCGGCCGCAGTCTCAATTGCCCCTGCGGTAGGCTCCACCAAGAGCTCGATCGACCCGTTGCAGCCCAACCCGTAGCCCCACACAGCATCATCGTCCGCGTTCAGGTCAAAGGGGACGATCCTGGACCCGCCGCTGGCGATCACCTCGCGGCCGATGCGCGCCACGTCCCCCTCGAGGCAGCCGCCACTGATGTTGCCAATCGGCTCGCCTTCAGCAGGGATCACGAGCCGAGCGCCGGCGCGTCGATAGGTTGAGCCACTGGTCGCAATGATGGTGGCCAGAGCCATCGGCTCACCCCGCGCCGCCATTCCATCGATCGCGTCGAGAACGTCGCTCAGCTCGGACATGTCCCGATGCTAGACCAGCCGCACCATAACAAGAATAAGCCACCGCCTGGCCTGTGCCAGACGGTGGCTCCGAAGGAGTGCCCTTGTCGACCGGCCGTCAGTCAGGCGCTCCGCTCTAGTCCTGGGGACCGTCCTGGGGACCGTCTTGGGTACCGCTCTGGTCCTGGACGTTGTCGGTGTCGGGACCGGCCGCTTTAGCCTCGGCCGAGCCGGCCTCGGCTGCATCCGGCGCGCCGCTCGTGTCCTCGAACTGGACGTTGTCCGTGTCGGGGCCCGCGGAACCGGGCTCGACGGCGTTCGCCCCAGCGGAGGGCGACACGCCGGGGGGATTGGTGGCGAGAGCCACGCTGCCAGAAAGCAACATGGTCGCCAGGGCAGCCAGCAATGGGCCGCGCAGCTTCTTCAGGTTCATGATCGTCTTTTCCTCGTGACTGGCCCGACATCATGTGCCGGACTCTGCGGCGAGAATGCATCTTGCTTCGTGAAGCCGCGGTTAATGCTCGGAACCCTGCTGCAATTAGTGGCCAACCCCTTCCACTCATCCGCCATTCATATTCACTCGGCGATGATGGGAGCATGGAGCCGACGGAACGACCGTGAAGATTCTGCTCCTGGAGGATGACCTCCGGCTGAGCGCCATCCTGCTGCGCGGCGTTCGTCGCGAGGGGTACGCGGTCGATCACGCTGCCACTGTCGAGGACGGGCGCTGGATGGCGACCGAATCAACATATGACGCGATGATCTTCGACGTGGCGCTTCCGGACGGCGACGGGTATGCCCTTTGCGCGGAATTGCGCGCTGCCGGGCACTGGGCCCCGGTCCTCTTCCTGACTGCGCGTGGTTCGGTCGAGGACCGTGTGCGGGGGCTGGATGCCGGCGGCGATGACTACATGGTCAAGCCGTTCGCATTTGCCGAACTTCTCGCGAGGCTGCGCGCGCTCGAGCGCCGTGGTGCAGTCGAGCGACCGGTCAGGCTTGTTCTTGGGGACCTCACGCTCGACCCAGTCGCCCACCGCGCCACCGCCGGTGACCGCCCAATGGTTCTGACAGCTCGTGAGTTCTCTCTCCTCGAGCTCTTCATGCGGCAGACCGATACAGTCCTCAGCCGCTCCGCCATCCTGGAGCAGGTCTGGGACTGGGCCTTCGATGGCTCGCCGCGCATCATCGATGTTTATGTTCGGACACTCCGGCAGCAGCTCAAGAAGGGGCCAGACCGGCCCTGGCTCGCAACAATCCGCGGCGCGGGGTACGTCTTGCGGCCGCCGCACGGGTCTCATAAGGCGCCGCAGGAGTGACGATCCGAGCGCGTCTGACGCTCACCTACGCGGCTGCAGTCGCGATCACGCTTGCCGTTGTCGGCGCCATCGTCTGGATCCAGCTCGGGGATGTCCTGCGGTCCGAGCTCGGCCGCCGTGTGGACCTGCGCATGGCCACGGTGCAGTCCGCA
>JBDTQD010000090.1:0-4582 GCA_039932375.1 Chloroflexota bacterium | reverse complement strand
GGCTGGGAGCGGCTCCGCTGACGCTCTTGCCGTCACCCCCGCTGACGCCGGATGCCGTCGATTTCATTAACCAGCCGGCAATCGTCGACGTTGGTCCGCTGCTGCAGCGGATGCCGCGCCGCCTCACCCCGCTCGACGAGGGGCTGGCCAGCTACCTCGGCCGGGGCGATGGTCGGGATATCATCACCATCGACGGATCCCTGCCCACCGACGGCAAGCACGAGGTCCTCGGCGCATGACAGCCATCACCGCCACATGCTCCGCGCAACCAGTTCCGGCCGAGCAGGCCCGTTCGCTGTTTCGCTGGAACGCAGCGCTCGCCGGGCTACACGGCCTGCAGTTCGTGGCCATGCTCCTCCTGTCGCTTGCGCAGGATCCGATGGCGAAGTGGCCGATCATCTCGAGCTACCTGACGTTTGACTCCGCCACTCGCGCGCTACTCCCCGCGACACGCACGATCTTCGAACTGCCGATCGGTCCGCTCGTCGCCTCGTTCTTTGCCATGAGCGCCGTCGCGCACTTCATCGTCGCGTTCCCGGCGCGCCGCTGGTACGAGCGCCGCCTGGCTCGTCATCAGAACCCGGCACGTTGGATCGAGTACGCCTTCAGCTCGAGCGTGATGATCGTCGTGATCGCGATGCTCACGGGCATCCGCGAGATCGGCACGCTGATCGCAATCGTCGGTGCCAATGCGGCGATGAACCTCTTCGGCTGGAGCATGGAGGCGGCCAACGAGGGGCGCGAGCGGCCGCAGTGGGTGCACTACATCTTCGGTGTGGTTGCCGGCATCGTGCCCTGGCTGGTCATCACCGTGGCGCTCGTGACGGGGCTGACGGCCACGGATGCCGCGCCGATCCCCGGCTTCGTGATCGTGATCTACGTGAGCCTGTTCGTCAGCTTCAATATCTTCGCGTTCAACATGGTCTTCCAGTTCCGGGAGATCGGCCGATGGCGTGACTACCTCTACGGCGAGCGCGCCTACATGCTGCTGAGCCTATTCGCCAAGACGCTGCTGGCTTGGCAGGTCTGGTCCGGGACACTCCGCCCCTAGTCTCGCTGGCTGCGCCCCTAGTCTCGCTGGCTGCGCCCCTAGCCCCGCTCCAGGTATCGCTCGCGATCCCACGGGTGGACGATCGCGTCGTAGGTCTCCTGCTCGACGCGTGCCGCGTTGAGGTAATGGGCCACCACGTTGGCCCCGAAAATGTCGGCCGCAGCCTCGCTCTGCTCGAGCAGGCGGATCGCCTCGTGCAGCGCCCGCGGCATCCGGTCGCAGCCGGTCGCCACGTAGCCGTTGCCGATGTACTCCGCCGGCGGCTCGATCTCTCGCTCGATGCCAAGCAGCCCTGCGCCGACCACGGCCGCATAGGTCGTGTACGAGTTCATGTCGCCGCCGGGGAAGCGATCCTCGACGTGCAGCCCTGCCCCGTCGCCGACGACACGGAATCCCGTTGTCCGATTGTCCCGCCCCCACACCACGTTGACCGGTGCCCAGGAGGCGACCGCGTAGCGCTTGTACGAGTTCACGTTCCACGCCCAGAAGATGGCCAGCTCGCGCGAGTACTTCATCATCCCGCCCAGGAAGTGGCGCATGGTCGTTGACATCCCGTATGGCTCAGCCTTGGCGTCGTAGAAGAGGGCCTTCTTGCCGGCCTTGTCCCAGAGCGACATGTGCAGGTGGCCGCTCGAGCCGGTCCAGGTGTGGTCTGGCTTGGCCATGAAGCTGAGGCCATAGCCGTTCAGCCACGCGATCTCCTTGGCGCCGTGCTTGAAGATCACCGACTGGTCGGACATGTCGAGCACATCGGTGTAGTGGATGTTCACCTCGTGCTGGCCTGGGGCGGCCTCGCCCTTGCTGAACTCGACCGGGATCCCGGCTTCCGTCATCAGGTTGCGCAGCCGGCCGTGGATCGGCTCGCCCTTGGTCGCCTGCAGGAGGTGGTAATCCTCGTTGTAGTAGCCGAACCGCTCGAGCCCAACGTAGCCTTTCTTCCAGGCCTGCTCGTAGGTATCGGTAAGAAGGTAGTACTCGAACTCGGAGCCGGCCATTACCCGGAAGCCCATCTTGTCGGCCTTCTCGACGACCCGTTTCAGCATGGTCCGCGGCGAGACGGCGATCTCGTGGCCGTGATGGTCGATCGTGTCGGAGAGGACCAGGGCGGTCTTCTCCAGCCAGGGGACGACGCGCATTGTCTCCCACACCGGATCGGCGATCCAGTCGCCGTAGCCGGTCTCCCAGTTCATCAGCTGGAAGCCGTCGGGAGTGTTCATCTCCATATCGGTGCCGAGCAGGTAGGTGCAGAAGTGCGCCCCGTGGTCGATGGCACCGTTCAGGAAGGCCTGGCCCTGGACTCGCTTGCCCATCAGCCGGCCCTGCATGTCAGTGAGGGCAACGATGAGTGTGTCGATCCGTCCGTCGCGCACCATCGCCTTCAGCTCGGCGAGCTTGGGATGGTCGCCGTGTTGCGCCTTTGCCATCGGTCGGTTGCCTTTCTGTGCGAGGGACCGATGGGCCGGCCGGAATGCCCGACCGGCCCATCTCAACTGCAAAGCCGCCTTGCGTAACAGGTCAGGCGGTGGCGGGACCTGTGAGCTCCTTGGCGGCGTGCTCGAACTCGCGCTCGATCTCCGTGAGCTCCTCCTCTCGACCCATCACCCTCGGTCCCTGGAACCGCGACCGGGCCCAGGCGAAGTAATAGACCACCAGCAGGATCACGGCCCCCGCCATGAACGGCCAACTGATGTTGCCCGACGTTGGGAACGAGAAGAGCACCAGCAGGACGAGGATCCAGAGCAAGGCGATAACGGCGATCGGCTTCGACCATCGGCCGAGGCTCCACACGCGTTCCGATCGCCAGGCGTCGCTGGTCAGCCCGAGGAAGATCGGGACGCCGTATGCCGCGTACAAGAAGATCGTGCTGATAGCCGTCACGATCACGATGGCGATGCCGCCACCGCCGACGCTGCCGAGCGCGCCGACGTAGAACGCCGCGACCGTGAACAGGAAGGCGACCACGACGATCGTGACCAGTGAGTTGGTCGGGGTCCGATAGTGGTGCGACACCTTCTTCAGCCAGCCTGATCCCGGGACGCCATCGTCACGGCTGAATGCAAAGAGCATCCGCCCGGCAGAGGCGATCGAGGAGAGAGTGCAGAACGACATGGCGATCGCGATGCCCGCGCCGAGCAACTGGCCAATCGTGTCGAGGTTGTACTTCAGCGTCTCGTAGACCGCGTACCCACCGCCGAAGTAGTAGGTGCTCAGCTTGCTCGCGTCTGAGTTGGCCAGATCCTTGGGGAAGAGCGCCGAAAGGTTGGGAAGATGCGTCGTCAGGACGAACAGGAAGATGTAGCCAACGACCGCGGAGACGGCGACCGATAGGAAGATGCCCCATGCACTCGCCACTCGCGCACCGACCGTCTCCTCGGCGACGTGCGCCGAAGCGTCATACCCGGTGTATGTCCAGTTCGCCTGCAGTAGCGAGAACATGAACGCGAAGAACAGCGGATACGTGATAGCCGCCCCGTAGTCCAGCTTGATGCCCGTGAACGGGATCACGTTCTGCCAGCTGCCGCCCTGATCCTGCGGCTGCACGGCGAAGAGCGTCATCCCCGATTGGTCGGGCTTGCCGGCGAGAAGGACAAGTACCACTACGGCGGCGACGATGGCGATGTGCCACCACACGCTGACCTGGTTCAGCAGGGCGACCAGGTTGATCCCCCGGATGTTCAGGAGCAGGCAGATCGCCATCAGGACGCCCATCGTCACCAGGGCTCCGGTCAGGATCGGGACCGTGCCGATGTGGAGCAGTTCCGTGGTGTTGCCATAGGCGATCCCGACGTTGTCCAGGAGCGGGGAGATGATCGCGACGTTCAGGAACTGCGCCGCCGCATAGGCGATGCCGGCCACGATCGCAAACTGGCCGAGCAGGTTGAACCAGGCGGTCCACCATCCCCAGGCCTTGCCCTTCATGCGGCTCGCCCAGTAGTAGAGGCCACCCGCCGTCGGATAGGCAGATGCGACCTCTGACATGGATGCGGCAATCGCCAGGACGAAGATGGTGACCAGCGGCCAGCCGATCAGGCTGGCGGCGGTGCCCGCCCACGCGAGCCCGTAGTCGTACAGGATCACCGCCCCGGTCAGGATCGAGATGATGCTGAAGCTGATCGCGAAGTTTGAGAAGCCGCCCATGCTGCGGAACAATTCCTGGGCATACCCGAGGCGGTGCAGGTCGCGGACGTCCTGCTGAATCACGTCCTCGCGTGATTGCGTCATGTGGAACCTCTCCTCCGTTGAAGGTGCGGGCGCGTGGATGCACGCGCCTCTCGAGCGAGGGTCAGGTCATGCGCTCGGAAGCAACCGGCCGGGTGCGGGTTCGCCTCCTTCCTGGTGCGCGCTGGCGGCCGCGCGCAGGCCCACGGCTCCTCTCAGCGGGGCAAGCCGGACGCCGCGACTATAGCCACGCCCGCCGTCCGGGGGAAGAGGGAATACGAGGGTCCTAGCCGGCTTCGGGCTCGTCGGTAGCGGCGGCGCCCTCGCCGCCCTCGCCCTCGGCTGGCTCCTCGCCCTCGGCTGGCTCCTCGC
>JBDTQD010000089.1:0-4583 GCA_039932375.1 Chloroflexota bacterium | reverse complement strand
GGTAGTGGTTGACCCCGACCTGGGCCATCCGCACGCCGCGCGCCCGCAGCTTGATCAGCAGCTCGGCCGACAGGAACGGGCCCTCCGCGTCGAGCCGCAGGCCGTCGAACACCTCGCGCCGAAAGAGCTTCATGGCGCAGTCGATGTCGCGCACGCGAAGGCCGAAGGCGACCGACACGATGGCGTTGTAGGTCTTGGCGATGAAGATGCGGTGGTACGGATCGCGACGCTTCATCCGCCAGCCGATCACCGCGTCGACCGGCTTCCGCTGGTCGACGAGCCGGTCCAGCAGCCGGCTCATCTCACGCAGGTCGAACTGCAGGTCGCCGTCGGAGAAGCAGATCAGCTCGCCCCGCGCATTCTCGAAGCCAGCCTTGATGGCGCCGCCGTAGCCACGGTTCGGCTGGTGGTGGACCCGCACCCGCGGGTCCGCGGCGGCGAGAGCATCCGCCAACTTCGGGGTTTCATCGGTCGACCCGTCGTCGATCGCCAGCACTTCGATCGACGGGACCAATGGACCGATCTCGGCGAGTGCCCGCTCGACGGTCTGCTTGATGTTCTCCTGCTCGTTGTACGCAGGAAAGAAGAAGGTCAGGCGCGGCCGCGCGGAGGGCTCGGATGGGGTCACGGGCCGTACCCTAGCGCAACCGCCCGGGCTCAGAGGCCGTCCGGGAGCCGGATGTATACTCTCGGCCAGCTTGGCGCACGACCCTCCCAGGCGCCGATGACGAGGTGCCGCACCCGATGACCCGCGACTCCGTCAGGGAGCGGGGCGCGAGGCCAATCGAACGCGGCCTGCCGCTCGATCCCGCGACACTGGTCGTCATCCTGATCGTCCTTGGCGTGCTCCTGCGCGCCGCGATCGCCGGCGTGTACATGCCGGTCAGTGGGTTCCGGATCGACGTCGGCGACTTCGCCGCGTGGGCCGGCCGCCTGGCCGCCAACGGGCCCGGCCGCTTCTACGCCCCCGACTACTTCGGCGACTACCCGCCCGGCTACATGTACGTGCTGTGGCTGCTCGGTTCGATCGGGGAGTGGCTCCGACCTCTCCTCGGCTTCTCCGTCACGTCGAGCCTGGTCAAGGTGCCCGGGATCCTGGCCGATGGCGGCGTTGCCTGGGTCCTCTTCTGCTATGCGCGGCGCTTCGGCAGGGGCTGGCTCGGATCGTGGAGCGGCGAGCGCCTGGGCCTCGTGGCTGCCGTCATCTACGTCTTTAACCCGGGGACGATCTTCAACTCGGCGGTCTGGGGGCAGGTCGATTCGGTCGGCACGCTGGCGGTCATCGGCACCCTCTACCTGCTGGCGCGTGGCTGGACCGAGGCGGCGGCCGTGGGCGCGGTCGTGGCCCTGCTCATCAAGTTCCAGTTCGGATTCCTGCTGCCGGTGGTGGCGATCGTGGGGGTCAAGCGCCACCTGCTCGGCGTCTCGTCCGATCCCCTGCAGAACGGTCGTGCCGATCCGGTCCGGATCGTCACTTCGCTGGCCGCTGGGCTCGGCAGCCTGGTGGCGATCATCGCGCCCTTCGGGCTCGGCCTCTACAACCCCAGCGACCTGGGCAGGAGCCTGATCGGCAAGTTCATCGAGGCGTCGGACACCTACAAGGGCCTGAGCATCAACGCCTTCAACCTGTGGCGGAACCCGTGGAGCGGCCTCGGAGACACGCTGCGCTGGGGCTGCGACATCGTGCCGAAGCCGTGTGCGCCGGGGGAGGGGGTCGCCTTCCTGATCGGCAGCACGCCGGTCTCCTGGCAGCTGATCGGCACCATCCTCTTCGCCGCCGCCGCCCTGATTGCCCTGTGGCAGATCGCGCGTCGCGACGATCCGGCGGGACTCCTGGTCGGCTCGCTCGTGATCGCGATGGCATTCTTCGCCCTGCCGACCCGCGTCCATGAGCGATACCTGTTCCCGGCCCTGGCGCTCGGCGCCCTTCTGGTCGCCCGCTCGTGGCGATGGGCCATCCTGTACGGCGCGCTGGCCCTCTCCTTCTTCGCGAACGTGTACTGGGTCTACTCCGCCGACTGGTCGTTCGCCGGCGGCAACACCATGAACCCCGGGTTGCTGGGGAAGCCGATGGCGCGCGACCCGCTCCTGGCCACCATCCTCTTCCACGACAGCGGCATCTACGTGCTCTCGCTCATGATCGTGGTCGCGCTCGGCTGGGTGATCGTCCAATGCGGCCGCATGGCGATCAGCCCCCAGCGGTTCATGGCGCCGATCGACCCCATCGAGGAGCCCGGGCCAGGCTCGCCCGTGGTCGCGGCCCCGCTCATCGTCGAAGCTCCACCCGGGGCGGTTGCAGCCGTTGCGCCTTCGCCGCCGAGGTCATGGTCGGATCGCGTGCCGCGTTGGCTGCGACGCGATCCCGCCAACCCACCTCGCTCGGATCCGCCACGACGCATGGACCGGCTCGACCTGCTGCTTCTCGGCGTTCTGGTGGTCGCCGCGTTCGTCTTCCGGCTGTGGCGCCTGGAGCTGCCGCGGCACACGCACTTCGACGAGGTGTACCACGCCCGCTCTGCGCTCGAATGGCTGGCCGATTGGCAAGAGGGCTGGAAGCGCGACACCTACGAGTGGACTCACCCGCCGCTCGCGAAATTCCTGATCGCGGCCGGCTTCGTGGTCGCCGATCCGAACAAGGTGGTCGGCGGCACCGATCTCGCCGCCCCGGCTCGCCTGCTCGCGGTGGCGCCGCAGCGAACAGCCAACGGGCGTCCGGCCTCGATCGTCTTCACCTCGACCGGAGACCAAAAGATCGCCGCCCGCGACGTCCTCAGCGGAAAGGTGGTCGCCACCTGGGACGCCACCGGGGACGTCGCCAGCCTCGCCTATGACGAGGACGGCAATCGGCTGCTGGTCGGGCTTGCGTCGAGCGGCTCGGTCGCCGCCTATGACATGAACGCCTTCCTCGGGCAGCTCGGGGAGCGCGGACCTCCGCCGGGGGTCGCCCAGATTGAGACAGGCCTGACGGCCGTGACCCAGATCGTGGTCCCGCAGGGGGAGCCGCTGACCCTGTTCGGCGGGCCGGATGGGATCGTCGAGGTCGAGCGCAAGACCGGCGTCGAACTGGCCCGTTCCCAGCTCGTCGCGAGCGGAATCGGCTACCTGACCGCCGGCTCCGGCGACAACGCTCCCGGTCCCCGTGTGGTGGCCGTCGACACGGCCAAGTCGAGCCTGGCCGTCCTGGATGGCGCCACGCTCAAGCCGGCAGCCATTGGCACAAACGGGGAGATCCCCCTGGACGCGGCGCCCGCCGGCCCTCTCCTGGTCCAGGGGAGCGGCAAGGACGCCCAGGTCTGGGTTCCGGTCGGCCCACTTCCGGCCGACAAGGAGCACGGCCCGGTCGAGGGCGGGCTCAGCATCTTCGACGAGAATGCCTCGCTCATCGATACGGTGCCGCTGCCCGGATCCGCGGTGGCGATCGGCTGGCAGCAGGTCGCCAACATCGTTTACGTCGCCGGCCTTGAGCACGGCACCCGGGCGCCCGTGGTCTGGGCTGTCTCGCCGCTCGGCAACGGCGGAACCCAGAGCGCCGGCTTCGCGACCTTCGACACCACGGCGCTGCCGGGCGGTCCACTGGCCATGGGCCTTGATTTCTCCGACCATTCGCTCGGGGACGACCACTCCCTGCTGATCGTCTCGACCGACAACGACGGCAGCGGCCGCCTTGTCTCGATCGATGCCGGCAGCAACGCGTTTGCGTGGCGGATTGCGGGAATCGTCTTCGGCGCCGCCCTGGTGGGGATCATCTACCTGTTCGCCGCCACCCTCTTCTCGCGGCGACGGATCGCGGTCCTGGCGGCGGCGTTCGTGGCTTTTGACGGGATGAGCTACACGATGAGTCGGATCGCCATGAACGACATCTACGTGGCGACCTTCATCGTCGCGGCGTATGCGCTCTTCTGGCAGATCTGGTCAGGCCGATGGGGACGCAGCGCGTGGTGGGTGTTGCCGGCGGTCGGGATCCTCATCGGCCTAGCCGCGGCAACCAAATGGGTCGGCTGGTATGCCCTCATCGGGCTGTGGGTGCTGGTCCTGGCACGCTCCCACTTCGGCCGCTTCGTGCTGGTCGCCGGGATCGGCTTCCTGACGGTGGTTGCCGGCTTCGGCGCGCCGTGGCCGTTCCTGGTCGTCTGCATCGGAGCCCTGCTACTGGCTTTACTGCTGGTCTGGCGCAAGCCGATTCGCCTCTCGCCGTCCGACCTGGTCGCCTTGCCGCCGATCGGCCTGGTGGGGGGAGGCATCGGCCTGGCCTTCGCGATCGCCTATGGGATCGTGAAGGGGCGCGAGCCGCGTAGCGCGGTCGAGCTGCTCTTCGCGTTCCTGGCGCGCGGCGCGCAGGCCGCCTGGCCCGCCTGGATCATGCTGGGGACCGCCGCGGTCCTGCTGCTGGTGCGGGCCTGGCGCTCGTGGCGCGAGCCGGACAGCGACCGGCGCTGGTTCCTGCCGAATGAGATGGCTGGCTTCGCCTGGCCATGGGTTGGGGCCTGCCTGCTGGTCCTGCCTCTGCTCATCTACTTCGTCTCATACATCCCCTACCTGCAGCTCGGGCACGCGATCGCGACACAGAACCAGGGTCCCGGCTA
>JBDTQD010000088.1:0-4621 GCA_039932375.1 Chloroflexota bacterium | reverse complement strand
CTCGGGCGTCAATCGACAGGTCAGCCGCACTGCCAGGGTCGAGACCACGCGATCGACGGACAAGGTCTCGCCGGAGGTGGTCACCGTCATCCCGCTGCGGGCCGCGGTGCGGATCTCCTGCACCTCCGTCCCGAAGCGCAGGTCCCCACCGAGCGCGGAGATCTGCTCGGCCAGCCGGTTGTAGAGCCGCTGGAACCCGCCGCGCAGGTAGCCGAGCGAGGCGGTCCGATCATGGACCCGCGCCCAGAACCAGGGCATCGCGATCTGGTCAGCCAGCTCGCCGAACTTGCCGCGCAGCAGAGGCCCCCACACGACCCGATACGCCTCGCCCCCCATCCGCTGCTCGATCCAGGCCGTCGCGGTCTGGCCTTCCAGCCGCTCCGGCGACGACAAGGACCGCAGGTAGGCCAGCCAGGCGCCCATCCGCACGCGGTCGACGACGGGCAGCGGCCCAAAGCGAAGCAAGGACGTCGCAGAGTCCAGCTGATGGACCGCGCCGTCCCGCAGGGTCACCGTCAGCGGCCGGCGCCAGATCAGCTCCTCGCCCAGCCCAAGCTCGTTGATGAGCCCGATGGCGTGGCGGTCCGACGCGAACAGATGGTGGTAGAACCGATCGAGGTACATCCCCGGCTCGACCTCGAAGCCCGATGCCAACCCACCCGGCACGGCCTCGCGTTCGACCAGCACCACCTCGTCGCCGCGCTGCGCCAGCCGCAGGGCGACGGTCAGACCAAGTGCCCCGCCACCCAGGACCGCAGTACGGGTCATCGGCTACTCGGTGTTGTCAGGCCGCACCACCTGACCGCGGGCGCCAATGCAGGGGCCGCGCGTGGCTGCACGAATTGCAACGAAACAAGGTATTGCGCGGGTCGCATCAGTGAACGATAGTCATGGTGCCCGCCCGGTAGTGCCCTTGACTGCGATGCTCGAGAAAAATCTGTATCGGATCCTCCAGGTTGACCCCAGGGCCACCACGGAGGTCATCCGCGCTGCCTACAAAGTGCTGGCCCGTGGTTTGCACCCCGAGCGAGACAGCAGCGGGCTCGACGAGTGGCGACTCAGCGAGCTGAAGCGCGCCTACGCCATCCTGCGCGATCCGGACCAGCGACACGCCTACGACATGGAGCTGGCCGCTGAGTCGATGGTCCCCGTCGGACCGGGACAGAACGGAAACGGCCATAGCCCCTCCCTGGGGGCGCGCGTGGAAGAGAGCCTGGCGGCACGCATCAAGAGCCACGTCGAGGCCCCGGATCGGCGCATCGACTTCGGCCGCTACCAGGGCTACACGCTGGGCGAGGTGGTGCGCATGGACCCCGACTACGCGCGCTGGTTGAGCCGACATTCGTCAGGTGTTCGATACCGGCGCGCCATCCTGCAGCTCCTGGCCGACTACGACAAGACGCAAGTCGCCTCGCATCACGTCGCCTCGCATCGCTGACCAGCTGCCGCGGCGCTAGGCTGTCGCCAACGTGGAACGCCGTGACCCGTATCGGATCCTGCACGTCATTCCCGGGGCAGACCCGGACGTGGTCAAGGCCGCGTATCGGGTCCTGGCGCGCAAGCTCCATCCCGACACCAAGGTCGGGCCGATGGATCCCGTCACGGCCAGGCGCATGGCCGATCTGAACTGGGCATTCGCGAATGTTCGTGACGAGGCAGCCCGCCGGGCATTCGAGCGCGAGCGGATGGCGACGGCGCCTCACACAGCTGCTGAGCCGAGGACCCACGGCGCTTCGCCCGATAAGGAAGACGACGGCACCGATGCCGTCCTCGACTTCGGGCGCTACACGGGTTGGAAGCTGCGCGATATCGCCAGGCGCGACATGGAATACATCACCTGGCTCCGGCGCCACACGTCGGGGGCACGGTTCCGCCCGGCGATCGACGTGCTCGTCCACGAGCAGCAGGGCAAGCAACGCCTCGTCGTGAAGCCCTGACGCGAGGTCAGGCGGTCACGCGCTCAGCGAATCGGGGACCGCCACCAGGTGCGGGGCAACCGGCACGCGGGGATCACCGGCCGGAACGCCAAGGCCACCGGCGATTCGCTGCATCATCTGGTCGGGCCGGAGCGGCCGCGCGAAGAAGTAGCCCTGGGCGAAGTCGCAGCCCATCCGCTGCAGCCGGTCGGCCTGCGCGCCGCGCTCGACGCCCTCGGCCACGATCTGCAGGCCGAGCGTCTGGCCGAGGCTGACCATGGCGTGGGCGAAGGCCCAGTCGTCGTCCTCGGCGACATCGACGAAGTCGCGCGCGATCTTGATCATGTCGACCGGGAAGCGGCGCAGATAGCTCAACGACGAGTAGCCGGTCCCGAAGTCGTCGATGGCGGTGCGGATCCCCATCCGCTTGAGGGCCGCGAGCTTTTCCGCGGTGGCGTCGAGGTCCTGCATCATCAGTGTCTCGGTCACCTCCAGGACCAGGCGCTGCGGCGCGAGGCCGGTCGCCTGCAACGCGGCAGCCACGTCCTCCAGGAAGTTGGGCTGCTGCACCTGGCGTGCGGAGAGGTTGACACTGACCCATGGCGCCTTGCCTGTGGGCGGCGACCAGGTCTGCGCCTCCCGGCACGCCTCGACCAGGACCCAGCGTCCGATCGGCAGGATCACGTCGCTCTCCTCGGCGATCGCGATGAAGTCGGCGGGGCTCACCACGCCGCGCAGCGGGTGGCGCCAGCGGATCAGCGCCTCGGCACCAATCGTCTCGCCGTGCGACAGGGTCACGACCGGCTGGAGGGAGAGGAGGAACTCCTCACGGCCGACCGCCCGATGAAGCTCCGCGCCCAGGTCGTGGCGCTCGATCATGGTGGTGTGCATCGCCTGCTCGAAGACCGCCGCCTGTCCCTTGCCCCGCGACTTGGCGGTATACATTGCCATGTCCGCGTTGCGCAGCAACTCCTGGGGAGCCTCGATCCCCCCGTGGCTGGAGGCGATGCCGATGCTGGCGCCGACCCGCAGCTCCTTGTCGTTGATCGCGAACGGTGCCCGCAGGGTCGACATGATCCGTTCCGCGATGCGCAGCGCCCGTGAAAGGTCCGGGTCGTCGACGAGCAGGATGCCGAACTCGTCGCCGCCCAGCCGGGCGGCCAGGTCGTCCGAGCGCACGCAGGCACGCAGCCGCTCCCCGATCTTGACCAGCAGCGCGTCGCCGGTGGCGTGGCCGAAGCTATCGTTCACGATCTTGAAGTCGTCGACGTCGACGAAGAGGACCACCGGCAGGGCGTTCGGCGCCTCGAGGAGCTGGCGTTCCACCCGCTCCGTGAAGAGGGCGCGGTTCGCCAGGCCGGTGAGCGGGTCGTGGTAGGCCTGGAAGCTGAGCTCCTCCTTGAGGGACGAGAGCTGGGCCAGTGACCGCTCGAGCTGTCCGTTCTCCAGGGCGGTGGCGGCATGGTTGGCGACCGTCTCGAAGAGGCGCAGGTCGTCCTCCGTGAAGCTGGTCACGTCGCCGAGCCGGTTGGCGACGAGCATGATCCCGATTGGGCCGGTGTCATTGCGGAGCGAGGCCACCATCGCGTCGCGCAGGTCGTCGGGCGGGGCGTCATCGGCGTCATCGTCAGGCGTGACCATGAATGCCTTGCCCTCGGCAGCCAGGCGCAATCGCGCCCAGTCGGTCTCGCGGGCGTCCTGTGGCTGCATCACGACCACCTCGCTGCCAGGCCCCACCGCGGTCCCCAGGACCGCGCCGCCATCGGCCTGGGCATACAGGCGCACCTCCGCTCGCTCTGAGCGGAACATGAGACGCGTGTGCTCCAGCAGCGAGACGAGCGCTAAGTCGACCTCGGGCGATCGCTGGATGATCCGGCTCGACTCGTAGAGCAGCTCCAGGGTCTCGTGCTGCTCGTGCTCGGCCAGGTACGCGCGATAGCCCAGGAAGAGGGTCGCGACCGGGATGGCCAGGAGCCAGATGGCGCGCACGTCGGCGAGGAGGAGGGTCACCGCCAGGAGCGCCATGGTGGCGTTGGTCAGGGCCACGATCATGCTCATTGCGGCCGTCTGCTGCATCTTCAGGAGGCGCGGCGTGCCCTCGGAGAGCGAGATGACGGTGGTCACGCCGATCATGCCGACCACGTTCGAGGCCACCACCGCGGCAATCGCCGCTGCCCACTGCTCCGGGCCGATGCCGGCATCGCGCGCCAGGCCGTGGAAGACGATCACGGCCACCGCCGTGCCGAGCGCAAAGGTGGCGACGTTGAAGGCGAGCTTGACCGGCTGCTGGCGCCGGAACAGCAAGAGCGCCGCCCCACCGGCCACGACGTGGGCGAGGACGATGTCGCCGGGTGCGGCGAAGAAGAGGCCGATCACCAGCGGCACCTCGCTGAGCGAGTAGGAGTGCGCGCCGCGGCGGAAGTGCAGGTGGACGACCTTGATCTCGAACAGGAAGAAGGCGGCCGCCATCAGCCACAGGGGGAGAACGAACGGGCCGCGCGACGATGGCAGGTCGGGCACGACACCCACGTAGAGAGCGGTCGCCGCGACGCCCAGGAGGCCGATGAAGAACCACACCAGCACCGCGGGCGTGATGCCGGCGCGGCGAAGGAGCGAAGCCTGTCCCCGGCGTACCGCGGGACCGACGTGAGTCACCGCCATTCGCCTGTTGACCACTCGCTGGCGGACCACTCGCTGGCGGACCA
>JBDTQD010000087.1:0-4673 GCA_039932375.1 Chloroflexota bacterium | reverse complement strand
CTGACCAGATCGGCCTTACAACGGTTGAGGGCTCGGTCAACCGTCAGAAGGCCGATGAGGTCGGCCAAGCGACGGGTGAGCGGTGCGAATCGGGCGCTGGATCGTCATAGGGCCGATTTGGTCAGCATCGGGCGGGGGTGTTCTCGGCCCAGATGCTGATTGACCGATTCGACCGTGCCGCCCTGTACGCGATCGAGCTGCTTCGAGCGCAGGTGCGGAAGGCGACCACCATCCCGTATGGCACGTATCTGTTCACGGTGTGCAGCATGATGATCGAGGCAATGAACGTTCGAATCCTGCCCTGGGTTGTGGCTCTCATCGGACTTGCCATCCCGCTGATCGGGAGCGGCTTTGCCGTATGGCAGCTAGTCGTCCTGTGGGTCGTGGTGCTCGGGCTCATCGGGGTGGTGAGCCGCTTCGTGGTGACGACAAGATGGCAGCGGATCGGCGTGGGGCTGGTCCTTCTGCCGATCCTCGTCGTCGCCGCCTGGGAAGGCGGGTGGTGGTTGATTCCAGCCGACCTCGCTTGGCTCGCGATCCAAGTCATCCAGCGCGGCCGTGCAGAGGCAGTGCCTCAGATTCAGTAGTTGTTGGCGCGGCGACCGTGCGATGCTTCGTCGACGATCTGGGCCACACGCCGATCGCGCGTTTCGGGGCGCTTGGCCGACATCACCCACCAGATGAGCGCCCGGCGCGGCGATTTCGGGAATGCGTCCCATTGGCGACGCGCCTCGGGGCTGGCGTCGAGGGCGGCAGCCAGCTCATCAGGCTCGATCAGGGCCTCGGCGGCATCCAGCATTGACCAGGTGCCATCGGCCTTGGCTGCTTTGATAGCGGCGAGGCCGGCGTCGGTCATGCGCCCGTCCGCCAGGAGGCGGTCGATGCGGTCCTTGTTTGAGCGCGACCAGGCGCTGCCCTTGCGGCGAGGGGTCATGAGGTGCGCCTGGCGGCCGTCGGCGAGCGTGTTGACCACCCCGTCGATCCAGCCGAAGCAGAGCGCCTCCTCGACGAGTGCCTCGTAAGCGAGGGGAGTGTTGCCGCTGGCCTTGGTCCATCGGGCCACCCAGGCGCCGTCCGTGTCCTGGTGGTGCTTGGTGAGCCAGCTGCGCCATTCGGCGGGGCTCGTGGGGTGGATGAGGGGGCGGCCGCGGTGCTCGGGCATGGGGGAGGAGGGTACAGGCGCGGAATGCTGACGTAGTCGGCCCTACGACGGAGGAAGGGCGGATCGGGTCAACTCCTCTGTCCGCCGGCCGATCTAATCAGCCATATGACGGAGCAACCGGCGGCCGAGGGTCACAAGGCCGATCTGGTCAGCATCCAACGGGGAAGGTGCCGCTCACCTCGCCAGCGGCTTGATCACGGCGACCTCGGTAACCGCGCTCTTCCCCTTCAGCTCCAGGGACCGATGCTCCAGCTCGCCCATCGCCAGTCCGGCTGCCTCCCCGGCGTCCAGGCTGACCAGCACCTCGCCCGGGCCGGCGGCGGACGCCAGTCGTGCGGCGGTATTTACGACGTCGCCGAGCGCACTCATCTCCGTGTTCAGCCCCTCGCCGATCGAGCCGACGTAGGCCTGCCCGGTATGCACCCCAGCGCCAATCGGGAGGGGCGGCGCGTCACCTGCCGCCTCCTCATTCGCGCGGATGAGGCCAATCGCTGCGTCGATCGCGCGTGCGGCGTGGCGCTCCTGGGATAGCGCAGGAATGAAGATGGCCATCACCTCGTCGCCGACGAACTTGTCGACGATCGCGTCGTGCGCCACCAGCACACGGCTCGCGCTCTCGTAGAAGCGCTGCATCAATCGCCGGAACTCCGTTGCGTCGACCGTTTCGGCGAGAGCCGTAGAGCCGCGGACATCGGCAAAGAGAAGGGTGCATGGGACCTCGGCTCCGCCGTGCACCTGCGCAAGGAGATTGAAGCACCGGCCGCAGTACTTGGGGTTCTTCGCCCACGGCCGCCGACCCCGCATCCGGACGAACGGCGCGAACGGACCGCCGAACGGGGCGGCGCACATCTTGCAGCGCGGGCCGCCCGGGACATGTTGGAAGAAGGATCGAGCGCTGCGAAATTCCGGAGCGGTCCCCATCAGGACCCCGCGCCAGATCGGCTCCTGGGGATTCGGCTCGTCGTTCGTCATGCCAGCGCGGGCTCGTCGATGGTGAGGGTCAGCGCATCGGCGTCGACGGTCGCCTGCACGCCGAGTGGCAGCGTCGCAAGCGTCGACCCGTGGCCGAGCGGGAGTCCGTAGAGGATCGGTACCCCCAGGTGAGCCAGCCGGTCGGTCAGCACGTTCTCGGTCGTCTTGGAGCGCGGCGAAGATTGCCACTCATGCCACTCGCCGCGGGCCATCTCGCCAACCACGATGCCGCGAACGCCCCGCAGCTTGCCGATCTGCTCGAGGTAGAGGAGCGCGCGGTCGAGGCGGATCGGCGCCATGCCGACCTCCTCGAAAAAGAGGATGGCGCCTTCCAGGTCAACCTCCCATGGTGTGCCGATGGTGTAGATGAAGTCTAGGAGGGAGCCGCCGAGCACCCGGCCCGTTGCCTTCCCGGGGGCGATGGCAATGACCGTCAGCCGATCCTCGTCCGGTGGTACGGGGCCTGTCGTCTTGCCCCTCAGCACCTGGAGCAGACGTTCCGTGCTGAAGGCTGGCGGGCTGGGGGCGCCGACCATCGTGAGGCTCGGTCCGTAGAAGGTGGCGAGGCCGATCTTGTTGAACGCGACGTGCAAGGCGGTGATGTCAGAGAGGCCGATGAAGGCCTTGGGCGTCTGACCGACGGCGTCCAGGTCGAGGAGCGGGACGACCTGGGCCGATCCATACCCACCGCGCATCGTCTGGATCGCGTCGATATCGGGGTCGGCGAAGGCTTGCTGGATGTCGCGGGCGCGGGTCTCGGGGGAGCCGGCGTGCCAGTCGTCCTGCTCGAGTGCGCCTGGCATCAGTTTGGCCTCGTAGCCATGTTCCTTCCACCAGGCGATGCCGCGTTGCACCTCCGCGCGGGTCTCGGGCGGGCTGCCGGGCGTGACGATCCCGATCGTCGAGCCTGGGGGAGCGGCTTTCCCGAGGAGAGGGGTCATGCGAGAAGGGTAGCCGGGTGGCGTGCGCACGGCGTGCCACGCTCCGTGGCCTTATGAAGGGGAATGTCCGAAACAGGGCGGCCCCTCCGACGAGCGGCCACGGAGCGTGGCCAAATCGCGGGTGAAGAGGGCTCGCCCGCTATTGCGCCACGTGGCGTGGCATAGGGACCAGGGCGGCGAGCTAGAGGGTCGTGGCGTTGAAGGTGTCGCAGCCCTTGGGGTCGCCGCCGTCGAGCCCGACCTGGAACCAGTGCTGCCGCTCCGCCGACGATCCGTGGGTCCAGGTCTCGGGGTTGACCTGCCCCTGGGTCTGCGCCTGGATCCGGTCGTCACCGACCGCCTTGGCAGCATCCAACGCCTGCGCTACCTGGTCGGGGGTGATCGGATCCAGGTAACCCGTCTGCACGGCGTGGTTACCCCACACGCCGGCGTAGCAATCGGCCTGGAGCTCGGTGCGGACCGATTGGCTCTCGGCCCCGGTCCCAGTACCGGGCTTGAGGTCCCCGAGCAGGTCCTGTACGTGATGCCCGTATTCGTGGGCGATCACGTACGCCTCCGCGAAGGGGCCGCCCTTGGCGCCGAACTGGGTCTGGAGCGTGTCGAAGAAGCCGAGGTCAATGTAGACACTGGTATCGGGCGGGCAGTAGAACGGGCCGACGGCACTCGTCGCCTGGCCGCAGCCGGTGTTGATGGCATCGGTGTAGAAGGTGGTGGGAGCCAGGGTATAGCCCTGAACCGCGGTGCCCCAGTAGGCCTGCACACTGTTCACATACCCGATGATCCGGCAGTCCTCGCGGGAGTTGGCCTGGACATCGGTCTGGCATTGCTGGCTGAGGTCGTTCGGAGACGCCTGGGTGCCGACGGTCGTGCCGTTCAGTATCTTGGTCAGGTTCGCGGCGTCCTGCGGCGTGCCTCCGAGGAGGAGGACTGCCACGAGCACGGCGATGCCGCCGAGGCCACCGCCGACGGCGATCGTGCCTCCTCGGCCGCGCATGTCGCGGACCTGGCCGGGATCGAGGCGCGCGCCTCGTTTGAAGACCATGGCGGAAGGGTACATGGACGGCCTTGCAACCGCATTACTGGGAGCGGCGCGGTATTGCAGGCGGGCGGGTGGCAGCCTTCAAGTTGGACACGGAAGACGCCGGCAGGGACGGGCCCCGCCGGCGTCAACCAGGAACCGGGAACTATGGGCCGATCCGAATCGGCATGATCAGCGGTCAGAAGTCGCAGTAAGGCCCGGGAGCAGCCAGCTCGGTTCGGAAGGGCAGGCCGCGCATCGCGTGATGAAGTCTTGAACGGACCTTTCCCTCGGGTACGCCGAGCGCTTCGGCGACGTCCGAGAGCGGCATGTCGAGACGGTGTTCGGTTCGGCCTCGGCAGGATCGGTGTTGCGCAGGATCCTGTGCGACGCGGCAAGGAACCGCTCGGCCAAGGCGGCGGCAGGGGAGGTGAAGGTCGCCTTGTCTCCGTTCCGCGCCAGTTCCACGAGGTCTCGGTCCATAGCACGTCCGCTGACGGCGTCGGTCAGACCGATGGATTACACACGGTGTGGGCGAGTGGACCGGAAGACCTTCAATTCAGACAATATGAAGGGCCGT
>JBDTQD010000086.1:0-4769 GCA_039932375.1 Chloroflexota bacterium | reverse complement strand
CCGATGCCAGCGAGTCTCCTGAAGCCAGCGAGTCTCCCGATGCCAGCGAGTCTCCTGAAGCCAGCGAGTCTCCCGATGCCAGCGAGTCTCCCGATGCCAGCGAGTCTCCCGAAGCCTCTGAGACTGATGCCAGCCAGGTTCGGGAAGGCGACCAGAACGACGTCCAGGATGGCGACGCCAACGATGTCGAGAATGGCGACGCCAGCAACATCGAGGACCCCAAGGGCCACGCCGGCGAGTCGGCCCCGGCGAACGAGTCCGAGGCGCCTGATGCCAGCGGAGATGGCTCCCACGGCGACTGACCCAACGTGGAACGGGCGGCATGGCACGATGAGGTCGTGGATGACCGCGCCCTCATCGATGCCGTCCTTGCCGGCGACCGGGACTTGTTTCGGGTCCTGGTCGAACGAGAGCAGGTCACCGTCTACCGCACCTGCCTCCGCATCCTCGGCCGACCGCACGACGCCGAGGACGCGACACAGGAGAGCTTCGTCATCGCCTACCGATCGCTCGGTTCCTTTCGCGGCGAGGGACCACTCGGCGGCTGGCTGCTCCGCATTGCGATCCGCCAGGCCTACCGCCGGCTTGGCCAGCGCCGCGAGACGAGTGAGCTGAAACAGGAGATGTCGATTGGCGCACCAGGCTCAGACCCGCTTGCTGTCACCCTCGCCGGTGAACGGGAGCGCGCCGTGCGGTTGGCCGTGGCGGCCTTGAGCGACCCGTATCGCGAGGTCGTGGCCCTCCGCTTCTTTGGCGAGCTGAGCCTGAACGAAATCGCCGTTGCCACCCGCCGCCCGCTCAACACGGTGAAGACTCACCTGCGCCGTGGCCTTGAGCGTCTGCGGCCGCTGATCGGCAACGAGCCGGTCCAATGAATCGCCGTCCATTCGAACCTAACGAGCTCGACAAGCCATCGGCAGATGCCGACCGCGCCATCACCGAGCTCGAGCGCTACGCGACGGCCACCGGGACCGCCACCCCCCGCGGACTGGAAGACCGGGTCATGGCCGCGCTCGACCGCGAACCTCCGCCCCGTCACGGTCTCCTGGCCTGGCTGCTGCCTTCGGCAGGCGCCGGCGGCGGGCTCAGCCGTGCCGCTCGCCTGGGCGCACTCGGCGCGACCCTGGTGCTCGCGATGGCGGGCGCCCTCTTCGCGGGCCAGCTGACAGGCATCATCCATAACGTCGGCAACGGCTCGCCGACGCCAATCGCCTCGCAGTCGGAATTTTCAGCGCCCTCGCCGTCCGAGTCGGTGGCGGAACCTGCCACGCCGTCGCCGTCGATAAGCCCTGAAACCAGCTCATCCGGATCCCCGGACGGATCTGAGGATGCGAACCAGGCTCCGGGTGCATCCGATGCGCCTCAGGAGGCGTCGGAGCAAGGCGGCGAGGCCACCGCGCACGAGACGGGTGAGCGTTCTCCAGTTCCCGGCTCGTAGCCGCAGCCTCGACGGCCCGCGGCCAGCTTTGCGCGGCCGCTTATCATCGGCCGATCACCGACCTGCTCGTTCAAAGCCCTCACTTCACCGACGCGACGGCTCACGCAGAGCTCGACGCGGCCGTCGACGGCCTGCGGTCCCGTAGTGGCGCTTGGGTGGCGGTCTCACCCGAGGCACGCATCGGGCTCGTCAGCGAGCTGAGGCGTGACATCGCAGCGGTCGCTGAGCGGTGGACCGCCGCGGTCGCCGAGGCGGAGGGGCTCCTGCCGGAGGAGGCCTCCGAGGAAGCGATCGTCGGCCCGTACGTCACCCTGCGGCAGCTGCGGCTGCTCGCCAAATCGTTACGCGGCATCGCCCGCAAAGGAGTGCCGCGGATCCCCGGGCGGGTGACCACGCACGATAATGGGCGAGTGTCGGCCCGGGTCGTGCCGGCGGATCGGTTCGATCGGCTCATGTACCCCGGCGTCACTGCCGATGTCTGGATGCAGCCTGGGGTCGCCAAGCGGGATCTGGCCTCGACCCAGGCAGTTGCCTATCGGCAGCCTGATGCAGGCGGCGTGTGCCTGGTGCTGGGCGCTGGCAACGTCTCGTCCATCTCGCCGCTGGACGCGATCTACAAGCTCTTCGTGGCCAACCGGGTGGTGATCCTCAAGATGCACCCCTCGCAAGCCTTCATGGCGCCGATCCTGGAGGCAGGCCTCCGCGCCCTGATTCGCGACGGCTACCTGCGCATCGTGCACGGCGGGGCGGACGAGGGCGCGTACCTGGCCGCACACCCCGGGGTCGATGAGCTGCACGTCACCGGCTCGTATCACACGTACGATGCCATCGTCTATGGCACAGGCGCAGAGGGCGATGAGCGCCGACTCCGCGACGTGCCGATCCTGGACAAGCCGTTCAGCGCCGAGCTCGGGAACCTCACGCCGGTGATCGTGGTGCCCGGTCGATGGACCGATGCCGACATCGACTACCAGGCAGACAACGTGGCCAGCATGCTGACCAACAACGCCGGATTCAACTGCACCACGCCGCGCGTGATCATCACGCCAGCCGGCTGGAGGCTGCGGCATCGGTTCCTGAATGCAGTCCGCGCACGATTACGCGCGACACCCGCTCGAGTTGCCTGGTACCCCGGGGCGGAGCAGCGCTTTGACCGCTTCCTTGGCGCGCACCCAAACGCTGAGCTCTACGGCACCGGTGCAGATCGGCGCCTGCCATGGGCGCTGATCACCGATCTCGACCCGCGCCAGGACGACGATCTGTGCTTCACCACTGAGGCCTTCTGCTCGGTTTTCGCGGAGCTGCCGCTCCCTTCTGCCGACGTTGCCGACTACCTGGAGCGAGCAGTCGCCTTCGCCAACGACTCGCTGCGGGGATCGCTCAACGCCACCCTGATCGTCCACCCGGGGTCGATGCGCAATCTAGAAGTGGCGGACGCCGTCGAGCAGGCCGTGGCAGACCTGCGATATGGCACGGTCTCGGTCAACCACTGGTCGGCGCTCGGGTTCGGCCTTGGCATCACGCCCTGGGGTGCGTTTCCAGGGCATCCCCGCAACGACATCGGTTCAGGCACCGATGTGGTCCACAACACCCTGATGTTCTCGCGCTCCGAGAAGACCGTGGTGCGGGCGCCATTCCGGGCATGGCCGAAGCCGATCTGGTTCGAAACCCATCGCACCGCGCGGCGCCTTGCGCCAAAGCTCGTCAGGTTCGAGGCCGATCCGAGCTTGTGGCGTCTCGCCGCCATGCTCCCGCTTGCCGCCTGGGGCTAGCCCTCGACATCGGTGAACAGGAAGGTGACCGTTCCGGTCGGGAGGGGGGCCATGCCACCTCTGTTCGTTGGAGCGGGAGACGGGATTCGAACCCGCGACATTCTGCTTGGGAAGCAGACACTCTGCCAACTGAGCTACTCCCGCCCGGAGCAGCCGGGATCGCCTTGCGAGCAGGAGAGTAGCACTCGAATATCGGCTCGGACAGGAACGATCGAGAACGTGGACCTGGACCAGGTCGCGACCTTCGCTCAAGCGGCTGCGGCGGTCGCAAAGGCGATCGCGACGGGGCAGCCGGCAATACTCTGATGTGAGCGTCCTACTGGACGGCGTTCGACTCGAGCAGCCGGACGCGGTGGGCGAGGGTCAGGAGAACCTCAGCCGCGATCTCCGGGAATTCCTCCATCACCGCGTGGAAGTCCCGGTGGTTGATGACCAGCAGCCTGGTCGCCGCCTCGGCCGTGCAGGTGGCGGTGCGCGGCCCCCGCTCGATGAGCGCGATCTCGCCAAAGAAGTCGCCCGGGCCGAGCTGGTTGATTCGCTGCCCATCCCGCTCGACGCCGACCTGGCCGGAGACCACGATCATCAGTTCGTCGCCGGTGTCGCCCTGCCGGATCAGGACCCTTCCGGGATTGACGTCGACGTGCTCGGTCAGCATGCCAAGCCGCTCGAGGTGACGACGATCGAACCGGGAGAAGATGGGGATGCTGTGCAGCAGGTCGAGCTTCTCGTCGCGGGCCACCGGCGCCTCCTCTGTCGTTAGGCGGAGCATACGGCCTACGAGGCCACCTGCGAAGACCCTGCTGAGGTCGCGGGAGCTTCCTCCTCCAATAGTTGGCAGAGAACCTTGGGCGCAGGCCTCAAGCACTCATGCCCAGGATCAGCCATGTCGCATCGGCCGCGGCGACTGCCGCCCAGAAGCCCATGATCAGCAGGGGCCGTCGCAGGATGCACTGGCTGCGCGTGATCCCCAGCGCGACCGCCTTGGCGTACAGGCCGATCGCCACGGTCGCCACTAGCAGCACGAAGATCGCCGGCGTGACCAGCCAGGCGATCAGGCCCACGGTCCCCATCTTGCAGAAGGTGAACGCAAGCCGGTCGTACTTCTGGGCGCGAGTCAGCGGCGGCCGCGCGGCGAGCCAGGCCTTGATCGGATCGGTCGCCGGCGCGGTGGCGCTCATGCGCGTGCCACCAGTCCATCCAGCTCGACGAGCTGGCGCGCCGCGACCTGTCCGGCCGAGGTCCGCCGCCGCAGGCCACCGAAAAGCTGCCGCGCACAGAAGGGGATGCGCACCGGCTCCTCCTCGCCGTCGGTCGAGCCGACGTGCACGCAGCATTGCTGCAGCCGCTCGATGTTCATGGTCCAGGCGTCCATGAATGACTTGACGCTGAGGCGCTTGGTGCGCAGCGCCACCAGCTCCGCGGCGCGCTCGCCCTTGACCAGGTAACGCCCGACATCCTTGATGAAGCCTCCGATCCCGATATCGCAGGCCTCGCAGATGTTGATCAGGTAGTCGATCAGCTCCGGGCGGCTGATGGTCGTCGTCTCGCTCATCATCCCG
>JBDTQD010000085.1:0-4925 GCA_039932375.1 Chloroflexota bacterium | reverse complement strand
CTTCTCGGTCAGCTCGACGTCGGCCAAGAGTGCCATGGCGTCGACCCAGCGCCCGTAGAGATGGCCGAAGAGCACCAACAGCTCGACCAGGTTCAGCTCATCGAAGAAGCTGGACGCCTGGAGCTGGATGCCGATTCGCGCCTTGACGCCGCGCGGATCCTGGCTCACATCGATGCCGTCCACCACGGCGCTGCCGGAGTCGATCGGCCGCATCCCCTCGATCATCTCGAGGGTGGTCGTCTTGCCCGCGCCGTTCGGGCCGAGGATCCCGAACACCTCGCCCTCGGCGATCTCAAAGCTGATCCCATCCACCGCCTGCAGGGTCCCGTACCGTTTGCGGAGGTCGCGGGCGACGACGATCGGCGCGCCCGACACGCCGGATCGGTGTGCAGCGGCAGACGAGGCGGTGTCCTGGGTCATGGCGGCGAAATCCTAGCCGATCGATCAGGTCAGGCTGCGATACAGCTCCACCGTTCGATCAGCGATTGTCGACCAGCTGAAGTTCTCGATGGCGCGGCGCCGGCCCGCCTCGCCCATCGCCGCGCGTCGTTCGGGATCGGCCATCAGCGCGTTGATGGCCGTGGCCAGATGGGCCGCGAGTCGGTCGGGGTCGGCGGGAGCCATCGGCTCATCCGGCTCGAACTCGACCGGCACCAGCACGCCGGTCTCGCCGTCGACCACCACTTCGGGGATGCCGCCCACCGCAGTCGCAACGACCGCTCGGCCGCACGCCATCGCCTCCAGGTTGGTGATGCCGAACGGCTCATACACCGATGGGCAGGCGAAGAGCGCCGCATGGCTGTACAGCTGCCGGATCTCCGCCCGACTCAGCATCTCGGGGATCCAGACCACGTTCTGCCGCCCCTGTTGGGCGGCACGCACGCCGGCCTCGACTTCGGCGGCCAGCTCGGGGGTATCCGGCTGGCCGGCGGCCAGCACCACGCCGATGCCGGGATCGAGCCGCCCGATGGCATGCACCAGGTGGGCGATCCCCTTCTGGCGCGTAATCCGCCCGACGAAGAGCACGTACGGAACCGTTGGATCGACGCCGTGGCGCACCAGCGCATCGGTCGACGCGTCGACCGTGAAGAAGTCGGCATCGATGCCGTTATGGATCACATGCAATCGCTCAGGCGGCACGTCGAAGTGGCGGAGCACATCGTCGCGGGTGCCCATGCTGACCGCGATCACGGCGTCGGCCGCCTCGAGCGCCGTTCGCTCGACCCAGCTCGACAGGTCGTAGCCGCCACCCAGCTGCTCCCGCTTCCACGGCCGAAGCGGCTCGAGCGAGTGCACGGTGATCACCAGCGGGATCGAGTACGCGCGCTGGGCCAGCAGCCCCCCCAGGTGGGTGTACCAGGTGTGGCAGTGGACCAGGTCCGCGTCGGTCGGATCGGCCGCCATGGCCAGGTCACGCCCGAATGCATCCCAGGCGGGGCGAAGCGGCGAGTCGCCCGCCGGGAGGTCGCGCGGCGACGGATAGCCGTGGACGCGCCAACCATCGGCCTTCTCGTGCTGGTCGCCGAACGTGCGTATCTCGAGCGAGATCCGCCTGCGAAGCTCGCGGGTGAGCTCCGCGACATGCATCCCGGCTCCCCCGTAGACGTTCGGCGGGTACTCGTTGGTCAGGATCAGCGCCTTCATGCTCGGTCAGCGTAGCGCCGCCTGCCGGCTGCGTCGCACGAAGGGCGCGAATACTCCCCTGTAGTATCCTGAAGGGGCCGATGACGACCACAGCCAACTCCCCGTTGACCGAGATCTCGCTGCCCGTGACCGGGATGACCTGCGCCTCATGCGTCACGCGCATCGAGCGCTTCCTGAACAAGGCGGACGGCGTCGCCGATGCCGTCGTCAATCTCGCCACTGAACGCGCGACGGTCCATTTCGACGCTGCTCGGATCGACCGAGGCGGCCTGGTGGCCGCCATCGAGGCGGCCGGGTACGACGTGGGGTCGATCCCGACGGCCGGGGAGACGGATGCAGCGGCCGAGCACGAGCACCTCGCCCGCGCCGCAGAGCGGCGGGCCCTGCTGCGGGACGCCGTGGCCGCGACTGGCATCGGGCTGGCCATGATGGTCGTCTCCCTCTGGCCCGGCGGCGTGCCGTGGCCGATGGATCGCGTCAACGTCTGGATGCTCGCCCCTGCGACGGTCGTGCAATTCGTCTTTGGGCGCCGCTTCCTGGTCGCGGCGGCGAAGGGCCTGCGCCACGGCGACCTGACAATGGACACGCTCGTCTCGCTGGGCACCTTGGCGGCGTACGCTTACTCGCTGGCCATCACTCTCGCCGGATCGGCCGCTGAGACCTACTTCGACAGCGCCGCGGTGATCATCGGGCTGGTCCTGCTTGGCCGCTGGCTGGAGGCGCGCGCCAAGAGCGAGGCCGCTGGGGCATTGCGCGCGCTGCTCCGGCTGCGTCCATCGACGGCCCGGGTCCTGCGCGATGGGCAAGAGGCCGACCTGCCGATCGAGGAGGTGCGCGTCGGCGACCTGGTGCGGGTGCGTCCGGGAGAGCGGGTCCCGCTCGACGGAGCAATCGTCGAGGGCGCCTCGGCTGTCGACGAGTCGATGCTCACCGGGGAGTCGATGCCGGTCGAGAAGCGCCCCGGAGATGGGGTGATCGGCGGGACCATGAACGCGTCCGGCTCGTTCGTGATGCGCGCCGAGCGCGTGGGGCGCGACACGACGCTGGCGCAGATCGCGCGGCTGGTTGAGCAGGCGCAGGGGTCCAAGGCGCCGATCCAGCGCGTCGTCGACCAGGTCACCGCCCGCTTCGTACCGGCCGTGGTGCTGGTTGCCGCCGCTGCCTTCGCGATCTGGCTGCTGGTCGGTCCAGAGCCGCGCCTGCCAGCCGCGCTGACAGCCGCAGTGGCGGTCCTGATCATCGCCTGTCCCTGCGCCATGGGACTGGCCACGCCGACCGCGATCATGGTCGGCACCGGCAAGGGAGCGGAGGCGGGCATCCTGGTCCGCGACGGTGCCGCGCTCGAGCAGGCACAGCGGATTACCGCCGTGGTGCTCGACAAGACCGGCACCATCACCCGTGGCATGCCCTCCGTCGTCGCGCTGCACTCGGCAGCAGGCGTCCCCGAAGATGAGCTGCTGCGTCTGGCGGCGGCCACGGAGCGCGGCAGCGAGCACCCGCTCGGCGAGGCAATCGTGCGACTCGCGGTTGAGCGCGGCGTCGAGCTGCCGGTCGCCAACGAATTCGCCACGATCCCGGGCGGAGGGGTGCGGGCCATGGTCGAGGGACAGAATGTCACCGTCGGCAGCGAACAACTTCTTGCCGAGCAGGGCGTGGACACCGCGCCGCTCGGCGACGCTGCGCGGGCTGCCGCCGAGGAGGGCCACACCCCGGTGCTGGTGGCGGTTGCTGGCGCGGCGATCGGGCTGCTCGCGGTGGCCGACACTGTTAAAGCCGAGTCCGCAGATGCAATTCGTCGCCTCCGGGCTGCCGGCCTGCAGGTCTGGATGCTGACCGGGGATCGAACAGCCGTGGCGGAGGCGATCGGCGGGCAGGTCGGGATCGCCCCCGAACGAGTCCTGGCAGAGGTCCGCCCGGACGGCAAGGCTGCCAAGGTTGCGGCCCTCCAGGCCGGCGGGGCGGTGGTCGCCATGGTCGGCGACGGCATCAACGACGCGCCGGCACTCGCGCAGGCCGACCTCGGCATCGCGATCGGGACCGGCGCGGACGTGGCGATCGAGGCGTCCGACATCACATTGATCGGCGATGACCTGCGCTCCGTGGCGGCGGCTATCGGTCTCTCGCGGGCGACGATGCGCACCATTCGCCAGAACCTTGGCTGGGCCTTCGGTTACAACCTGCTCCTCATCCCGGTCGCGGCCGGGGCGCTCTTCCCGATCACCGGCTGGCTCCTCTCCCCCGCCCTGGCGGCCGGAGCCATGGCACTCTCCAGCGTGAGCGTTGTGACCAACTCGCTTCGCCTGCGACAATTCCAAGTCAGTTCGAACGAAGGGACCAAGAGACCGATGGATACGCTCGAGATGACCCCGCAACCCCACGATCCGGTCTGCGGCATGGCGATCGACCCGGAGACGGCGCGCGCCGACGGGCTGGTCGCCGAGCACGAGGGCCAGAGCTACTACTTTTGCGGTCGGGGCTGTCGCCTGGAGTTCCTGGACGACCCGACGCGGTTCTTCGACCCCGACTATCTACCGCGGATGTAGTGACGCCTCCTCGCCGGAACGCTGGGCGTTCACATCGGCCAACCTGAGGCGGACGAAGAGACGAACCTGGCGATGGCGAACCCTGGGCGTTCAGGGCGGCCAAGTTGAGGGCCATTTCGGGATCGCGCCGATCGAAGTTGGCCGATATGAACGCTGAACGTTCGCGACGGTGGCAAGGGACGGCATGGGAGCACGCGGGTAGACTCGGGGCGATGCCCCTCATCTCGACCCAAGGCCTCACGAAGCGCTACGGGCCATCCATCACCGCCCTCGATGGGCTGACACTGGACGTCGAGCCGGGGATCATCGGCCTGGTGGGCGCCAACGGCGCCGGCAAGAGCACGCTCCTCAAGATCCTGCTCGGCCTGCTGCAGCCCACGAGCGGCAGTGCCACCGTGATGGAGATGGACGTCGCCACCCGTGGGCCGGAGATCCGGCAGTACGTTGGATACCTGCCCGAGCACGACTGCCTGCCACCTGATATCTCGGCGACCGACTTCGTCAGCCACATGGGCCGGATGGCGGGCCTTCCCGCCGCGGCTGCCCGCGAGCGGACCGCGGAGGTGCTGCGCCATGTGGGCCTGTACGAGGAGCGCTACCGGCCGATCGGCGGCTACTCGACCGGCATGAAGCAGCGGGTCAAGCTGGCGCAGGCGATCGTGCACGACCCGAAGCTGCTCCTCCTCGACGAGCCGACGAACGGGCTCGACCCGGCCGGCCGCGACGAGATGCTCGACC
>JBDTQD010000084.1:0-4967 GCA_039932375.1 Chloroflexota bacterium | reverse complement strand
AATCGCGGATCTCTCTCGAAGTGACCGATGCCGCCCGAACCTTTGTGGCGCGCGAAGGCTACGACCCCCAGTACGGCGCCCGGCCCCTGCGGCGCGCCATCCAGCGGTCCATCGAGAACCCGCTCGCCCGACAACTACTGGCCGCCGAGTTCACGGCCGGCGACACGGTCCGCATCGACGAAAGGGATGGCGCCCTCGTCTTTGAGAAGACCGCCGGGGCTCCTGAGCCAGAGCCGGATCCCGCAGCGGCAACCTCGGCCTAGCCACGATCGCGATTTCAACGTCCCCGACTGCGGGACTCATCGTGGCGTTCCCGCCACGCTCCCGCGGCGCGCCCACAATTCCCGACGGCTAGGACGCCGCCTGCCCTCAGGCGTTCGTCCCGGCGAACCCCACTGCCAGAAGGGCTGCAGCGAGGACGATGAGCACGAGCAGGATCGCCAGCGCCTTCCACCAGGCCAGGTGCAGTTCGTCGCCTGCCTTCGCGGCGCCCAGGCCGACCGCCATCGCACAAATGAAGAGCGGGACCCCGATTGAGAAGACCGCTGGCCCGGCCAGGGTCAGCAGCGCCGAGGCGGCAACTCCGAGCAGCAGCCCGCGCCTGTTGGCCGCATGGGCCATGGCCCCGACGCCGGCGAGCACAGCTGCCAGCGCAATCCAGACGGCGATGAACGGAACCCTGGCCCCCGGCGGCACGACACCCTGCTGGGCGATAGCAGATAGATACAGGGCGTCGACCGCGATCGCCCCGATGGCTCCCCCGAGCGCCGCGAGGCTCGCGACTCGCCGCCGAGGATCTGAGAGTTGCCGGTCGTCTGAGTGCGGGGGCCTAATCAGCCCACCGTTCCCTGGCGCTTCAACCTTCGCCAACCGCCCGCGCGGTTGTTCGCAATGATCTGCTCGAACATCAGCCTCAGGGCAGGGGCATTGATCGTCTCGCCCTCGCTGCAGGCGACAGTTCGCGCAGTCTTGTTGTCGTGACCCGCCGTGATGATGCCTGCTGGATCGCGCACGATGCCGCCGTCATACATGAACACATTGACGTGATCCTTGGCTGCCAGCAGCGCGCAGATATTTCCGTCCAAGACGAAATACGGCTGCACGCTGCGCTTGATCGTCTCAGCGACCTCTGGATCGGCTGCATGGACCAGGTCTCGGACCTGCTTGCAGATCCTCTGCTGCCATTCCGGGAGCGCCTCAATGTATGCGTCGACGCGCGGATCCTTGACGTAAGTCATGGCATGCCTCGGGTGCGGACGTCGAGCGTCATGTCGGCATCGTACCCGCTGGGGTAGGATCGGCCTATATTGACAGTCGTCGATATACTGACAGGGTGAAATCAACGGACCCGGACGTCGAGCTCCTCCAGGCGATCGCTGATCCAGTCAGGCTCAGCATCGTGCGCCAGCTGGCTGCGGAGCCCAATGCCACCTGCGCCTGCGACTTCACCGAGTGCTGCTCGGTCCGACAGCCGACCGTCAGCCACCACCTCAAGGTCCTGCGCGAAGCCGGGGTTGTCATGACCGAGCGCCGAGGGACCTTCATCTACTACCAGCTCGCCCCGGACTTCGCCAAGCGCTGGGCGGGGATCGGCGCCAGCCTGGCCGGACTCGTCAACCTCGCCTGAAGCGACGGTGAAAGGAGGAAGTGCGATGACACATGGGGCCGACTGCGATTGCGGACCCGACTGTCAGTGCGATTGCTGCTGCTGCTAACGACTTTGGCGTAGCGATCGATGGGGGCCGGGAGCAATCCCGGCCCTCTTTTCTGCACCGTCAGCAGCGGTGCGCATGCATCGGTGCCTGCGATATCGCGCGTGCCCTATCGGTGTCGGCGACGGCGGCCCGCGGGGGTCGGCTTGGGGCGCTCTCGCACCTCCCGGCGGGGCGGGGGCACGAAGCGACGGCGGCGGATCTCGACGTTGGCGGCCTCGATGATCGGCGGGAACTTGACGAACGTCGCCCACACCGCCACTGCGGTCGCTGGCACGATGATCAAGAGCATCAAGAACAACGGCACGTGGACCACGACCAGCAAGGGAACGACGCCCCAGCTGACGACGATCGCCCAGAAGACCCACTCGTGGAGGGCCAGGATCGCCGGATAGCGGCGGTACATTCGCTGGGCCGCGTTGAAGACAAGCACCGCGCCGATCACGATCAGCACCGCCCCAACCCACATGGTCGTGAACAGATCGCCGAAGTTGAGCGGGGTGAACGGGTCGAAAATCTTGCCCATCGGCGGCGGAGTCTAGCACGGCCCCCGGCTATACTTGCCAGACCGAGGCGGGCGCGTGCCCAGGCGCCTCGCACGTCCCGGTAACCACTCACGCAACGCAGTGCGAGGTCCCCGTTGCGCGCAATCCTCTCCGTCTCGGACCGCGAAGGGATCGTCGAGCTGGCGAAGGGCCTCACCGAGGCCGGCGTCGAGTGCTTTGCCACCGACGGCACGCACGCCCACCTGACTGGAGCAGGGGTCGAGGTCAAGGCCGTCTCCGACCTGACCGATGCACCCGAGATCCTGGGCGGCCGCGTCAAGACGCTCCACCCCAAGATCTTCGCCGGGCTCCTGGCGCGGCGCGACCAGCCGGATCACCTCGCCCAGCTCGCCGAGCACGGGATCGACCAGATCGACATGGTGGTTGTCAACCTCTATCCCTTTGGCCAGACCGTGACCGAGAAAGAGACGACCCTCGACCAGGCGCTCGAGCAGATCGACATCGGCGGCGTCGCATTGCTCCGCGCGGCGGCCAAGAACTTCCCCGGCGTGGCTGCAGTCTCCGACCCGACCCAGTACGCATCGGTCCTGCGCGATGTTCGTTCCCACGGCACGGTCAGCCCCGAGACGCGCCAAAAGCTGGCCGCCGAGGCGTTCGCCCTGACCGCCGCGTACGACGCCCAGATCGCGTCCTATCTGAACTTGCAGGCCGGCACCCTCTTCCCGAGCCGGTTGACGCTGGTGGTCGAGAAGAAGGCCGATCTGCGCTACGGCGAGAACCCCCACCAGCTGGGCGCCTTCTACGCCGATTCCGCCCAGCGCCGCACCTCGATCAGCCGTGCGCGCCAGATCGCCGGCAAGGACCTCTCCTTCAACAACCTGCTCGACCTGGACGCCGCCTGGCAGATCGCATCGGACTTCAAGACGCCGACGGTCTGCATCGTGAAGCACGGTAATCCATGCGGCCTGGCCAGCGTGGTCGACCTGGCGGAGGCGTTCCGGCTTGCCCTGGAGGGCGACAGCGTATCCGCCTACGGGGGGATCATCGGCGCAAATAGGGTGGTCGACGACGCGACCGCTCGGGCGATCCGTCCCGGCTTCTTCGAGGCGATCGTGGCCCCCGGCTACACCCCCGAGGCGCTCGAGATCCTGCGCACCAAGAAGGGCTTCGAGATCATCGAGGTGCCACAGGCCGATGCCAACGGCCCTGAGCTGGGAATCGGCAACTTCGACTTCAAGCGGATCGGCGGCGGGTTGCTGGTGCAGACCTTCGACAACCTGGAGGAGGACCGCAACAAGCTGCAGGTCGTCACCCAGCGGCGGCCGACCCTTGACGAGCTGACCGACCTCCTCTTCGCGTGGCGGGCCGTGCGGCACGTGAAGAGCAACGCGATCGTGCTGGCCAAGCGCCACGCACTGATCGGGATGGGGGCAGGCCAGCCCTCGCGGGTTGTCTCCGTCGAGGTCGCGCTGCGCAAGGCCGGCGAGCGAGCCCCGCTGTCGGTGATGGCCAGCGACGCCTACTTCCCCTTCCCCGATGGAATCCAGATCGCGGCCCAGGCTGGGGTGACGGCGATCATCCAGCCCGGCGGCAGCATCCGCGACGAGATGGCGATCGAGGTCGCCGACCGGCATCACATGGCGATGGTCTTCACCGGTCGCCGCCACTTCAAGCACTAGTCCGATGGAAAAGCTGATCGGCGTCGAGGCGGTCGCGGCCACTGAGGCCGGGGCAATCGCGGCGGCGCGCCTCATGGGACGTGGCGACCGGATGGGCGCAGACCACGCCGCTGTGGAGGCGATGCGCAACGCCATGGAAGAGTCGGATATCAGCGGCACCATCGTCATCGGCGAGGGCGAGCGCGACAAGGCCCCCATGCTCTACATCGGTGAGCAGGTCGGCAACCCCGACGCGGCGACCTCGGTGGACATCGCGGTGGACCCGCTCGAGGGCACGAACCTCGTCGCAACGGGCTCCCCGAACGCCACGGTCGTGCTCGCCGCCGCCGAGCCAGGCGGCCTGATGCATGCCCCGGACACCTACCTGAGGAAGCTGATCGTGGGGCCGCAGGTCTCCGGCCACGTCTCTCTCAACGATTCGGCCGCGGTCACGATCGCCACCATCGCCGAGCGGCTGGGGCGCGCACCGTTCGACATCACGGTCGTGATCCTGGACCGCGAGCGCCATGCCACCCTGATCGAGGAGGTGCGCGCCACCGGAGCCCGGATCAAGCTGATCAGCGACGGCGACCTGACCGCCGGCATCTCGGTGGCGGTCTCGGGCACCGGCGTCCATGCCGTGATGGGGACGGGTGGCGCCCCCGAGGGAGTCTTGACCGCCGCCGCGCTGAAGTGTCTGGGCGGCGAGATCCAGGCGCAGTTCCGCTGGCGCTCGCACGAGGAGCGGGAGCGCGGCCGCACGATGGGCGTGGACGTCGACGACGTCGACCGCATCTACCGAACCGATGACCTGGCCCCAGGCGAGAACGTCGTCTTCGCGGCGACGGGCGTCACCGACGGCGAGCTCCTGCGCGGCGTCCGCTTCTTCGGCGGCGGGGCGCGCACGCATTCGTTGCTGATGAGCCATTCACGGGGGATCGTCCGCTTCATCGACACGGTCCACATGTGGGACGCGCACCAGCCCCCGCGGGTACGCCTCTAGTCGGTCTCGTCAGTCAGATAAGCACGGACTTACCGATCGGCCCACTCCGGCCCGCCGATCAACCGTACGTCTTGATCCGCGACAAAAG
>JBDTQD010000083.1:0-4984 GCA_039932375.1 Chloroflexota bacterium | reverse complement strand
ATGTTCGGCTTCCAGCGTACCGGCGACCAGATCTGGGCCTTCGGCGACGCTCGCGGGCGTGGCTTCATGATGGGCGCCACCGCCGGCCGCACCACGCTCACCGGGGAAGGGCTGCAGCACGACGACGGGCACAGCCACATCCTGGCCAGCACTTTGCCCAACATCCTCGCCTACGACCCCGCCTTCGCCTACGAGCTGGCGATCATCGTGCGCGAGGGGATCCGGCGCATGTACGGCGACCCGGGCGAGGATATCTTCTACTACCTGACCCTCTACAACGAGAACTGGGCCATGCCGCCCAAGCCCGATGGCGTGGAGGAGGGCGTGCTGCGCGGCCTCTACCGCTTCCGGCAGGCCGAACGAGGCTCGCGTCGCGTGCAGCTGCTCGGATCGGGCTCGATCCTCCACCAGGCGCTTGCCGCTGCCGACCTGCTCGCCGAGCGCTATGACGTGGCCGCCGACATCTGGAGCGTCCCCTCCTTCCAGCAGCTGCGCAACGAGGCGCTCAGCGTGGACCGCTGGAACCGGCTCCACCCCGAGGCGGAGGCGAAGATCCCGTACGTGGTGCAGCAGCTCGGCCAAACGACGGGGCCGATCATCGCCGCGACCGACTACCTCAAGGCGCTGCCCGACATGGTGGCACGCTGGATGGACCGCCCCTTCACTGTGCTCGGGACCGATGGCTTCGGGCGCAGTGACACGCGCGAGGCGCTGCGTGCCCACTTCGAGGTGAGCCCAGAGCAGATCGCGTATGCCGCCCTGCACGGTCTGTGCCTGACCGGCGAGATGAAGCGCGAGGACCTGGTGAAGGCAATCGGCGAGCTGGGGATCGACCCGGAGCGGACCGACCCACGCGAGGCCTGATCGGCCGCGAGGACTCCCTGCCGCGCTCATTCTGAGATTCTTCCACTCAGTTTGGAAAGTCGCTTTCCCACATTGGCAGAAATGGCTTGACAACTAGTAACTTGTGCCCTACCGTGCGCAGGGAACCTTACAAAAGCACCGAGCCGATTAGCAAAACGCAAGGAGCGCACGCCAAATGGATAACTTCCGCTTCCAGTCACCGATCCTGGCGGCCCAGGAAATGACGAGAGCCAACCGCTCGCACAAGCCCGGTGCGGATGCCGGCATCAAGCGCGTCTTCCGCCTCGGCGGGGAGCGCAAGGCCGTCCGGCAAGCCGGAACCCGATAGATGGCACGCGACGTCATCTCGACCTGCCCCGTCTGCGAGGGTGAGCTCGCGATCACGCGCCTCCACTGCCGCAGCTGCGGCACCGCTCTGGAAGGCGAGTTCGGGGTCGGTCGCTACGGTCGCCTTTCGCGGGAGCAGCTCGCCCTGCTGGAGAGCTTCCTTCGCTCCCGCGGGAACCTCAAGGAGATGGAGCGTGAGCTCGGGATCTCCTACCCCACCGTCCGCGGCCGCGTCGAGGCGCTGGTGCGGGCACTGGGTCTCGCCGACGGCGACGAGCCGGTCCCCGGCGAGCCGCTTGCCGCCGATGCCCCCAATCCGACGGTCGACCAGGCAGCGGACGAGCGCCGCGCCATCCTGGAGCGGCTTGCGCGCCACGAGCTGTCGGCCGACGAGGCCGCCGAGGCGTTGCGCTCGCTGGGGGCCGGCTGAGCGATGGGCACCTACGTCCGCACCCAGTCGATCGACCATGCGGTCGGCGAGCGCGGCAGCGTCTCGCTGACGATCACCTCCGGCGACATGCGCGCTCGGGGCATCGCGGGAGGCGAGGCGCACGTCCGCGCCACGTTCGAGATTTCAGCAGCCTCCGATGCGGACGCGGATCGCATCTTCGAAGCGGTTCAGCTGCACGTGCGACGCGACAAGGACGAGCTGGACATCGTGGAGAGGGAGGGGGCTCCCTCGATGGGCTCGGTGATCAGCCGTCTCTTGGGCGGCGCCGGCCACTACGAGCTTTCCGTGGAGGGCGAGATCCCAGCAGCCGCAACGCTGCTGCTGGCCACCGTCTCGTCCGACGTCGAGGCGACCGGCCTTCGCGGCGAGCAGCGCTACCGGACCGTCTCGGGCGACCTGCTGCTGAGCGAGCTGGGTGGCTCCGTCCAACTCGAGAGCGTCTCGGGCGATGCGACGATTCGCGCTGACGAGCCGCTGGCTGCCCAGGTGCAGGGGGTCTCCGGCGACGTCAGCATCACCGCACCCACGCTCCGATCCCTGCGGGCACACACCGTCTCCGGCGACGTGGAAATCGAGGCGCAGCTCGACGCGAGCGGCGATTTCAAGGTCGAGACCGTGAGCGGGGACCTGACCATCGGCCTGGTCGGCAGCGCCACGTTCGAGGTGCACGGCCTCTCCTCCGACGTGAGCAGCGAGCTTGATCATCGGCTCGAGGGGCAGGTCGATCGCCGTCGGCTGATCGTGGGCAGCGGCGGGCCGCGGCTCGTTTTCAACTCGATGTCCGGCGACGTCAACGTGCGGCGCCCGCGACGGCTTCCGGCGGTTGGGCGCGGCCCCGAGCGCCAGCTCGACGTCCTCCGCGCGCTGGAACGCGGCGAGATCGACGTCGACGAAGCGACGCGCCGCCTGGCTGGAGGTTCGTGACGTGGGCGACGAGCTCGCGACGATCCTACGGCTGGTGAGCGAAGGCAAGCTGACCGCCGAGGAGGCGGCTCCCATCATCGAGGCGCTCGGCCGGCCCGCGGTCAAGGCTGGGCCGGCGGCTGGTCCAGTCCCGGGAACGGGCTCGGCGCGCGGCCGCCGGGTGCGGATCCAGGTGAGCGAGCGTGGCCGTCGCGTGGTCGACGTTCGGGTGCCGCTCGCCTTCGCGGCGATGGCTGCGCGCATGGTGCCCGGCATCCCGGATAGCTACGCGACGCTGATCGAGCAGGCCGTCGCGACCGATCAGGTAGGCTCCATCGTGGATGCCGAAGACGAGGATGGCGACGCCCTCCTGATCAGCGTCGAGTAGGCCGCTCATGACGTTGATGCGGCCGTTTCGCATTCGCGACTTTCACTTCGTTGCGCTCGCCTGGCTGACGCTGCAGCTGACCGGCTCAGGTCCAGCGCCGCTCGAAGAGGAGATGTCCGCCTGATCCTGCCCCTAGAATCGGCGCTCGTGAGCGCGTGGTGGGCCGGGGCGGTGATCTACCAGGTCTATCCCCGCAGCTTCGCCGATGGCAATGGCGACGGGGTCGGGGACCTGACCGGCTTGATCGATCGCCTCGACCATCTGGCCGGGACCGATTCCTCCCTCGGCGTGGATGCCGTCTGGCTCTCCCCGATCTACCCCTCCCCGCTCGCCGACTTCGGGTACGACATCTCCGATTTCACCGGCGTTGCGCCAGAGTTCGGGACGATCGCCGACCTCGACCGGCTGGTGGAGGCATGCCACGCGCGCGGGCTGCGACTGCTCCTCGACCTGGTCCCAAACCACACGTCCGTGGAGCATCCCTGGTTCGCCGAGAGCCGTTCGTCGCGAAGCAGCCCAAGCCGCGACTGGTACACTTGGGCCGATCCGGCGCCTGACGGTGGGCCGCCCAACAACTGGCTCGCGTTTTTCGGCGGGTCTGCCTGGGAGCTCGACCCGGGCAGCGGCCAGTACTACCTGCACTCGTTCTACCCCGAGCAGCCGGATCTCAACTGGCGCAACCCCGCGGTGGCGGCCGCGATGGCCGATGTGATGCGCTTCTGGTTCTCGCGCGGCGTCGACGGCTTTCGGGTCGACGCCTTCGTCACCGCCATGAAGGACCCGTTGCTGCGCGACAACCCTCCCGCCGGTCCGCAGACCACACCGTTTCCGCGGGATCGAATGGGACAGGAGCGTCGATGGACCGTCGACCTGCCCGAGGTCATACAGGTGGTCCGCTTCCTGCGCGGCGTCGCTGACGAGTTCCCGGAACAGCTCCTGATCGGCGAGGCGTATCTGCCAGTCGAGCGGCTGGCGCGCTACCTGGGTAACAGAGACGGGGGCGGATTCCAGCGTGCCTTCGACTTCGAGCTGTCGCTGATCGACTGGGGAGCCGAGCCGTTCCGGCGCACGATCGAGCGTGCCGAGCGATTCACTCCCGCCGACGTCGAGCCGACCTGGGCGCTCTCCAACCACGACCTGCCGCGCCACGCCTCGCGGTTCGGGGAGCGGCGCTCCAGGCTGGCGGCCCTCCTCCTGCTGTCGTTGCGCGGCACGATCTGCCTGTACGCCGGCGAGGAGATCGGAATGGTGGATGCTCCTCCATCGACCGAAGCGGGGCATGACCGCTTCGGTCGTGACCGGCAGCGGACCCCGATGCAGTGGGACGCCTCAGCCACCGGCGGCTTCACGAGCGGAACGCCCTGGCTTGCGCTCGTCGACCCGGCGACGCGGAACGTCGCCGACGAATGGGGCGACCCCGGCTCGCTGCTCAGCTTCTACCGCCGCCTCCTGGCGCTGCGTCGCGGCTCGGAGGCGCTGCGCCACGGGGCCCTGACCCTGGTCCGCGATGTGCCGCCGGAGATCCTGGGCTGGACCCGGCAGGCCGGCGGTGAGCGGCTGCTGCTGATCGCGAACATGGGCGACGAGGCCGCCACGGTCGACGCGTCGAGCATCCCCACGAACGGCGAGCTCCTCGCCGGGACCGGCGCGCGCACCGGATCGGTCCTGTTGCAGGGACTGCGGCTGGATCCGCGCGAGGGGCTGCTGCTGCGCCTGTGATGCGCGTCGGCGGCTCACAATCGGTGCTGTAATACCCGCCGCATGAGTGCCAATCGTCCACCTGACCGCGGCAACGGCCCGCAGGCGCCGCGCGTCGATCCCCTGCTCGAGATCCGCGAGAAGCGACGCGGACAACGGCTCGGCGACTCCTACGTCCGCATTGTGCGGCCCTTCGAGGACGAATTCGAGCGCGAGGAGGGCCACCTGGTGGCGACCGAGCGCACCGTCCTGGAACGGAAGGGCTGGACGGGCTTCCTGCGCTCCGTGCGAACGGTCCTGATCGGGCGACCCATCTCGTCCTACCACGAGCAGCACGAGCGGCTGACCAAGGT
>JBDTQD010000082.1:0-5123 GCA_039932375.1 Chloroflexota bacterium | reverse complement strand
GCCAGCACGGCGACCCGGGACCGCGCTTAGCGACCAGCGCCCCGGGTCATCTCCGCAGGCGGAGGGGACGCGCCGCTCGGCTACTGCCGAGCGGCGCGCTGTTCGCGGCAACTGCATCGGTCAAAGAACGCCACCATGCGCCCATGTGAACACCTGCCCCGCTAGCGGTGTCTATTCGGGGACGGGAGACAACACATGGAGCAATTCGTTGGAAGAGATCGTCCGCGAGGCGCAGGCTGGTCGGGCCCAGGCATTCGAGATGCTGGTTGAGCATTTCGGGCCGCAGATCTATCGGCTGGCCGCTGCCATTGTCGGACCGGACGATGCTCGAGATGTCGCCCAGGAAACCTTCATCGCAGCATGGCGGGAGCTGCCGCGCCTGCGCGAACCCGCTCTATTCGAGCCGTGGTTGCGGCGCATCCTGGTGAACCGATCACGCAACGTGCTGCGCGGCCGCCAGAGACGACCGACAACCTCCCTGAGCCAGCCTGGACCAGCTGACCAGCTGGCGGGCCCTGGGGATTTCCGCGATGCAGCAGATGCCCGCCAGGCGCTGGACGGTGCCTTTGCGGGCCTCTCCGCCGACCAACGCTCGGTGATCGCGCTCCATTACGGCGCGGAGCTGTCGATCCGCGAGGCGGCGGAGGCGATGGGGATCGGCATCGGGACGGCGAAGTCTCGCCTGAGCGCAGCGCTGCGACGCCTGCGGATTGCCGTGGAGGGTCACCGATGAGCGACCTCGATACCGACCCCAAGGAGGTCATGAGCTACGTGCGAGACCGGATGCGCGGCAACCTGCCGCCCGACTTTGTCGGAGGGGTGATGAGCCAGGTGTCTCAAACGCCACAGCGGCGTCGCGGCTGGACGGCGTGGCAGCTCGCCGCAGGGCTCACGGCTGCCGCCGCTGCAGTCGCCGTGGTCGTGATCGGGCTCTCGCTCCTGAATGGCCGGAACGTGGGCAACGAGCCCACGCCAACGCCGACGGCGAGCCAGTCACCGTCCGCTAGCGAGTCGCCCACTGGATCCCCGTTGGGCGTGGCGCTGCCAAGCCTGTCTCCCGCCATCGGCTGCCTGACTGCACCGCCTGATGTCGAGTTGCTCGCCCACCTGACCGATCCGGCCGCCTGCGTCGGAGACGCTTCGTTGACCTTCGATGCCAGGCTCGTGCCGGCCATTGCCGACTGCCCGATCGTGGTAGAGCCGACCTGGCTGGCATGCCCCCAGGCGCTGCTGACCCAGGTGGACGAGACCCGCAAGGTGGACGTGCCCTTCGAGTGGTCCGTCGCGGTCGATCCCCCCAGCGCGGTCAACCTAGCGGACCTCGCCGGGCAGAATGTCCGCCTCACTGGCCACTTTGACGATCCCGCCGCACAGACCTGCCACGAGACCGAGCGTGCCCCCCAATTGGGTGGGACCCCGGAGCCGGTGGCGGACACGATCGCGCGTTGCCAACGGACGTTCGTGGTGACGCAGATGGTAGCCCTGGCGCCGACCTCCACCCCTGCACCCGGTGGCCTTGCACTCGATGGCTGGGCAAGGGTCGTCGTACGTGATGGCCTCAACCTCCGCAATCGAGCTGGAACCGGTGCTGCATCCCTCGGCCTGCTGGCAGAGGGGGGCATCGGCCGCATCTACGCTGGGCCTGTCCAGGCTGATGGCTACACCTGGTTCGCCCTCGCGGCCGCCAGCCTGCCGTACCCGTCCGGCTGCGAAACCGAGCTCCAGCCGAATCCCACCAAGCTCACCTGCCCCGTGTGGTTCGGCTGGGTTGCCGCCGGGGACGCCTCCGGAAACCCGTGGCTCGAGCCGGTCGAGCAGCCCTGTCCGCCCGTACCAACCACCGCCACCGGTCTGGTATCCATCCAGCCAGGCATCAGGGCCTACTGCTTCGCGGGGCGGACCTTGACCATCAACGCCTACCTGTGGCGTGACCCGCAGACCAGCGATTGCCGCGTCTCGTACGTTGTTACGCCGGAGTGGCTCTACACCTGCAAGCAGACCTACCTCTCGGACACGACGGAGGGCGGGGAGGCGCTGCAGGTTGCGATTGACCCCTCGCTGGGGACGTGCGGCCCCACCAGCCCGTTCCCGCCGGGCTGTCCGCTGACTCCCTACCTCGGCCACTGGATTGCGATCGAGGGGCACTACGACGACGCCGCTGCGGCCAGCTGCGCGGGAAGGGAGTCACCGTTTCCCTTTGACCCGGCGCATGTCGTCTACGAGTGCCGAAACGCCTTCGTGGTCACCGCCGTGCGCGCGAGCAGCGGCCCTTGAGCGCTGCGTCGGTCGCCACCACAAAAAGCTTGACCGGAGCCGGCGGAGGCGGTCGGGCCGGTGCCAGCGGACGTTCGCGGCAACCCTGGATAGATCCGCGGCAGGAGCCTATGGACGCTGGGCGTTCATATCGGCCAACTTGCGGGTCCGCCGGGCCGAAAAGCCGCCCATCTTGGCAGCCCTGAACGCTGAGCGTTCCGCGGAGCCAGATTGGGGCTGCAATCGCGAATGCGACCTCCAACTTGGCCGATGTGAACGCTGAGCGTTCACGGGAGTGGCAGGGCCTCAGGCGGAGGGCACGCGGCTCGCCGCGTCGGCAGCGCGCCGCGCCGGCGTGGCGGCTGCCGCAGAACCTGCCAGTGGCACGAACGCGGCCTTGAACGCCGCCACCATCCGAGCCCCTCCGCGCCAGGTGAAGAAGGCGTTCGCTTCAGCCTGGGCGGAGACTGCCTCAGGATCGGAGTCTCCCGCCAGCAGGCCCCAGGTCAGGCCCGTGAACGCCTCCTCGAGCCTGTTCCCGCCTTCGTGGAAGAGCGTCCGGGCGCGCCGGTATCCCGCCCGCGCTTCGTCGCTTCGCCCCGCCCGCGCCGCTTGGCCGGCCTCGGCAGCTGCGAGCGCTGCATCCTTCAGCCGGCCGGTGCGATGCACGCCTTTCAGCAGGGCAATCGCCTCGGACAATTCGCCCGCCAGGTCACCGGCGACCGCCGCCTGGGCGGCGATGGTCGGCCCCTCGGTATCGAAGTTGGTGTCTCGCGCTGCCTCGAGCCCACGGCGAGCGGCAATGGACCAGTCACCTGCCGCTCGCGCCACCTGGGCATCAGTCAGGGCCAGCGACGCCGTCACCAGCTGGCTGTCGAGCGGTGTGGCAGCGGCTCTTGCAAGGTCCACCTGCTCGGCGGCCCCCTCGCGATCGGCGTGCAGGGCCGCCAGGATGGCGCGGATATTTGCGTAAGCCATCTGGAAAAACGGATCCAACGGCTCGGCCTCCTCGAATGCCGCTATTTCGTCCATCCAGGAGCCCCACTCGCCGAGCTGCAGGCCGTTGGAGGCGAGGAGCATGAGGAACTGCGCCGTGAAGGTACGATTGCCCAGCCGTTGCGCCAGGTCGTATCCCTCTCGGACGAGGATCTGGCTGCCTGCCACGTCGTCGAGACCGATCGTCCCAAGCAGGTTGTTGCGCGCTCGCAGCGAGGCATGGGCCAGCCCGTGACGATCGGCCTCCGCCGTCGCCCCTCGCAGCGTTGCGGCGGCCTCGGTCATGCGACCGAGGTTCATCAGGGCGCTGCCCTTGTTGATCAGCGCCTCGACCACCGGCCGAATGAGCGCGTGGTTTCCCGCCAGGTGGAGCGATCGGTCGGCGGTGGCGACCGCCTCCTCTGATCGCCCGGTCATCATGTAGACGCGCGACAGCTCCGCCAAAAGCGCAGCCATCTCAGGCGATTCGGCAAGGTCTGCCCCCTCCACCATTGCCTCTTCGAAGATCGCCACTGCCTGCGTTTCGAGTTTCGTCGTGGTGTGATTTCGGCCGAGCCACGTGGCGGCGCGCAGGACGCCACGCGGGTCGCCCAACGATCGGTACAGCTCGCGCGCCGTAACCGCATGCTCGATCGCCTCGTCGAGGTCGAGAGAGTTTTCGCCGAACTCGGTGGCCCGCAGGTGCAGGGCCGCCTGCTCGGCCGGGTCGCCTGTGACGGAGATGGCCTGCTCCAGGTAGCCGACCGCTTGCCGATGTGAGTGCAGCGAGGCTGCCCGATCCGCGGCTGCCTGCAGGGCGATCCGCGCCTGGGCCGCCAGGGCATCGGCCTCGTCGCCGGCACGCGAAGCCTGGTAGGCGGCGAAGTAGTGGCTTGCAAGGACCCCCGCCGTCTCGTCTTCACCAAGCGCCTCCAGGTGGCGCGCGGCTGCGATGTGCCGCGAGCGACGGTCTGCGCGCCCCATCGACGCATACGCGACCTCGCGCACGACGGCCTGCACGAACTGGTACTGGCCGCGCTCCGGCGATCGCGGGTCGGCATCGACCGTCAGCAGCTCGCGGCTCACCAGGCGGTCGAGCCGCTCGGTGAGCGTCGATGGCTCCTCCCCCGCCACTGCGGCCAGCGCATCCAGGGTGAAGCTCTGGCCCAGGACCGATGCATCCTGCAGCAACGCCCGGTCCTCCGGCTTGTTTGCGTCCAGCCGTGATGCGATCAGCGCGTGCAGCGTCTGGGCCACGGGCAGCGATGCCAGGTCACCGCTGAGCCGGTAGCGACCGTCGCGGGCGACCAGCAGCTCACGGTCGAGCAGCATCCGGACCGTCTCGACGGCATACAGGGGAATCCCCTCGGCGCGCTCGATGATCTGTCGCAGCGCCGCGGCTGGGAGGCCCGGCACCATCCCCTCGAGCAACTCCTGGATCTGCGCGTCCGTCAGGGGCTCGACGTGCAGCCGGGTCACGCTCCGGACCCCGCTCCCCCACTCAGCGCGGCGCTCCAGCAGCTCGGGACGAGCCAGCGCCACGACGAAGATCGGCGTGGCTCGTGCCCAGGAGAGCAGGTGCTCGACGAAGTCGAGCATCCCCTGGTCGGCCCAATGGAGGTCAGTGAAGACCAGGATCACCGGCGCCTGCTCAGACATCCGTTCGAAGAAGGTGCGCCATGCGGCGAACAGCTCCTCGCGCCCCTCCACCGGCAGCTCCTCGATCCCCAGCAGCCCCTCCAGGCGCGGGCTGATCCAGCGGCGCTCCTCGGGGTCGGGCACGAACTGCTCCAGCGTGGCGCTGAGGCCGGCGCGGACCGTCTCCCTGTCGTCCGCCTCGCCGATGCCGGCGCGGCGCCGCACCATCTCCACCAGCGCCCAGTAGCTGATCCCCT
>JBDTQD010000081.1:0-5135 GCA_039932375.1 Chloroflexota bacterium | reverse complement strand
CCCACGATGACCGCCCAACTGACCGTCCCCGGGACCATCTCCAGCAGCCGCTGGAGCCACAGATAGCTGTCCTGCATTCGCCCGTCTGACATCCGTCCCCTCGTCTGACCCGCCGACGGCCCTGGAGGGGCCGGCATTGCGGTCGCTAGTAGACGGGCGTCAGCCAGTCGCGGTAGGCGTCGGAGCGGCCACGCACCGCGTCGAAGTAGACCTGGTGCAGCCGGCGCGTGATCGGCCCAACCGTGCCGCTGCCGACCGGCCGACGGTCGATCTCGACGACCGGGGCCAGCTGCGCGCCTGTCCCGCACAGGAAGACCTCGTCAGCGGTGTACAGCTCGGTCCGGTCGATTCTCCGCTCCTTGACCGGGATGCCGAGGTCGCCGGCCATCGTCATCAGGTGCTCCCGCGTGATCCCTTCGAGGATGTTGTCGCTGCCGGGAGGTGTGATCAGGAACCCGTCCCTCACGATGAAGAGGTTCTCGGCGCTCCCCTCGCTGACATGGCCGTCCTGGGTCAGCATGATCGCCTCGTCGAACCCGTTCAGCTGCGCCTCGCTCTTCGCGAAGGCACCGTTCACGTAGGAGCCGGTGATCTTGACCCTGGCCGGGATGGCGTTGTCATCGGTGCGGCGCCAGGTGCTGACCTGCGCCCGGATGCCGGCCTCCGTGTCGATGTACTTGCCGAATGGCACCGCGAAGATGGTCAGGTCCGACTCCAGGTTGTGGAGGCGAACGCCGATCAGCTCGCTCGACTTGTAGAGGATCGGCCGGATGTAGGCATCCTCGTGGAAGCCGTCTCGGCGAAGGAGCTCGACGGTGATGCCGACGAGCTCCTCGGGGGTATGCAGCAGCTCAAGCTGGAGGAGCCGCGCGGACTTGTGAATCCGCCGGAAGTGCGGGAGCAGGTCGAGCCCATACAGCTGTTGCCCCTCGGCGTTCCAGTACGCACGCACCCCCTCGAAGACCGCGGTGCCGTAGTTGAAGGCATGGGTCATCACGCTGATCTTCGCCTCCGCCAGCGGTACGAAGTCACCGTGGAAGTATGCCCACAGCCCCGCGGTGTGGTCTGCCTCGGCGGTGGCCGTGGTGGTTCCCTGCTTCAGCAACGCAGCCTCCTCAGCAGCCGGGACGCGCCTGAAGCGCGTCGTTCTGTCGGCGCCGCAGTATACGGCTCCCTCTGCCTGCATCGGCGGAGACGGCCCGGGCCGCCGTTATGGCAGTGGACCGGCTCCCGCCGGCAGGAGCAACGCGGCGGCCACGTAGACGAGGTAGATCGGGCCGCCGATCAGCATGGACCAGGCACTCAGCCGCCCGCGCCGCAGCATGAGGCCGAAGATCAGGATCGTTGACACGAATGCGGCCCCGGCGGATGCGAAGGCGAGAGCACTGCTCGCTTTGAAGGTCCATTCGGTGAAGAGGATGCCCAGCACGGTCGGCAGGCAGCTCTGAAAGACCATCGCCCCGCTGATGTTTCCCATGGCCAGGGTGTCCTTGCCCGATCGGACCCAGATCACGCTGTTGAACTTCTCCGGCAGTTCCGTGGCGATCGGGGCGATGACGAGCGCCAGGAGCCGCGGGTCGAGCCCGACCGCGCTCGAGAGGTGCTCCACCGCGCCGACGAAGACCTGCGCGCCCAGGATGATCAGCGCCAGGGCCGCGACCACCTGCGTGACGATGATGCGCAGGCGGGGAGCCGGGTCGGTGGAGGCGGACCCATCCGCCTCGAAGGGCAGGACGTCGATATCAAGCTGGCGTCCGGGGAGGCGTTGCACGATGCGGCTCAGGTGCAGCTGGTTCAAGTCCGAGGCGTCCCCTGCCTCGGCAGGGTCCGTAAAGTGCGCTCGGACGTAGACGGCGTACAGGAGCACGAGAGCGGCGGCGACCGCCCAGCGAACGGGATGCAGGTCGGCCGGAAGGAATGCGCTCGCGATCGCGACCGAGTAGGCGACCAGGAAGAAGATCACGTCGCGACCCAGGACCCGCACGTTGACCGCCATCCCCGTGCCGCGCCGCCCGTTGCGCGCGTAGATGATGATCGCCGTGCCGGTCACGAACATGGCCAGCGTGGCGAGCATGAACGGAGCACCCAAGATCGCCCCCACCCCGATCTCGGCCGAGTTCGGCGAGCCGCCTCCGAAGAGGGCCGGGACTACGATGGCGATGACAGGGATGAGCGTCTCAGGCATCGCCGTGGCCACGGCCGCCAGCACGCTGCCGACGGCGCCCTCAGCCAGGTTGAGCTTGTGCCCGAACCATTCGATCCCGTTCGTGAACAGCTCGGCGCCGAGCAGGATGATCGCCAGCGCGGCGACCAGCAGGACGAGGTCCATCGGCCCCTAGGGGCGCAGGTGCTGGGGCGCCACCGGCAGAAGGGCGACGTGACGTGCGCGCTTTAGCGCCACGGTCAGCATGCGCTGGTGCCTGGCGCAGGTGCCGGTCTTCCGGCGCGGCTCGATCTTCGCGCGCTCGGACAGGTAGCGGCGCAGGCGGTTGACCTCCTTGTAGTCGATCGCCTCGGCCTTGTCGACGCAGAAGTTGCAGACCTTCCGCCGACGTCGATCGCGGTAGTAGTCCGCCGTCTCGCGGCGGGAACGTGGGCTGGCCATGTGTTGCTTGCTTCCTCTCGAACGGTGTCAGGTCAGAATGGGATGTCGTCGACGTCGATCGCCTCGACCTCGGCTGGGGCCGGTCGCGCATCGGCGCCACGAGGTCGCGCCGCCGGGGGCGCGTCCATCGCCGCGTCGCCGAAGCTGCCGCCGCCTTCGCCTGGATCACGCCGCTCGAGGGACTGGACGCGAGCGAAGCGGATCTCGAGCGAGGTGCGCTTCTGGCCATCCTTCCCCTCCCACTCGCGGGCTCGCAGGCTGCCCTCGGCAAAGACCTTGTGGCCCTTGCGGAGGCGCTCCGCGGCGCGCTCGGCGGCCTGCTCCCACAGCTCGACCCGGAACCACTGGGTCTCTTCCTGCCACTCGCCGTCGGGGCCTTTTGAACGATCGTTGACCGCCACCCGCAGCTCGGCGACCGCCTTGCCACCGGGGGTGTAGCGGAGCTCGGGATCGGCGCCAAGGTTGCCGATGATCATCATCTTGTTCAGGGTCATGCTGCTCTCCTCCGACCGCCGGCGTCATGCCTCGGCGGCCACCTCGTCCTCGTCAATCTCGTCTGCCAAACCATCGGCCTTGGGGTCGTCAACCTCGTCGATCGCGTCGGGGATCGGCACCTCCGCGATCAGGCTGTCGTCATCGGCCCGTCCAAGGGCCTTCTCCTCCAGGACCGTGACCAGGTGGCGCAGGATCTCCTCCGTGATCAGGATCCCTCGCTCGATGCCGCGCACCTCGGCAGGGGCGATATCGAAGTGGATCAAGAAGTAGCTCGCCTCGCGGAAATGCTTGATGTCGTACGCAAGTCGGCGCTTCCCCCAGGGCGAAACCTTGGTGAGCGCCCCGCCCGCATTGACGATGGCGCGTGTCACCTTCTCGACCGCGGATTGGAGCTTGTCGTCCTCCAGGTCCGGCCGAAACAAGAGCATCAGTTCGTAACGGCGCATAGGCCGATCTCCTCCTCTCTATGGGCTTGCGACACCCTGGCGAACGCCGAGCGGGTGCGGCAGAAAGGAGCCCAATTGCAATGAAACAACCCCCATCGCTGGAGGTCCCGGAGAGTATACGGTCCCAGAGTGGTCGTCGCAATGCCGGTGCGAGGCACCCTATACTTAGTGCCCGATTGGGCCGATGTCGACGAGGAAGCGAGTGCCCACCAATCCGATCCTGATCTGTACACCGACGCCCGAGCTGCGCGCCCGACTCGAGCAACTGGGCGAGGCCGGATACGCCATCTCCAGCGTCGAGACCGCCGCCGATGCCGTCAACGCGCTGCGATCGCAGCCGTTCGACCTGATCGTGGCAGAGGGGCTGGCCATCTCGGGCGCCGTCGGTCGCATCCGCGAGGCCGCTCCCAGCCGCGTCGCGCTGGTGGTCGTAGCGCCGGCGGGCGACGTAGAGGCCAGGATCGCCTTCCTGGAGGCAGGCGCGGACGAAGTGATCACGACGAGCTTCGCCGCGCGAGAGCTCGAGGCGCGGGTCGACGCTCTCCTGATTCGTACCGGCCGAGCCCGTCCGCAGGCTTCCGGAGGCGCCGCGGCGGGCCGGATCGTGACCTTCTTCTCACCGAAGGGCGGCGTCGGCACCACGACACTGGCGGTCAACTCGGCGGTCCTGCTGGCCGGCGGCAACGAGACTCTGCAGGGACTCGGCGGGCGTGTCCTATTGATCGACCTGGACCTCCAGTTCGGCCAGGTGGCGACTCACCTGAACCTGACGCCGCGCTATGACATCGCCGACCTGTGCGGTGACGAGCAGGCCTTGAACGACCCGGCCCTTGCGGCCACCTTCCTGACGCAGCATTCCTCGGGGGTCAGCGTGCTCGCCTCGCCATCAAATCCGGAGGCTGACTTCCGGGTCGGCGTCGACCAGCTCGAGCAGGCGGTCGCGATGCTGCGACCGAGCTTCGACCACGTCCTGGTCGACTGCGGATCACGCCTCGACCCGCGCACGCTCTGGATGCTGGAACAGGCCGATACCCACATCTTCGTCGTCTTCCCGGAGATCGCCGCCCTCCGGGCCACGACCCTGATGCTCGGCTTCCTGGCCGAGACGGCGACCCTGCGAGCCTCGACCCACTTCGTCGTGAATCACACCTTCCCCAGGGAGCTGCTCAAGACACGGGACGTCGAGAACCTGCTCAAGGCCAAGCCGGCGGCCGAGATCCCATACACCGAAGTCGACATGATCCGCGCCGTGAACGAGGGCGTGCCGGTCGTCTTCAGCCGTCCGAGCTCCCCAGCCTCGGTGGCGATGCAATCGCTTGCCGTCGCCATCGTGGGTGCCGACTGGCGCCAGCGCCCGCGCACCAAGGAGGCGGCTGCGCCGCGCCGCGGTCGGTTGCGCATCGGTCGCCGCTGACCCGAGGCTGTCGCTGACCCGAGTTGGTGCCGGAGGAGGGATTCGAACCCCCACGCCCTTGCGGGCTGCCGGGTTTAAGCCGGCCGCGTCTGCCATTCCGCCACTCCGGCGCCGATCAGATGGAGGCGACGACGGGAATCGAACCCGTGTAAACGGTTTTGCAGACCGCTCCCTG
>JBDTQD010000080.1:0-5712 GCA_039932375.1 Chloroflexota bacterium | reverse complement strand
AGACGACCTTGCCGTGCTCGTTGGTGATGACCGCCTCGCGCGTCTCCCACTCGACCGTGTCATACGGATCTGTGCCTTGGCGCGTGTATCGGCGCTCGATGGAGAGGCCCTTCCAGGTCGCCTTCTGCCCGGCCTCGAGCTGCCGGTAGCCCGGCTCCTTTGCCCCGTTCCCGTGCCCGTTCCCGTTGCCGTTCGTGGCGTGGCCGTTGCCGTTGGTGTGCTTGGCGGTGAGCGTTTGGGGAGTGGCGGAGCGTGGCATCGGGGCAGTTCCTTCGTGCTCGCAGGGATGGGTGGGCGACGCGGTTCGCCGCGTTTTCAGGGCGATAAGTGTACGTCCGGCAGGATGCTCCGTCAACCCCAAAACCACAAGATATGGTGGGTTCGGTGGTTGGAGGGCCCTACCTATTGTGGAGTAGTCGGTTTTGCGGTGGACGCTCTGTGGAGGGGGTGTGGACATGTTTTGGGTAGGTCTTGCGGGGCCGTTCGCGGGGCGGGAGGCATCGGCCTTGAAGTTGGGGGGTTGGGTGCCCGATCGCGCCTGCCAAAGCCTGTGCTTTGGGTGGGGCCTGGCCGCCGGCGCCGGGGGCGCTGGGGCGTGGCGCGGTGCACCAGGTGGTGTCATACGTTGCGCGAAGAACGCTGAGCGTTCATATCGGCCAAGATGACGCAAGGGCGAGCCCGAACTTGGCTGCCGTGAACGCTGAGCGTGCGGGAAGGCTGGGTTGAGGGCGAATTCGGATCAGGAGAGGTCCAAGTTGGCCGATGTGAACGCCAGGCGTTCACGAGGCGGAGCTGGCGAGGAAACGTGGCAAGGGTCGGATCTGATCGGTGGTCGAGTGGCGGCGACTACGAAGGCTACGTTGGTCGCTGGAGCCGGTTGGTGGCGCCCAAGTTCCTGGATTGGCTGGGGATCGCTCCGGGGCGGCGCTGGCTCGACGTCGGCTGCGGCACCGGTGTCCTGAGCGCGGCGATCCTCGCGCAATGTGAGCCGCGGTCGGTCGTTGGCATTGACCCGGCGGAGGCGATGTTGGCGCGCGCGCGTGCGACTCTCGTGGATGAGCGGGTGCAGTTCGCCGTTGGTTCGGCGGCCGCCACTGGCGTGGATGACGGGGCGGTGGACATAGTCGTGTCGGGGCTGGTCCTGAACTTCGTTCCCGACGTCGGCGCGGCGCTTGCCGAGGCGCAGCGCGTGGTGCGTCCGGGTGGGCTGGTCGCCGCCTACCTCTGGGACTATGCCGAGGGGATGCAGCTGCTGCGGCGATTCTGGGATGCGGCCATCGCGCTCGATCCGGGAGTACATGTGCTCGACGAGAGTGAGCGGTTTGGGATTGCGGCGCCTGAGCCGCTCGTCGGCGCGTTTACCGGGGCCGGGCTGGACTCGGTCGATGTGCGACTCCTCGAGGTTCCGACTGTCTTCGCCGATTTCGATGACATGTGGACGCCGTTCCTGGGAGGCGCAGGGCCGGCGCCCGCATACGTGGCGACGCTGGGCGAGGCTGAGCGGGATGCGCTGCGCGACCGGCTACGGGCGTCCGTTGCGCCTGAGCCGGATGGGTCGATCCACCTTGTTGCTCGTGCATGGGCGGTGCAGGGACGACGGCCCGACGTTGGCGCGTCATAGGAGCACGATCCCATTCGCGCCGGGGTCCTGGCCAGCGGCCAACGCGCTGAGGGTCGCCTTTGTGCCAAGCGGGTACGCGGTGGTCAGCACATCCTGAGCTGTGGCGAGCGCCCGACGGTTGGCATGGCTGGCGGTGAGCAGGATCACCAGGCGCTCGATGCCGCCCTCGCGCTGCTTGATGGTCGCCGCGCGAAGCTGACCCTGGGCGTCGCGGAGGCGCGTGATCGCTTCGATGGCCACGGTCGCAGTGCTGTTGCGCAGGACGGCGTCGAAGGCGCGCAGGTCGCCCTGAATGTTGAGGGGTGCCTCGAGCTGCCAGTTCCATAGGTTGGAGATTCGGCCGCGGAGACGACGGAGGAGGGCGAGCTGGGCGGCGTCGCGCAGGCCGCCGCCCGCCGGGTAGAACCGGGCATGCAGGCGCAGGCCGACTGTGGCACCGAGGCGTGAGAGAGCCGCCAGCCCAACGTTGCGAAGCTCGCCACGTTCAAGTCTGCCCACGCTTGCGTGGGATATCCCGAGGGAACGGGCGACATCGGTCTGCCGAAGCCCGCGGGCTATACGGGCGTCGCGGACCTCACGGCCAAGTTCGCTCTGGAGCCTCCTCCCTGCTGCGAGTCCCTCTTCCGCCTTTCGGATCCGGTTGGCCATCGGCTGATGATCGCGGTGGCTGGTTACCGCCCGGTTACTGGGCGGTGAACGCTGAGCGTTCATATCGGAAAAGTTGAAGCTGCATTCGGCGCGAAGTTGGTTGTGGTGAACGCTGAGCGTTCCGCGCGACCAAGTTGAAGGGGTTGCGGGGTCGAACGGTGTCGAAGTTGGCCGATGTGAACGCTGAGCGTTCACAGGAAGGTTTGGGCTACGGCCCGGCCGCGCATCGACGGGGGCTAGGCATCGGGGGCGAGCGAGCCCCGGCGCGCGTGGGCGCGAACACGGAAGCCGGGGTCGGTGACGCCGGCGTGCTCGCGCAGGAAGGTGCGGAGCTCGGGGAGGCGCATCGGTTCGGCGAAGTGGAAGCCCTGCCCGAACCCGCAGCCGGCGGCGCGCAGTCGGGCGAGCTGGACCCCGTCCTCGATCCCCTCGGCGACCACCTCGACACCCAGGCGGCGGGCGAGGTCCAGGATGCCGGTCACGACCGCCTCGTCGCGAGCGTCGGTGGCCACGGCGGTGACGAACGATCGGTCGATCTTCAGGATGTCGAACGGGGTGCGGCGCAGCTGCGACAACGACGCGAAGCCGGTCCCGAAGTCGTCGATCGCCAGGCGCACCCCCATGGCACGCAGGTCGTGGATGGCAGTGCCGGCGGCGATGTGGTCGAGGCGGGCAGTCTCGGTCAGCTCCAGGACCAGCCGCCCGGGCGCCAGCCCGGAGGCGGCGAGGATTTCGGTGGCGGTATCGGCGAAGCCGGGGTCGGCAATCTGGACCGCCGACAGGTTGACCGATACGTACGGACCCTCTGGCTCCTCTGGCTGCGGCAAAGCGAGCGTGGTGACGCCCTTGGACGTGACGCTTTTGGCGGCGGGCACCATGGCGACCGCGTGGCGGCATGCCTGGGAGAGGATCCATCGGCCGAGCGGGACGATCGCGCCGGTCGTCTCGGCCAGCGGAATGAACTCGGCCGGCGCGAGCAGGCCAAGGGTCGGATGGCGCCATCGGACGAGCGCCTCGACGCCCGCGACCACGCCGGATTCGAGGTCGATGATCGGCTGGTATTCCAGCTCGAACTGCTCCTCGCTGATGGCCGTCTCGAGGTCGGTGCGCAGCTCGATCCCCCGCACCACCTCCTTGTGCTCGGTCGCCTCGAACACGATGAAGGTGCCTTTCCCCTGCCCCTTGGCCACGTACATCGCGATATCGGCGTCGCGCATGAGGTCATCGGCCAGGGCTGAGGCAGCATCGACCGATGACGCCGTCCCGGCCAGGCTGATGCCGATGCTCGCCCCGATCGAGTACACGAAGCCGCCCACGTTGACCGGCACCTGTGCGGCTCGAAGGAGGCGGCCGGCAACTACGCCGGCTTCGTATCGGTCCGGGCTCTCGGCCAGCAGGATCGCGAACTCGTCGCCGCCCAGGCGCGCGACCGTGTCGCCCGGCCGGAGGGATGAGCGGAACGATTCGGCGACGGCGGTGAGGACCCGGTCGCCGGCGGCGTGGCCATAGGCGTCGTTGACGGTCTTGAAGTCGTCGAGGTCGATGAACATCACCGCCACGTTCCCCTCGCGTCGGCAGAGGGCGTGCTCCAGTCGGTCGTGGAAGAGGACCCGGTTGGCGAGGCCGGTGAGGGGGTCATGCAGCGCGCGGCGCTCGAGCTCGGTCTCGAGCAGGCGACGCTGGTCGAGGGTGGTGCGCAGCTGGCCGACGACGCTGTCCAGGCGGGCAATCACGAGCAGGAACAGGACGACGCAGCCAGTCGCGACGACCGGGACGTCGATGCGCCCTCCGGTCAGCGCCTCAATGACCAGCACCGCTGGTGCCATCAGCGATGCGCCCGCCAGCAGCCCAAGCCGCCAGATCCCGAAGTGAACCTCGGCCGGTTGGACCGGCTCCGCGATGCGTGCCATCGAGGGGTGAAGCGCCGCGGCGCCCCACAGGACCGCCCCGATCATCCAGCCAGCGTCGATGATGTTGCCGTTGTAATAGCCGCCACTGAGAGAGAGGAAGGCGTACGGGTAGTCGGCCAGCAGGAAGGCGACCAGAGCGCCGATCAACAGCCGCACGGCCATCACATGCGAGCCCGGGGCCAGGATGAGCCGCACCATGATCCCGAGCAGCAGGATGTCGATTGCCGGGTAGGCCAGCGCGACCGCGATCTCGAGCAACGACTGGGTGGTGTCCGAGACGATCGGCGCCATCAGGAAGACCCAGGTGAGCAAGGCCACGCCCACCGCCACGATCAGCGCGTCGAGCAGGCTGGCCCGATCGCCCCCGGGGATCCTGCCCCGCGCGAGCCACACGATGGCCACCACCACGACGAGCATGCCACCCAGGTAGAAGACGTCGGCGACCGATGGGAACGGGTTGATTCCGAGCCGCGACAGGAGGACCGAGGTCCAGTCGCCCAGGCTGCTCAGCGTCAGTCCGCTGGCCAGCGCGACCCAGGGCCGGGCGTCAGATGGGCGATGGAGGCGGATGCCCAGCAGGATGGCCACCACCGCGACCATACCCGGCAGCTGGTAGTAGAGGTCCATCGCGTCCGCAGTGGGGAGCAGGAAGTAGCCGACCGTCATCGCCACGCCCAGGGCCAGGAACAGGATCCAGGCGCTCGAGCGCAGGGTCCAGCGCGGGCCGGACGGGGGCCATGTGCGAAGGCGCTGGACGAGTTGTCGAACGCTCAGCGGCAAGAACCACCTCGAATCAGCCGGCTGCGCCGGCATCGGTGCAACGATGGTAGGTCCGGGGCGGTGCGTTCCAGCACTACCCAATGGTCATGGGTAAGGCGGCAGTTGAGCGCGGTCGGCAGCCGCGCGCGAGTCGCGAACGCTCAGCGTTCATATCGGCCAAGTTGAGGCGGCAGTGCTCGCGAACTTGGCGCTGGTGAACGCTGACAGTTCCGTGCGGCCAAGTTGAGAGCTGTTTAGAGGTCGGCGGGGGTTCAAGTTGGCCGATGTGAACGCTGAGCGTTCACGGTCCGGTTGCCGCGTCGGCCCCGCCGGTAGACTCCGCCCGATGGCCCGCCTGCCCACCCTGGAGATCGTCCTCGTCCGCCACGCGCAGGCGGTTCCCGTCGGCACCCCGCCGTGGGAAGAGGTCGACGATGAACGTCCGCTCACCGGGAAGGGCCTGCGCGACGCCGATGAGCTCGCCCTGGAGCTCGACCCGTACCACTTCAACGCGGTCTACAGCAGCCCATACGCGCGATCCCTGCAGACGGTCACGCCGACCGCCACGCGGCGCTCGCTCGAGGTGCAGCTGCTCGACGACCTGCGCGAGCGACGAATCTCCGGGTCGCCGACGGACGACTGGCCAGATCTCCTCGCGCGAGCCTGGGCAGATCCCGACTTCGCGGCACCCGGCGGCGAGACCGGCCGGGCGGCCCAGCGGCGCGGCCTGGCAGTGCTTGACCTGCTGCGGGCCCGGCATGCGTTCGGCGGGCG
>JBDTQD010000079.1:0-5741 GCA_039932375.1 Chloroflexota bacterium | reverse complement strand
TGCTCGGCGGTCAGGAAGGCCGCGATCTCGCGCTTGTGCGTCTCCACCAGGTTGCGGATGCGGAACAGGATCTCGGTGCGGCGGCTCAGGCTCGTCGCCCGCCACCCCGGGAAAGCGGCCTTTGCCGCAGCGACTGCCGCGTCCACCTCTTCGATCGATGCGAAGTCAACCTCGCGCGCGAGTTCCCCGGTCGCCGGGTTGTAGACGGGGCCGCTGTGGCCACTGCTGCCACGCACGCGGTGCCCATTGATCCAGTGGTTGACGCGCTCGGTCGCGGACGGCGAGCCCGTCTCGGCGGCTGGCGGCTGGACGATGCTTGTCATCCAGAGACTTCTCCGTTATTCATGATCTCCAAGGGTACTGCGCCCGACCAGTGGCGGCTATTCGGTCGGCCGCGGGCGGAGGATCACCTCGGGCCGCGTGTCACGCCAATCGTAGTCGGCGACCTCCTCATCGGCGCCGAGGGCACCCGCCTCCCGAAGCCACCCATCGTCATAGAGCTTGCCCAGGTAGTTACGCCCGGAGTCCGGAAGCAGGACGACGAAGAGCGCTTCGGGATCGTCAGTCTCGCGAGCGACCTGCAGGGCAGCCCACAGGGCCGTGCCACATGACTCACCCATGAGGATCCCCTCGGCAGCCGTCGCCTGTCGCGCGGTGAGGAAGGCGTCGCGGTCCGTGACCCGCACGATCAGGTCGCAGACATCGGTGTCGTAGGTGGCCGGCCAGAAGTCCTCGCCGACACCCTCGGTCAGGTAAGGATGCGGGTCTCCGCCTGAGAACACGCTCCCCGCTGGATCGGCCCCGACGATCGCAACCAGCGGATTCTGCTCGTGCAGGTACCGGCCGATCCCGCTGATGGTGCCGCCGGTCCCCACCCCCGCCACGAAATGAGTGATCCGGCCCTCGGTCGCCTCCCAGATCTCCGGGCCGGTGCCCGAGTAGTGCGCCTCCGGATTGGCCGGGTTGGTGTACTGGTCTGGCTTCCACGCACCTTCCGTCTCGCGCGCAATTCGGTCGCTGATGCGGTAGTAGGAGCGCTCGTCGTCCGGCGGCACGTCGGTCGGGCAGAGGATCACCTCGGCACCATAGGCTCGAAGGAGCGCCTGCTTCTCGGGGCTCTGCTTGTCGGCCATCACGAAGATGCACCGATATCCCTTCACCGCGGCCGCCATCGCCAACCCGACCCCGGTGTTTCCGCTAGTCGCCTCGACGATGACTCCGCCCGGCTTCAACAGGCCGGAGCGCTCCGCGGCCTCGATCATCGGCAGCGCGATCCGGTCCTTGATCGATCCGCCCGGGTTCATGTGCTCGAGCTTCGCGACGACCCGCGGCGCGAGCCCGGCCGCCAGGCGATCGACGGCGACCAGCGGTGTGCCGCCTACGACTGCGGTCACATCGGGCAGGACGCCCTGCAGGTCAGCCAGCCTGGACCTCCGGGGACGCCTCGCCGATCGGTGCCTCCGTGGCCTTGATCCAGGCGCCGGGGGTGCCCCATCCGCGCGCGTGACGCAGCACGAGGAAGCCTCCCGCCAGGACGAAGCCGGTCAGCCCCAGCCATGTGGCAGTCGGAATTCCGGCGATCACCCAGTTCTGGACGCGGAAGGTCTCGAGATACGATCGGACGATCCCGTAGAACATGATGTAGATCAGGAGCATGTCGCCGTCGTAGAGCCGATCGGCGAAGCGACGGCTGATCCACAGCATGGCGCCCAGCGTCAGCAGGCTGGCGATCGCCTCGTAGGCGAAGAGCGGATGGAAGCGGGTGGTCGCCTCGGGATACAGGTTCAGGTTCGTCCAAGCGCCGATGCGGTGGGCGGCATCGATCGGGATGCCCCAAGGCAGGGTGGTGGGCGGGCCGTAGAGCTCCTGGTTGACGAAGTTGCCGAGACGGCCGATCGCCTGGCCGAGGGGCAGCGCCATGACGAAGATGTCGAACCATCGGCCCGTCGGCAGCTTCGCCACGCGAGTGTAGATGTAGACCGACAGCGCGCCTCCGGCCACCGCGCCCGGGATCCCAAGCCCGCCGTTCCAGACTGCCGGTATCAGGGAAGGGTGGGTGGAGTAGAAGCCCCACTGGTGGATGACGTGGTAGACCCGCGCCCCGACCACGCCGCCGGCGATGGCCCACAGCAGGATCGACCAGCCGACCTCGGGATTCTCGCCACGGCGCCGCGCCTCGGCCGTTCCCAGCCACGCCGCGAACAAGATCGCGCTGGCGATGATGATCCCGTACCAATGGATTTCGAGCGGGCCCAGGCGCAGGGCGATGGGGTCGACCACGCGGCGGATGATACCCCGCAGGCCGGATCAGGCCGAAGCCTCGCGCGGCCAAGGTCTTCCGCATCAAGCGCCGGCGTCGTACGCTGCGCGATCAGATGGAGGGCGTGGTGGAAGACACTGCGGCGACCGCTGCCGACGATCGCGACGAGTTCGGTCGCCCCAAGTCGGTCCTGAGCTGGGTCCAGCTGCTGGCGGTCACCGCCTACTGGCTGGCGATCACCGTGCTGTGGGGTGCCTTCACCTTCAGCGTCATCCCTCGCCTGGTCGAATCGAAGGGCGTGCTCGGCAGCTCGACGCACCCGCTGGCCGGGCTGGCGATCGGGGCGATCACGACCGCAGGAGTCCTGATCGCCATCCTGGTGCAGCCCACCATGGGCGCCATCAGCGACCACACGCGGACGCGGATCGGCCGTCGCAAGCCCTACATCCTGATCGGCACCGCGATGGACCTTCTCTTCCTGACGTTCGCGGCATGGGCCTTCTGGAACCAGAACTACTGGGCCTTCCTGGTCGCCGTCGCGCTCCTGCAGTTCAGCAGCAACTTCGCGCAGGGCCCTTACCAGGGCTACATCCCCGACCTCGTGCCGGGTCGCCAGGTCGGGATCGCGTCGGGCCTGCTGGGCGCGGCCAATATTGCCGGCAATCTCCTTGGCCCCGGGCTCGCGATCCTGTTCGTGGCGGTATTGCCCGGCGTTCTCGGCTTCCCCGAGATCACGCTGGGGTTGTTCGTGGCGATCGCATTCGTGGAGGTGACCACCATGTTGATCACCGTTTGGAAGGTCCCCGACCGCCCGGCGCCGCCTACCACCAAGACCTTCCGCGAGCGCGCCCTCGGTGCGTGGGGAACCGACCTGCTGGCGAATCGCGACTACGTATGGCTGCTCGTCAGCAGGCTCTTCGTGCTGACTGCCCTCGTGTCGCTCCAGGCGTTCGCGGTCTTCTTCCTGGAGAACGCGCATCACATGGATCCGGACCAGGCCCAGACCTCCCAGTTCCCGATCATCATCACGGTCGCAGTGGCCGCGCTGCTCAGCGCGGTGCCTGGCGGCTGGATCTCTTCGCGGATCGGTCGCAAGCCGGTCCTCTTTGTTGCCATCGCCCTCGGCATCGTTGGCGCGGTGGTGATCGCCATCGGCCCTGAGTATTGGATGGTGGTTGCTGCCGCCGTGCCGATCGGCATCTGCAGCGGCGTCTTCCTGGGCGTCGACTGGGCACTGATGACCGACATCATCCCGAAGGCCGAGTCGGGTCGCTACATGGGGATCAGCAACATCGCGGTCGCCAGCGCCGGGCCGATCGCCAGCACGATCGGCGGGGTGCTGGTCTTCGTCATCAGCCTGGCGACCCTCGGACCCGAGTTCGCGTACCGGGCGATCTTCCTGTTGATGGGGATCGAGCTGGCGATCGGAGCATGGGCACTGCGACGCGTCACTGAACCGGCGCGCGGAGGGACGGTCGAGGCGAGGCCGGTACCCGCCGCCTGATGGACCCTGCCGCCGAGCGGGCGCGGCGCACCGGGCCGCGCGAGTTGAGCGTCGAGGTCACGCCGCGGTATCGGGCCATGCGCTGGATCGACCGGTTGGTGGTGCGCCTCCTCTTCGAGATCAGCACCGACGGGCTCGAGCGCTGGCCGCCAGCACCCTTCTGCGTAGTCCTGAATCACCACAATGGCTGGGACCCGATGCTGGCCATCGCGGCAACGCCGGAGACGCCTCGGATCACCTGGTTTGGACCGAAGGAGGCCGATTTCTCCCGAGGCTTCCGCAACCGGCTGATGGCGTTCGTGGGCGGGGTGATCCCCTACAACCCGGAGAAGACGACCCTCACCTCGGCCGTCCGTGCCGTGCGCCGAGTCTTCGCGGCCGGGGGCGTGCTTGGCATCTTCGCCGAGGGGACTGTCGGCTTCCGCGAGACGGAGCTGCTGCCGTTCGAGGAGGGCGCGGTCGCGTTCGCCGCGGCCAGCGGCGTCCCGATCGTGCCCTGCGTGATCGTGGGGAGCACATTCATGTGGTTCCGCAAGCCCGTCACCTTCCGCTTCGGCGACCCGATCCCCACCACCGAAGCACGAGGTCGCGAGGCGCGTGCCGCATTAGACGAGGAGGTCCAAGCCGCCATGCGGGCACTCCTCCCAAAGCACGAGCCGAGGCTGCCCCGGCGGCGGCCACTCCGCTTCCTGGGCGACCTGCTGACCGGCCCCGCCGACCTCGAGCGACGAAGGGCTGAGCTGGGCGAGTAGACGCCTTCGCTGCCGCGGTAGGATCGCGGCGTGCTTCCCGTCGCCTGGGCCATCTTCGCGCTGTGCGTGGTTGGCAGCTTCATCACCATCGCGGCCTACTGGCTCGACGTGCAGGACCGCCCGGACCTGACCTTCCGCCAGCGGCTCGCCTGGTCGCTTGGGACACTGCTGTTCCCGTTCGTGATCCCCGCCTACGCGTTCTATGGTGGACCGCGCTGGCCTCGAGCTCTGCGAATCGCCGCGTTCCTGCCGGCGGTGGCCCTGATCCTTCTCTTCGGCTTTCTGACCGGGCGCTTCACGTAATGGAGGGCGGTGAATGCTCAGCGACCATCCCGTATTTCCAATCCTGCTCTCGAAGGACCTTGCGGTGAGCCGTGCCTTCTACCATGACACGCTGGGACTGGAGATCATCCGGGAGGACGAGGGGGACCGGATCGTCTTCCGCTGCGGCGGTGGAACCCAGCTGGTGGTCACCCTCAGCACCCTCGGCACATCGGACACGCAGACGCAGATGGCCTGGCGCGTCGCGGACATATGGGCGGCCGTCGTAGATCTCCGTGCCCGAGGGGTGCGCATCGAGGACTACGAGGCACCTGACCCGGTGACGGTTGACGGCGTCGCCGACATGGGCCATTCGTGGGCAGCCTGGTTCGTCGACCCGAGTCAGAACGTGCTGGCGGTCGTTCAGCCCAAGGGCTGAGGGCCGATCCGGTTCCGCATCGCCACTATCATCGGCCCATGACCAACCTCGACACCGCCCTGGCCTACCTGCACGACCACGCCGATGAGCACCTGAAGGGGCTCGACGAGTTCCTGCGGATCCCCTCCATCAGCGCCGATCCGGAGCGTCGCGACGACGTCCGACGCGCTGCCGGGTGGATTGCGGACGAGCTGACCCGCATCGGCGCGGAGCACACGGCCATCACCGACACCAGCAGCCACCCGATCGTCACCGCCGATTGGCTGCACGCCGGCCCAGCGGCTCCAACGGTCGTCGTCTATGCCCATTACGACGTGCAGCCGGTCGACCCGCTGGAGGAGTGGGTCCGACCGCCGTTCGAGCCGCGCTACGAGGCCGACATCGTCTACGCGCGTGGATCGGGCGACGACAAGGGGCAGGTCTTCATGCACCTCAAGGCGGCCGAGGCCTGGCTGCGCGGGGTGGGAAGCCTGCCGGTCAACCTGCGCTTCTTCTTCGAGGGCGACGAGGAGCACGAGGCCGAGC
>JBDTQD010000078.1:0-5931 GCA_039932375.1 Chloroflexota bacterium | reverse complement strand
CTCCTTCGTGCGATCCACAGGTCGATCCGATAGGGGACGGGGAAGGGCCGCCCATGGGTCAGGCGGTGGCGGTCGAGCAGCGTGAGCAGGTCGTGCCGGAAGCGATCCTGCCGATCGGGCGACATGCCAACGCGCACGTAGGATGCGGTGAAGGCCATCCCCACGAACTCGTCGCTCGTCATCGGCACGTCCTGGTGCAGCTCGACCAGCTCCGCGGGCTCGAAGCCAGATGCCGCCTCCAGTGCCCGTCGCGTTTCGTTCTTGCCTGTCGACTCGTACTTCCCGATCCCGGGGTCGTCGGCGCTCATGGTCGAGCGCTGCAGCAGGTCCGCGTAATCGGCCAGGAATGGCGAACGCGCTCCGTCGCGGACATTCCAGAAGAGCGCCAGCCCACCGCCTGGCCGCAGGATGCGAGCGATCTCGGCCATCGCCGGCTCCTTGTCGAACCAGTGGAACGCCTGCGCTGCGGTCACGACGTCGACCGATGCCGGGTCCATCCCGGTCTTTTCGGCGCTTGCCTGGATGGTCGATACCAGGAGCCCCTCGTCCGATGCGCGCTCGCGCAGCACCTCCAGCATCGGCTTGCCCGGCTCTACGGCCGTGACGCGCCAACCCCGCGCTGCCATCGCCAGGCTGGCGCGACCGGTCCCTGCCCCCAGGTCGACGACCAGCGGCTGCGGCGACAGCCGGAGTCGCGACTCGATCGTCTCAAACAGCTCGTCGGGATATCCGGGCCGGAAACGGTCGTACTCGTCGGCCCAGGCGTCGAAGCCTCGTGCACGCGCAACGTCAATCGTGCTCACGGCAGGTCCTGGGGGAACCAGGCCATGAGCAGCTCGTCGCGATACTCGCCGCCGGGGACCCGGTACTGCCGGCGGCGCAGCCCCTCGCGCTCGAAGCCGGCGTGCTCGTAGACCGCGATCGCCCTCGCGTTATCCGGGAAGACCCCCAGCGCGACCTTGGCGAGCCCCTGCTGGCGAGCCCAGTCCTGCGCTCCGGCGACCAGCGCGGAGCCGATCCCGACCTCGCGCCAGCCGTCGGCGACGCAGATCGACAACGTGCCGAGATGGTCGCTCACCACGCTCCGCTCGACGCCGACCAGCACGTTGCCGACCACCTCGCCGTCTGCCTCTGCGACGAGGGCCAGGTTGCTCGCATCGCGGATCATCTCGCCGATGTAGAAGGCCTCGGATGGCTGGCTTAACGCAGACGGCGGCGTCACCAGCCAGCGCCCCTCGAGTCGCACTGCCGCGAAGAGTGCGGCGAGTGCTCGGGCATCGGTCGGGCGGGCGGGGCGCAGCGTCCAGCGGCGGCCGTCGGCGGCCGTCCGTGGCTGGTTGGGTGCGATCGTCATGCTGGCCACGCCATCCTCATCGGTCTGTACCTTGACAGGTATGACAAAGCCCCCGCATCGTCAGGACGAAGGGGGCCTTCGCGGTACCACGCTGACTTGACCGATGGGTTGGTGGAGCTGGGGGGACTCGAACCCCCGACCCCCTGCATGCCATGCAGGTGCTCTCCCAGCTGAGCTACAACCCCACGATCGGTCCACTCTTCGGCGCTGCTATCGGACGCCATCCCGGCCGGGGTGAACCGGCTGCTCGACGGGCGAGTTCCGCGCTCCTCGGGTCGCCGGCTTGCACCATTCCGGCTCGCTGCGGACCGAGGCGGACGCCTACTGCTCCCGCGTCATCGCGTTCGGGCGGGAGTATAGCGCAGGGTCTGTTTCGCCTCTATTCTGGAGCAGGTCAGTGCGCGAAAGCCTATTGACACGAGTCATATATTGACAAGATGAATCGTATTGGCCCCTGCTGCCCTGTCGTCGCGCGGTGGCATCGGTCGCCCAATCGTTCACGAGGAGGTCTGAGGTGTCCATCTCTCCCGCTCGCGAGCACAGCCGTGGAGGCAGCAGCGCGTATGCGATCGTCCTCACAGCCGCGATCGTCGCCCTGACCCTTGCGACTGCCTACATCCACTCCACGCTCGGCGGAATGCTCTTCACGCTGAACGCGCTCGGCTACGTCGCCCTGGCGATCGCGATCGTCGTGGGAGCGGCCGCGACCATGCCGCTCATCGTTCGCTTCAGCTGGCTGCCGAGGCTCGGCCTGTTCGGCTTTGCGCTGGCCACCATCCTCGGCTGGATGTTGATGGGCCCGCGCTACGACATGGCATACCTCGCGAAGGGGATCGAGGTCGTGCTGTTGGCGCTCCTGTTGGTCGATTCCTTCCGCGTCTACGGCGGGCCCGTGCCGATGCTATCCGAGGCGTGGGTGTCGGTGGAGGACACGATCTCGTCCATGCGCCGCTAGGGCACCCTCATGCTTCGGCGATGGCGGCCTGCAATCGGGCCAGGCTGGCATCCAAATCCCGCTCTGCGGAGCTGGTGACCAATCCCTCGATCGGCGCCATGAAGATGTTCTCGGCTCGCACCTCGGAGGCGAGCGTGATCTCCGTCCCGCCGTCGCGCGCCGCCAGGTCGAGGGTTGCCACGACGCCGATCCCGCTGACGCTGGTTGCCATAGCCAGCCGCTTGTCCGGAACGGCCTCCCGGACCGTGATCTCGGCCGCGACCTGCTGGCCCATCAGCTCCAGCACCACCCGTGCGGTCGAGCCGACCACCGTCGGCGGGGGAGAGGTGCGCTCGGCGGAGATGATCCCCGCCTGCCATCTCGGCAGGTTGGCGGGCTCCGTCAGGAAGGCGTAGACCTCCGCCGGAGTGGCTGTGATCTGGGCGGTTCGTTGCACGCGACGCATCGGTCCTACGGTAGTCGACCGGGCCGCTCGTCGGCTCGGCGACCGGCCCAGGACCATCGGTCTACGCTGGTGCCCGGCCGTATCGCGGTATCCTGCTGGCGAAATCATTCGCAGGAGGGGGCTCCGTGCTCCGCAGACTCGCACCCGTGTTGGTCGCATTGGTCGCCGTGCTCACGGCCTGCCAGAGCGCCGCGCCGTCGCTCACCAGCCCAACTGACATCATCACCAAGGGGCTCGACGCAACGATCGCCCTGAAGAGCTTCCACATGTCGCTCGCCCTGGACGGAACCATCACCGTGCCGAATTCGGGGGCTTCGTTCAGCCTCAACTCGACCAGCATGGAGGCCGATATCGATGTCGCCGCCAAGAACGTGCACCTCACCCTCGCCGTACCGGCCTTCCTTGGGCTGACCGCCGACGTGCTCGTTATCGGCAAGGACCTCTACGTCAAGACCAGCATGACCGGCAAGAAATGGTCGCACCAGACGACGGCCAAGGTCGCCGCGAGCGGCTCGCCGGCCGCGTCGATCGACCCGCAGAAGATGGTCGACGAGGTGAGCGCCTTCCTCAAGAAGGACGGGGTGGTCACGAAGAAGCTTGCGGACGTCGACTGCGGTGACCGCAAGTGCTACCAGGTCAGCGTGACCGTCCCTTCTGCGTTGATGGCCGGTGCCGGCGCCGTCGCATCACTCGATCCATCGACGGTGTTCGGCGATGCGGTGGTGCTCAATCTGCTCTTCGATCGCGAGAAGCTGTGGCTGACAGAAGTCGGCACCAGCGTCAGCAGCGACACGGTGGGGACGTTCAGCGCAAAGCTGAGCTTCAGCAAGTTCGACGAGGCGGTGACCTTCAGCCCGCCGCCATCAGCCGAGGTCACCCAAGGGGAGTTCACCCTCCCGGGGATGTAGGTTCGGCCAGGTGATCGGAGGCTGCCGACGCACCTTTCGCGTAGCGATGCGCCTGGTTGCAGGTGGTCCGTGTCTCACAGTAGTTGACGCGGATCCTCACACGTCGGGAAGGCGCGTACACTCGCGAACAGCGGAGGCGCTGGATCGCCTGCCGACCGATTGGGAAAGGGAATTTGGTCATGCCCAACTGGCTCTTCATCGTGATCGTCGTGCTGGTCGTGCTGGCACTGCTCGGATACTTTGGGCGCGGACGCTTCGGCGGCGGATAGGGGCACGCCCAGGATGGGAGGCCAGCGCCATCCATTATCGGTAGCTGGAGGTGAAGCGAATGGCTGGGGATCGGACACGGGGTGAGTTTGACCAGGCCAAAGGCATGGTCAAGGAGAAGGTGGGCAAGGTCACCGGCGATCGCTCCACCGAAGTCTCGGGCAAACTCGATCAGGTCAAGGGCAAAATCGAGAAGACGATCGGCAAAGCCAAGGGCTCGATCCGCGACAAGGTCGATCGCAACCGATAAGACTTGCGGCGTGCGCAGGAGCAGTAATCGGTTCGCGAGCTCAAGGCGCTGGCGTGTGCGGGTCGGGCAACATGCCCGTCTGATAAGGAGGCAGCATGCAAACTTGGCAGATCGCCGTCATCGTGGTGGCGGCCCTCGTGGTGGTCAGCGTCATTTGGATCGGGGTTCGACGGCAGCGCACCCTGCGGCTGACGGAGCAATACGGTCCCGAATATCAGCGCACGGTGGAGTCGGCGGGGGACCAACGCGAAGGGGAGCGGGAACTCGACGCGCGCCGCGAGCGGGTCAAGGGCTTCGAGATCCGGGCGTTGGCGCCTGCCGAGCGCGATCGGTACCTCGCGAGCTGGAAAGAGAGTCAGGCCCACTTCGTGGATGACCCTGCAGCGGCCATATCGCAGGCCGATCTGCTGGTCCAGGACGTCATGCGGGCGCGCGGCTATCCGACGGTCGACTTCGAGCAACGAGCTGTGGACATCTCGGTCGATCACCCGAAATTAGTCGATGAGTACCGGGCCGCACACAGCATCGCCGAGCGCCATGCGACGGGCGGTGTTGAGACAGAGGACCTACGCCAGGCAATGGTGCACTACCGCGCCCTGTTCGATGATCTACTGGAGACCGAGTCGGCCTCGCCAGAGCAAACGCCCTCGGCTTGAGCGCTGTCGACCGATATCGCCCCCGAGCTGATGCTCATCGACGTCCAGCTGGATTTCGATGCGGTCGAGGTGTGGTCTCTTAGGGAGCAGGCTCCGCGGGCACATCGGGCAGGAGCCACGCCGCCTGCTCGGCCCGATGGCCTGCATTCCATGTTCGGCCGCCCAGGCGACGAGCGATCCGCGACCCTCGGTTAAGGTCAGGATCTCGTTCTTCAGCTCGTCCCACTTCTCGCCCAGCTCGGCAGCCTCGAGGACTTGCATCGCCGCACGTTCGGCCTCGCGGAATCGGGCGAGTGCCCTGGGGTCCTCGTGTCGGTCCCAACCCCAGGCGGCGCGTTCAATGCCCGCGCCGGACATCACGCGCAGGTCACTCAGCAGCCGGTCGACGCCCTGCTCGGTGCCGAGGTATCCGTCCGGCCTCAGGCTTGGGTCGGTGGTCATCTGGGTTCCTCCCCGGTGTTCGCGCGCTTACCCGATCGCTTACCGGATGGAGTGGTGGAGATGAGGGGACTCGAACCCCTGACCCCTGCGATGCGAACGCAGTGCTCTCCCAACTGAGCTACATCCCCAGAGCCGGCCGAGTATATCAGCGGCCCCGAGGGGCTTCACAAACTAGAACATCTGTTCTATCATCGGTTGGGCCATGACCGATGCTGCCCGGCCCATCCGACCCCTCCACGAGCTCCTCGAAGCGCTGCGCTCGCATGGTCTGCGGCAGGGTGCGGACCCCGGACCGATGGTCGCCGCCGACCCCCTTTCCACCGGCCAGCCCCGGCTCGACGCGGCGCTGCGCATCGGCGGCTGGCCACGCGGCGCCCTGGCCCTGCTCGATGCCCCGGCCGGGGCCGGCGCCACCAGCCTGGCGCTCGGATCGCTAGTCGCCTGCCAGACTTCTGGGGGGCTGGTCGCCTGGCTCGACCCCGCCGGACGCTTCGACCCGGCGACCGCCGCCCGGCTGGGGGTCTCGCTGGAGTGGCTGCTGGTCGTCCGCCCCGCCGACCCCGCCGAGGCGGTGGAGCTGGCCGGCTGGCTGGCCCGCACCCGCCTCATCGACCTCCTCGTCCTCGACCTCGCCGATGCCCCGTCGCCGCGCGGC
>JBDTQD010000077.1:0-6007 GCA_039932375.1 Chloroflexota bacterium | reverse complement strand
CGTACGCGATCAGGGCCAGCGCGCCGAGGTAGATGGTCAGCACCACGAAGGCGCGGCGCCCGCGGAACCGGGAGCGGAGCTCCTTGGACATGATCGTCGCCACCGACGAGCCGAACTCGCGCAGCAGTGGGAGGCGTCGCCGGGGGAGGGTCGTCGTCGTCATGCCGCCGTCTCCTCGTCGTGGCCGGTCACCTTGAGGAAGATCTCTTCCAGGTCGCTCGTCGCCTGGCTGAAGCCGCTCACCGTGTGGCCGGCCTCGATCATGCGCCGCAGCAGAGCTGCCTGCTCATCGGGCGGCCCGTCGAATGGAACCTCCAGCCGAGTCATCGGCGCGTCGCTGCTCACCGCAAGGACGTCGCCGACCCGTGGATCGGTTCCCAGCCAGGCGATGGCGGCCTCGGAATCGGAGATGACGTCGATCCGCAGCAGCGCCGTGGCCCGCAGCGATCGCTCGATGTCGGCGATCTGGCCTGAGCGCAGCAGCCTGCCACGATCGATGATCCCGACCGAGGTGCACAGCTCGCCGACCTCGGTCAGGATGTGGCTGCTGACCAGGATCGTCTTGCCCATTCGGCGCAGCTCGCGCAGGATCTCGCGCATCTCGACGCGCGCACGTGGATCGAGCCCCGAGGCCGGCTCGTCCAGGATCAGCAGCAGCGGGTCATGCACCAGCGTGTGCGCCAGGCAGAGGCGCTGCCGCATGCCGCGCGACAGCGATTCCACGTACGCCTCGCGCCTGTCGCCCAGGCCGACAATCTCCAGCAGCTCGCCGATCATCCCTGCCCGCCGCCCGGCCGGCACCGAGTAGCAGCGGGCAAAGAAGTCGAGGTACTCCCACACCCGCAGGTCGTCGTAGATCCCGTAGAAGTCGGGCATGTAGCCGATGCGGCGCCGGACCTCGACAGGGTCGGCGGTCACGTCGATGCCGGCGACCAGTGCCTCCCCGGCGGTCGGCGCCAGAAGCGTGGCCAGGATCCGCATGATTGTCGTCTTGCCGGCGCCGTTGGGGCCGACCAGCCCGTAGATCTCGCCAGACCCGATCACCAGGTCGATGCCCGCCACGGCTGGCTCGCCGTCATAGCGCTTGACGAGACCGCGGGTCTCGATGATGGGGGTCATCGGGCGAGGACTCCCGTCACTGATGCGCCGGCGAAGACCGGGACCTGGCCGACGTCCTTCGGCAATCCCGAGCCGGTGATCCGCACCAGCATGCGGCCCGCGGCGTCGAACAGGTGGGTCGGGTCCGCGGCGTCGAAGCGGCTCTGCTGGGAGAGGTCGCCGAGGTCGACCCAATCGGTGGCGACAGCGTCGTAGACCGCCACGCGGAAGCCGGCCGGCAGGAACGCTGCAACGTTCTCCTGGTCGAAGAAGATCGTGCTCGGGTCGCTGGCGGTGATGATCGTGACCTTGCTCGGCACGATGCCGGTCGCCTCCAATGGCAGGCTGATCCGGTAGGTCGCCTCGCCGTCGCCGAGGGAGACAACGCCGGGCTCCGGCTGCGATGCATCGCCTGCGGTCGAGACCACCTCGGTGTTCATCTGGGACGAGCGCACGGCCACCGTTCCCGGGCCGAGCGCCGGCTGCCCGGAGAGCACCTCGACCGACTGCGCGTAGCGCTGGATCTGCTGGCCGTCGAGGTCGACCTCGAGGGGCGTCTGGTCCGTCTGCCAGCCGATGACGAACGGCCCGCGGTCGATCCCTCCCGCCACGCCACCCAACTTTCCCGGGAAGCCCCCGTTGCCGCCATAGCCGACCAGCGCGTCGATCACCTGGCTGCGCACGACGATCCGCCGCGCCGCAGCCGAGGTGGCGTCGAATCCGACGTTGCCGTAGACCTGCTGGGAGGCCGAGATGCCGGTCACGTTGCGCAACGTCATCGTGAAGCTCTTCGATGCGCCGGGAGCCAGGTCCCCGACTCGCACGCCTCCGGTAGGGCTGATCACGGCCACGTCCTGCATCGGCTTGGCGCCCTCGTTGGTGACGCGACCCTCGATGCCTGAGGTTGTCACCGACCAGGTGACACGCAGCGATGGCGTGTACGGAATGACCGCCTCGGCACGCACCGACTGGAGGCCGAAGACGCTCACCGCCAGGCCGCGCAGGCGCGCCGGATCGCCCTGCTCGGTGGTGTAGTTGGCGACCTGCACGCCGGTGGTCGGGTCCACGTTGGTCGCCGCTGCCGAGAGGAGCGCGTCGCCGCGCACAGTCAGATCATAAATCGCGCGCGTGGGACTGAAGATGCCGGCGTACGCCGACACCGATGCGGCCGTGCCGTCGGTCGAGCTGCGCACCACCGCGATCTGGTTGACGATGATCTGGCTCCCCTTCATCGAGGCGCCGACACCGTACGAGACCCCCGAGAAGACGAACACCAGGATCGGGGCGACCACCCAGGCCAGCTCGCGGCGGTCGATTCGCCGCAGGACCAGGTAGCTCAAGGGGCCAATGAGGAGGATGTAACCGACGATGACGCCCAGCAGCAGCTCGGCCGGGGGGACCGAGAGCGAGGGCAGGTTGGCGAGTGCCTGGGTGATGTTGTTCGCCATGCTCTCGTCGATCGCCACGCTCCCGCTCCACTGGTCGGCGATCCGGTCGTCGGGGAGCAGCCTCGCCCAGATCAGGGACGAGCCGGCCCATGCGCGGAACGGCGCCGTTGCCAGGTCGATCGCCACGAAGCCTACGCGCCCGGCTCCGCGGCTGATCGCCGCCAGCAGGGTCCTGCCCGCGCCGTCGTTAAGGAGCGAGATAGCGCCCGCCCGCAGGTCACCGAGCGAGGCGGTGAGCGACCTTGTCCCGTCGGGCGCTTTCGCCCCTGCCCACGTTGCTAGAGCGGTCGCATTGGTCCCGTCCACCGACGCGAGCCCGAAGACCGGCAGCAGGGCATCGAACGCCGCCGTGCGAGCCTGCCAATCGGGGCCGCCGATCACCAGCAGCTGGCCACCGGCCGCCACCCAGCGCTCGAGCGAACGACGCTGCAGTTCGGTCAATGAGCTCGAGTCGGCGGCCCACAGGATGGTGCCGATGCCGCGCATCGGCTCGGGCCGGTCTGGCAGATCTACCGCGGCCAGCGGGATGGGCTCCGGGAAGCCGGCGCCGCGAGCCACCAGTTGCGGGCGGAGATGTCCGCCGCCATCGCCCACGACCGCCACGTGGCCGCTGGTGCGCTCCAGGACCTTGACGTTGGCAATCGCCGAAACTTTGGAGGTGCCCTGAGACGGCTCCCAGCGAACCGCGACGGAGCGGACGAATGCGGCCGGGCGGACGTACAGCGCAACCTGCTTGTGCGCCCCCGCGGGAAGCTCCACGAGGCGCCGCACCGTCCCGTCCTCGCCGTCGGTGGCGATGTAGCCCGTGGTCGGCGGGCCGTCATTGGAGATGGTCACCGAGAGAGCGAGCCAGCCGTTCGTCACGAAGCGTCCCCCGACCAGGGCTCGGGCCTGCAACGTGACCGAGTCGGCGGCGCCCGCCGAACCCGCGACGGCAGGCAGGATCAGCGCGGCCAGGAACGCGGCAGCGGCGAAGCGAGCCATGCGGCCGGGGCGGTTCGTCATCGGACCTCGCGGATCGGGGACTGGAATGGTCTGGACTGTAGACGCGGGGGGCCACTCGCCAGTTTCAGCGCACTGAACGGAGTGTAGACGCGGGATCGGTACACTCCGTGCATGCCCACCCTCCGCCCGTTTCGCGGGCTCGGCTACGCGCTGGAGCGATTTGCCGCCACCGCTCCGGCCGGAATGCGAATCGCCGACCTCACCGACGTCGTCTGCCCGCCGTACGACGTCATCACGCCCGCCCAGCAGGTCGAGCTGCTGGCAGTCCACCCTCGGAATGCCGTCCGCCTGGAGCTCTCGGCCGAGCCGGATCCACATGCCGGGGCCGCCGCAGCGCTGGCCGCCTGGCAGGCCGATGGGACGCTCGAGCGACGCGAGGAGGAATCGGTCTATTACTACCGTCACGCGCGACCGTCGGCACCGGACGAGCCTGCCGTGCAGGGCGCGCTGGCGAGACTCCTGCTCGAGCCGTTCGGGGCTGGGGTGCGGGCCCATGAGCACACCCTGGCGGGCCCGAAGGCGGATCGGTTGTCACTGCTGCGAACGACGCGTACCCAGCTGTCGCCGATCCTGGCGATCTACTTCGACCGCTCGGCCCGCTACGAACACATGATGGGTCTGCCCTGGACCGATGAATGGCGGGCGCGCGACGGCGACGGGCTGCTTCATTCCGTCGCCGCCGTGGAGCCGGAAAGGCGGTTGCTGAACCACCTGGGGCGCCAGCAACTGTTCATCGCCGATGGGCACCATCGGTATGAGACGGCGCTTGCCTACCAGGCCGAGGTCCGCTCGGATCCGCAGTGGGCGGATGCGCCGTCCGGCGCTCTGGGCGCCGACTGGGCGATGGTGGTCCTGGTCAACGCCGAGCGCGAGGAGCTCGAGATCCAGGCCACCCATCGGCTTATCCTGGACGTCGATCCAGAGGCGCTCCGCGAACTCGTCCGCGATCCCGGCCCGATCTGGCACGCGGTCGAGGTGGCTCCGGAGGAGCTCCCCGAACGGCTCGCGGAGCTCCCAACAGCTGAGCAACCAGTCTTCGGGCTGGTGCTTCCCGGGAACGAGGGCTACTTGCTGGTCGGGGACGCCGATGCGGCCGACGACCGCATGCGCCGGGAGCGAATGAGCAGCGTCGTGCGCCGGCTGGACCTGGCCATCCTGCATGCCGCCGTCCTCGAGGATCGGTTGGGGATCGACCCAGCCAGGGTCGCCACCGGCGACGCGCTCGCCTACACTAGGACCGAGGCTGATGCCATTCGCGCCGTGGCGAGCGGCGAGGCGAAGGCTGCGATCCTGGTTCGTCCCACCCGACTCGAACAGCTGGCCGCGGTGGCCAGCGCCGGCGACGTTATGCCCCAGAAGTCGACGTACTTCTATCCCAAGCTGCTGACCGGCTTGGTCTTCTACCCACTGGAGGGCGACTAGCAGCGTGGTCCAGGCCATCAAGCGCGACGAGGTCTACATCGATCCCGAGGGGATCTACGTCGAGACGCAGCAGCCCGAGCGGCGCAGCCGCAAGCCACCCCTCCTGCTGGTCCATGGAGCGCTCACCGGCTCCTGGCTGTGGTCCGCCTTCGGCGCCTACTTCGCCGAGCGTGGCTGGGAAGCCCACGCCATGAACCTGCGCGGCCACTACACCTCCGACCTGGCCGAGCTGGGCGAGACGCGGATGCGCGACTATGCATCCGACATTGGGGTGGCGGTCCGTCAACTGGGGCGCCCGCCCGTGATCATCGGCTGGGGGATCGGCGCCCTGGCAGCCATGCTCTACGCGGAGCACAACCGGGTGCTGGGACTCGTCCTGCTGGCCCCCTCGCCGCCGGCCGCGGCCCTCCCACGACGTCCGATCGAGCACGAGCTGAAGCTGGTGCCGGATATCTACGACGCGACCTGGTGGGGCTGGATCCAGCCCTGGGACAAGCTGCGCGAGGCGATGCCGGACATGGCCGACGGCGAGCTCGAGAAGATGCAGGAGATGCTGGCAGGGGCGCTCGAGTCGGGCAGCGCGCGCCGCGAGCGGATGCTGGGCGTTCCCGTCGAAGCGGAGCGGATCACAGTGCCGACCCTGGTCATCGGGGCGGGCATGGACGACGTGGTCCACCCATCCGAGGCGCGCCGCACCGCGGACCTGCTGGGTGCCACCTATGAGTATTTCCCGGGAGCGTCGCACTTCGGGCTGGTGATGGGCTCCGAGACCTGGCCGCAGGTGGCCGGCTCGGTCCTTGGCTGGCTCGAGGAGCGGCGCCACGTGATGGTGACGGCACTTGCGGGAGCGACTGCTCGCTAGGTTCCCGTTTGGGGCCGCGCTAGGCCCTTGCTATACTCCGCCCCGTCCCGCCGACGACCGTGCCGCATTCGTCTAGAGGCCTAGGACACCGCCCTCTCAAGGCGGAGATCACCGGTTCGAATCCGGTATGCGGTACCAACTCCTCTGTCCTGTGCTTCATCCACGCGTGGGA
>JBDTQD010000076.1:0-6038 GCA_039932375.1 Chloroflexota bacterium | reverse complement strand
CGTGTGCTCAAAAGCGGGTCCGTCTTCCCGACCTACTACAACGCAGGAATCGCGCAAGAAGCATGCGGGGCCAACGCCAACGGCTGGAAGCTGTACCAGTGGGGCACGCAGGCCTGCGGCCTGGCCGGCAAGACCGCGGCGGAGATCATGTCGGTCTACTACGCCGGAATCACCGTGACCGATGCGCCCGGGCCCAGTCCGACGCCAACGCCCGCGCCGACGCCCACGCCGATCCCCACCTCGAGCCAGACCCCAACGCCGACCGTCGCCCCCACCTCGACGCCGGCCGCGTCAGCGCCGACCCCGATTCCAACGCCGGCCGTCACCGCAGCACCCACAGCCACTCCGGCGCCGACCGCGGTCCCGACCCCACGGGTAACGCCCGCCCCGACGCCGACGCCGCTCCCCACGCCTCCACCTGGGCAAGTGCTCCCCGGCGGTGGGCAGGCCGGGGTGGTGAGCGCCGCGATCCCGCCACCCCCGCCCCCGGCCGACCCCCCACCCGTGATCGTCGAGGCGGGCTCGGTGGATCCAACCGCAGGGGCGCTGCAGACTTGGGAGCTTGGGTCGGCTGTGCGGAGCCGAAATCCGCAATGGCTGGAACACGCCTGGGGGTGGATCGAAACATCGTCGAATAACGCGGCGACCGATGTCGCCGGCTTCGTCACACAGGTCGACACACCCGACTCGCGATTGACCAGCTTCCATGCGCAGTGGGGACCGGCAGCCGAACGACTGCTCGCCGCCCTGGTGCGCGGTCTCCGGGACGATGTCGGGCTCGCCGTCCGGTTCCTGGCGCCTGGCTTCTAGACCTCGCCCTCCGCGCGCGATGCGTTCGCCAGGACCAGTTCGGCGGTCGCCACGTCCTGGATCGCCAGGCCCACGCTCTTGAAGACGGTGATCGCCACGGGATCGCGGGTGGACGCCCACGCGGAGCCGATGCCGCCGATCTCCACGAAGGCATCGGGCGCCAGCAGCCCGGCCTCGACGGCCGCGACCAGGTCGCCCGCCTCTTCGAGGGCGGCCTCGCGAGAGTCGACGGCGACCAGCGACGCGTGAGCGAAGAGCTGCGGCGGCAGCTCGACCATCCCAAGCCGGAAGCTGCCGACCGCGTTGACATGAGTCCCGGGCGACACCCAGCCGGCCGAGAAGATCGGCTCCGAGGACGTGGTTGCGCAGCAGATGACGTCAGCGCCACGGACCGCCTGCTCGGCCGATTCCGCGGCCTGCACCTGGACCAGCGGACTGAGCTCCTGGGCCATCGCGGCTGCGAAGGCCTCACGGGCGCCCGGCGTCCGGGCGAAGACGCGCAGCTCGGTGATCGGCCTGGCGGCCATCACGGCCCGGACCTGCCAGGCGGCCTGGGCACCGACGCCGAACAGGGTCAACACCCGCGCGTCAAGACGTGCCAGCAGTCGCGTGCCGACACCCGAGGCGGCTCCTGTGCGCATGGCGGTCAGCCGGGTGCCATCCAGGACGGCGAGTGGCTCGCCCGAGGCCGCGTCGAAGACGACCACCACCGCGTGAATCGTGGGCAGGCCGTGGGCGGCGTTGCCGGCCATGTAGGTCACCAGCTTGACCGATGCCCGCTCCCCGCCCTCGCGCCATCCCGGCATCAGGATCATGTCCCCCTCGCCGATCGAGGTGCGGGTGCGGATCGGCGAGCGGTCCCGCCCCGCCGCCACGTCGCGGTATGCGGCGTCGATGGCATCCAGCAGTTGCGGCATCGGGGCGGCCGCCGTGACCTGTTCAGCGTCGAGGAAGCGCATGCACGGATCCTAGCCGGTCGCGAAGGCCGGATCGACGCGCCGCAGGGTAAGGTACGGCCCAATCCACGAGGCCGAGGCTGCGTTGAACTGGTTCCCCGTCCTGCTGATCGCGCATGTGGCGCTCGCGGTCTCGCTCCTGGCGCCAAGCCTGATCCTGCCGTTCCTCCTGCGGGCGGGCTCCGACCCACCGAGCACCGCGACCCGATTCCTGATGAGCCTGCAGGGAACTGGCAGCGTGGCAATCGCGGTCGGATTGGCGCTGACTGGCGCCGGCCTGGTGATCAGCCTGGGGACCGAGATCCTGGCCAAGCCCTGGCTGCTCGTCGCCCTGACCGTCTACGCAGCAAACCTGCTTTTGGCGGTCTTTGTCTCGCGACCCAACCTGCGCCGTCTGGCGCGCCTGTCGGAGCCTGACTCCCCGGCCTGGCGGCATCGGGCCAGGCGGGTTCGTTACATGGCGTATGCGATGGCGGTCGCCACGGGGTTGATCGGCTTCCTGATGAGCACCAAGCCGGCGCTCTGGTAGCGATCAGAAGAGCTGGGGAAACGGCAGCGGCTTGCCGAGCACCCAGTACAGCCCGGCCACCAGCACGAACACGGCGAGGACGAAGACGGCGAACCAGCGCAGTACGTCCCACATGGCCTCAGCTCCCCTACGGTTGGCGTGCGTCAGACCTCACAGGGGGTCGGTGCGCCGATTCTACCAGCGCCTAGAATCCGCGCCGTGACCCTCCGCCTGTTCGATGCGCGCCGTGGCGAGCTCGTGCCGTTCGCCCCCATCGGTCCGGGTCCGGTCGGCCTGTACGTATGTGGCGTCACCCCCTATGACACCGGCCACATCGGGCACGCCTTCACTTACCTATCCTTTGACGTCCTGCATCGGTACCTTGAGTACCTCGGTCACAGGGTGGTCTACGTCCAGAACCTGACCGATGTTGACGACGACATGCTGCGCAGGGCGCGCGAGCTGGGCGAGAACTACCTGGACCTGGGCAACCGCAACGTGACCACCTTCCTGACCGAGATGGCGGCGCTCAACTGGCTGCCGCCAGATCACTTCCCGCGGGCGTCCCAGCACATCCCGCACATGATCGGCCTGATCGACAGGCTCATGGCCCGCGGCCATGCCTACGCCGCAGAGGGGCACGTCTACTTCAGCGTCGCCAGCTGGCGCTCGTATGGCGAGCTCTCGAAGCTGACGCGCGAGGAGATGCTGCCACTCGCGCTCGAGCGCGGCAGCCGCCCTGAGTTGCCCGGACGCCGCGATCTACTCGACTTCGTGCTGTGGCAGCCCTCGCTCCCCGACGAGCCGTCGTGGGACTCGCCTTGGGGGCCAGGCCGGCCGGGATGGCACATCGAGTGCTCGGCCATGAGCACGGCTTACCTTGGCAACCGCTTCGAGATCCATGGCGGGGGCGGCGACCTGGCCTTCCCGCACCACGAGTCGGAGATCGCTCAGACCGAGGGGGCGACCGGCGAGCGCCCGTTCGTCGAGTGGTGGATGCACGTCGGCATGCTCCGCTACCAGGACGAGAAGATGAGCAAGTCGCTCGGCAACCTGGTCCTGGTGCGCGACCTGCTGCACTCGTACAGCGGCGACGCCATCCGGCTCTACATGGTCAGCCACCACTATCGAGGCGAGCTCGAATTCCACGAGGCCGATCTCGAGGCGGCGGCGATCGATGCCGCTCAGCTGCGCAGCGCCAGCCTGGTTGCCGAGCAGATCGAGCCGCTGGCGCCTGCCGCGGCCGACCCGCGCACGCTCAGCCCGGCCGTCGCCGAGCATCGGGCGCGGTTCCTGATGGCCATGGACAACGACCTGGACACTCCGAGCGCCGCTCGCGAGCTGCTCGCCCTGGCCACGCGCGCGCTCGAGCCGGGCCAGCGGGAGCGGCAGGCGGAGGCAGGCTGGATGGTCCGCGAGCTCGGCGCCCGGATCCTGGGACTTCGGCTCGCCACGGTGCCCAGCCTGCGCGAGGTGGGCGAGGCCGTCCCCACGTGACCAAGTCCTCGCCGCCGGATACCGATGAGCTGGTCCCGGTCAGCGTCCGGCTGGGCACGGTGGTCCCGCCCGAGGACCCGGAGGACTGGACGCGGCCGCTCACCTGGGTCGCCGCGCTCGGGATGCTCGCCGCCCCAGTTGTGACATTCGCCTGGTTCGCGTTCGCGGCACCTCGTGCCAGCGACCAGCCGATGGTCGGGACCTGGGCGGTGGCATTGGCGCTGGTGATTGGCGCAGCGGCCGCGGGCGGAACTCAGATCGGGCGGGCTCGGGCGATCACCGGCACCCTGGGAGCCGGCTTGCTGGGAGCCCTGCTCATCGTCATGGCCGGGGCAGTGATGGCCGGCGAGCGGCAGATTGGATCGGCGTCGCCGACCCTGGCCCACGCGGTTGGCGGCTCAGTGGCAGGGCTCGCAGGCGTGCTGTCCGGGACGGTGGTCGGTGGGCTCGCGGCGGGGGCCCTGACACGCCTGCAGCGCGGGATACTCGCGGGTGTTGTCGGGTCGCTGGTGGCGGCGACAGTCCTGCCGCATCTCTTCTAGCCAGTCGATCCCCGCCTAGCCGCTCCCCTTGCGGCTCAGCCGCTCGGCCAGCCCTCCCGCCACCAGCGCCAGGCCCAGCACGATGATCGCAACCGCGCCGACGAGCCGGAAGGTCTCCCCGCCAAAGGCCGTCGCGAAGGCCAGGTAGGCAATCGCCGCCCCGACCGCCATCCCCGAGCCGATCCACTTGAAGGCCGGCAAGTCGGCGATCCAGCCGGCTGCATAGAGGCCGATGCCGATCGAAAACGGGATCACCGTCCAGAGGTAGAACCATGCATCCCATCGGTCGTTGAGGCTGGTGTAGAGCAGCGCGCCGCCGACCCCTGCCAGAAACGCGCCGGGGATCACCATGCCGGCGCGCAGCCGACGGTTCGGACCCGGGAAGGCAGCCGGCACAAGAAAGAAGCCGGAGAGGACCACCACGACGGCCGGCCACCAAGCGAGCAGCTCCTTGCTGATGCCCAGGCCGGAGAACCAGTTGCCCAGCGGCTGGCTTGCGAGCACCAGCAGCCCGATGAGGAGCAGCATCACGCCCAGGCTCAGCTCCACGGCGCGGCTCATTGCCGCGAGTATAGTGCCGCCCATGCGCGAGTCCGGCGGGTCACGCCTGGTGGTCTGGGCGCCGCGCGCGGCGCTTGCGTGGCTCCTCGCAGGGTTCGTCGTCCTTGGCGTCTACTGCGTCGTGGAGGCGCTGGCCAATCCCGGTCACTCGCTGATCGACGCCTACTGGACTGGAAGGCTGCCCTGGATTGGTATCGCAGAGGCATTGATCGTGAGCGGCGCGACGGCCTCCGCCGTCGTGGGGGCCGGAGCTGTGTGGCGGCAGGGTGATTGGACACGGCGCATCCTGGTTATCCCCGCCCTGCTGCCAATCGCCTTCTGGTGGTTGATCGGCATAGTGGGGCTGCCCGGTGGACGACCTTGCGTTCCTTCGCCCTGCCCGCCACGGCCCATCGACCCGTGGGCGGTCGCCTACTCGGCCCCCGAGATTGCTCTGCTGTTCCTGATCCTGCCAGCGACCTTCATCATCATTCTGGCGCTGACCAAGAGCGCGGACCGCCTCGACCGTCTCGTGACTTAGCGCTACATCTCCCCATCGAACGGCGGCTGCGGCATGCGCAAGGCGTGATCCTGCCGGTAGCCGAGCAGGTAGTCGGCCTGCATCAGGGTATGGATCTGCGACGTTCCCTCGTAGATCACCGAGCCCTTGCTGTTGCGCAGGTAGCGCTCTACCGGGTATTCGTCGCTGTAGCCGTAGGCGCCGTGGATCTGGATCGCATCGAGCGCGCTCTGCACGGCATGGTCGGTGGTGAACCATTTGGCGAGGCCCGTCTCGCGCGTGTTGCGCTCGCCGCGGTTCTTCTTCCAGCCAGCCTTGAAGACGAGCAGCCGCCCCGCCTCGATGCCGGCGTACATCTTGGAGAGCATCTGCTTCACGAGCTGGTGCCGCCCGATCTCCTCGCCGAACGCCTTGCGCTCATGCGCGTACTGGACCGATGCGTCCAGACACGCCTGTGCCAGGCCCACCGACCCCGCTGCAACGGTGTAGCGACCCTGGTCGATGGCGCTCATGGCGATCGTGAACCCCTCCCCCTCCTCGCCGACCCGGTTGGCAATGGGGACCTCGCAATCGGAGAAGGTCAGGATGCCGGTGTTGCCGGCGCGCACTCCGAGCTTTCCGTGCAGCGACTCGCTGCTGAAGCCGGGGAAGCCGCGCTCGACGAT
>JBDTQD010000075.1:0-6067 GCA_039932375.1 Chloroflexota bacterium | reverse complement strand
GCAACCTGGTGGAGACGCACAAGCGCGAGATCGCGGCCTTCCTGACCGCCGAGCACGGCAAGGTGCCGAGCGACGCGCTCGGCGAGGTCAGCCGCGGCCTCGAGAACCTGGAGTTCGCGACCGCAATCCCGCACCTGCTCAAGGGCGGCTTCTCCGAGCAGGTGAGCACGGGAATCGACGTCTACCAGATCCGCCAGCCTCTCGGCGTGGCGGCGGGGATCACGCCCTTCAACTTCCCGGCCATGGTGCCGATGTGGATGTTCGGCAACGCCATCGCCTGCGGCAACACATTCGTCCTGAAGCCGTCCGAGAAGGACCCATCGGCATCGGTCTATCTCGGAGAGCTGCTGAAAGAAGCTGGTGTCCCGGATGGCGTCTTCAACGTGGTGCAGGGCGATCGGATCGCGGTCGACCGGATCCTCGAGCACCCCGACATTGCGGCGGTTTCTTTCGTCGGCTCCACCCCGGTTGCACGCCACATCTACGAGACCGGCACCAGGAACGGAAAGCGGGTCCAGGCGCTCGGCGGTGCCAAGAACCACATGGTCGTCCTCCCCGATGCGGACATCGAGATGGCCGCGGACGCTGCCGTCTCGGCCGCCTATGGCTCGGCCGGCGAGCGCTGCATGGCGATCAGCGTGGTGCTGGCGGTAGGCGACGTGGCCGATCCCCTGGTCAACGCGATCGAGGAGAGGCTTCCCAAGATCAAGGTCGGCCCTGGCAGTGACGCATCCTCCGAGATGGGCCCACTCATCACGCGCGAGCACCGCGACAAGGTCGCCTCGTACCTGGAGAGCGGACAGCACCAGGGAGCCACCCTGCGCGTCGACGGTCGGCAGCACGTCCTCTTCCAAGAGGACAAGGGCTTCTTCCTGGGCGTCTCGCTGCTCGACAACGTCACCCCCGAGATGGAGTGCTATCGCAACGAGATCTTCGGGCCGGTGCTCGAGATCGTGCGCGTCCCGACCTACGCCGATGCGATGCAGGTGATCGAGGAGAACCCCTACGCCAACGGGACCGCCATCTACACCCGCGACGGCGGCGCGGCGCGACAGTTCCAGTTCGACGTGAACGTTGGGATGGTCGGGATCAACGTGCCGATTCCGGTGCCGGTCGCCTACTACTCGTTCGGTGGCTGGAAGGCGTCGCTCTTCGGCGACCTGCACATGTATGGTCCCGAGGGGGTGCAGTTCTACACCCGGGCCAAGGTGGTCACCGCGCGCTGGCCCGATCCGGGGACGAGCAAGGTCGACCTGGGCTTCCCGCGTACCCGCTGACGCGCGCTTGACCGACAAGTTCGAGACGCTGGCCGTCCACGCCGGGGCGGAGCCCGATGAGATCAGCGGCGGCGTCTCGCCCTCGATCCAGATGAGCACCACCTTCCGCCAGGACGGCGTCGGCAAGCCACGGCGCGGCTACGAGTACGGTCGCAGTGGCAACCCGACCCGGCAGGCGCTGGAGGCCGCCATCGCGACATTGGAAGGTGGCACGCACGGGCTCGCCTACGCATCGGGCCTGGCGGCGACCCAGAACCTCCTCTACCTCCTCGACCCCGGCGACCGCCTGATCCTGAGCGACGACGCCTACGGCGGCACCTGGCGCCTGGCGTCGAAGGTATGGAGCCGATACGGCATCCAGACCGATGCGATCGACCTTCGTGACCTCGACGCTCTGACCGCAACCCTCGCCGGCAGCCCGGCGCCGCGAATGGTCTTGGTCGAGACGCCCACGAACCCGATGCTGAAGGTCGTTGACATTGCGGCCGTCGCCCGCCTGGCGGCTTCGGCGGGGGCGCTGACCGTGGTCGACAGCACCTTCGCGACGCCCTTCATTCAGCGGCCGCTGGAGCTGGGCGCAGACGTGGTCATGCATTCCGCCACGAAGTACCTGTCCGGTCACTCCGACGTCATCAGCGGGCTGCTGGCGACGCGAAGCGACGAGCTGGAGGAGCGACTGCGCTTTCACCAGAACGCGGCCGGTGCGGTTCCATCGCCGTTCGACTGCTGGCTGGTCATGCGCGGCATGCGCACCCTGGCGGTGCGGATGGAGCGTGCGTCGTCCAATGCCACGGCGATTGCCGAATGGCTGGGCGGACGCACTGAAGTCTCCGCGGTCCATTACCCGGGACTGGCGGCGCACCCGCAGCGCGAGCTGGTGGCGCGCCAGATGCGCCTCCCCGGCGCCATGCTGAGCTTCGAGCTGACCGGCGGCGAGGCCGCCGCGCGGCGGTTGGCAGAGTCGACCCGACTCTTCACCCTCGCCGAGTCGCTGGGCGCGGTCGAGTCGCTGATTGAGCTGCCAGCGGCGATGACCCACCTCTCGGTCGCCGGCTCGCCGCTGGAGGTGCCGGCAGGCATGGTGCGGCTGTCGGTCGGGATCGAGGCGGTCGAGGACCTGATCGCCGATCTGGACGACGCCCTGGCTGCGCTGGCCGCCTGACCCATGCCGGAGCCTCCGCTGCAGCTCCCCGAGGACGGGCCAACCAGGCTGGTTGAGGGGAACGACGGCGAGCTGGTCGAGCGGCTGTCTGGCGGCACCGCCACGCTGCTGCTGGTCTGGCTGCTCGGGATCGGGGCCGGCAGCGCCCTGCTCGGTGCGTGGCTGCTCGCCGCCGTGATCCTGCGGATCCGACTCGGAGGATCCGAGCTGCTCGGCGCGCCCGGGCTTTACCTCGGTCTGCTGGGGGCGAGCGGACCCACCGTGTTGTGGCTGACCGGCCGCGCCCAGGGACGTTCGCTGCGCTGGTTCATGCTGACCGCGGCCAAGATCGGCCTGGTCATGGACGCCATCCTCATCGGCGGCACGCTGCTGGTCTCATTCGTGATGGGGGTCTCGTTCGCGGGCGGCGCGCTCATCGTGGCGGGCGCGCTGGTGGTGACCACCATGGCCGCATCGGTCCTGTGGGCACTGGCCACCTGGTCGGCCGATCGATACATTGCCGGCGCTCGGGTCGCGTCCGAGGATCAGACCTCGTAGCTGCGCAGCGGCTCGGCGATCTCCACCGAGCCTTCGTACTCGGCCCGCGCCTCGGCGAGGGCCCAGTCACCGCCATCCACCAACGGGATGTGGGTCAGCAGGAGCCTGCGGGCGCCTGCGTCACGGGCTGTCGACGCCGCCTCGGAGGGAAGCAGGTGGCCCCGGCTCTGCGGCTCGGGGTCGTCCTCCTTGAGCGATCGGAGGCCCGCCTCGCACAGGAACAGGTCTGCATTGTCGGCGAGGACTGGCAGCGCATCGCACGGGCCGCTGTCGGCCGAGTAGGTCAGGACCTTCTTCGGATCCTCGCCGGTCCCGTTGGCAGTGATCCGGAAGCCCCAGGTGCGGACGTAGTGCTGCGTCTCCTCTGGCTCCAGGCGCAGCTTGCCGATCTCGATAGGCCGCTTGCCGTCGTGCTCGACGAAGACGAAGCTCTTATCGAAGAAGTTGGCGTAGCCGGCGCCGAGCGCCAGCTCGGCCAACTGGCTCGTGGAGCCGGGCGGCACGATCACCGTCAGTCGATGCTTGGCAACGTCGATCCACGGGTAGCTGTACCGGAGCGTGATCAGGTCCAGGCAGTGATCGGTGTGCATGTGGCTGATCACCACCGCGTCGAGCTCGTCGGGGGTGTTGCGGCGGAGCAGCTGCGCGACCACACCGGGACCGACGTCCATCAGGATCCGCGACCCGCCGCCTTCGACGAGATAGCCGGCGCAGGCCTCTCCGGGGTTGGGACGCGCGGGGCTGCGCCCCAGGACTGTCAGTCGCACGCGGCGGAGTTTAGCGGCGCTCGAGTGTTGCGTAGTCGCGCGCGCCGGCGCCGACGTAGACCTGCCGTGGTCGACCGACCTTGGTGGCGGGGTCCGCGATCATCTCCCTCCAGTGGGCGATCCAGCCCGGCATGCGCCCGATGGCGAACATGGCGGTGAACATCGAGTTCGGGAAGCCGATGGCCCGATAGATGAGCCCGGAGTAGAAGTCGATGTTCGGGTACAGCTTGCGCTCGATGAAGTACTCGTCGTGGAGCGCCACCTCGGCGAGGCGCTGGGCGATCTCGAAGAGCGGCTCGTTGCGGCCCAGCGCGCGCAGCACTCGATCCGCAGCGGCCTTGATGATCTTGGCCCGCGGGTCGAAGTTGTGATAGACCGGGTGCCCGAAGCCCATCAGGCGGAACCCGTCCTTCTTGTCCTTCGCCTTGGCCACGTACTTGTCGACGTTGCCGCCGTCTGCCGCGATCTGCTCGAGCATCTCGATCGCCGCCTGGTTGGCGCCGCCATGCAGCGGTCCCCACAGCGCATCCAGCCCGGCGCTGATCGAGGCGAACAGGTTGGCATGGCTCGATCCGACCATGCGCACCGTAGAGGTCGAGCAGTTCTGCTCATGGTCGGCGTGCAGCACCAGCAGCAGGTCGAGCGCCTCGGCCACCACCGGGTCGACCACGTATGGCTCGGCCGGGACGCTGAACATGATGTTCAGGAAGTTAGACGCGTAGTCCAGGTCGTTGCGCGGGTAGACGTACGGCTGCCCGATGCTCTTCTTGTAGGCCCAGGCGGCGATGGTCGGCATCTTGGCCAGCAGCCGATGGGTGCTGATCTCGACGTCATCGGGGTTGAACGGGTCGTGGCTGTCCTGGTAGAAGGTCGAGAGTGCCGATGCGCCGGCCGACAGGACGGCCATCGGGTGAGCGTTCTTGGGGAACGAGTCGAAGAAGCGGCGCATCTCCTCGTGGATCAGGGAGTGGCGCGTGATGCTGTCCACGAACGTGTCGAGCTGCGCCCTGGTGGGCAGCTCGCCGTAGATGAGCAGGTAGCCGACTTCCAGGAATGTGCTCTTCTCGGCAAGCTGCTCGATCGGGTAGCCCCGGTAGCGCAGGATCCCTGCATCGCCGTCCAGATACGTGATCGAGCTGGTGCACGATCCCGTGTTGCGATAGCCGTTGTCGAGCGTGACCGCGCCCATCTGGGCTCGCAGGTCGCCGATGTCGACGCCGTCGTCGCCCGCGGTGCCGTGCACCACGGGCAGGTCGGCGCTCTTCCCCCCGACCGAGATAGTGGCGGTCTCGGCGGCCGTCAGCGTTCCCTTGGTCATCGGATCAGCTCCATGATCGCCTCGCGCTCCTCGAGCAGCTCGGCGAGCGTCGCGTCAACTTTGCCCTGTGCCCACGCATTGTGGACGATCCCGGGCTCGATCTCGACCGCGCCCGGCGCGATGGCGCGCAGCGGGTAGCCGAAGACGATCCCGGTGGGCACCTCGTAGCCGCCTCGGTTCGGCGCCGGAATCGCCGCGCTGAAGATCGCGCCGCTCGGCTGCGTGATGTTGTGCACGGTGTCGATCACCGCGCTGGCGGCGCTGGCCGCGCTCGACTGTCCGCGGGCGGCGATGATCGCGGCGCCGCGCTGCTGGACGGTGGCGATGAAGTCGTCCTGCAGCCACGCCTCGTCGGGGATTGCCTCGGTGGCAGGGCGGCCGCCGATGGTGGCGTGGTAGAAGTCGGGGAACTGGGTCGAGGAGTGGTTGCCCCAGATCGCCAGGTCGCGCACCTCCTCAACCGCCACGCCGGCGCGCGCCGCCAGCTGCGAGCGGCTCCGGTTTTCGTCAAGCATGGTCATGGCGAACCACCGGTCGCTGGGAACGTCGGGCGCGTTCGCGGCCGCGATGTAGCAGTTGCTGTTGCACGGATTGCCGACCACCAGTGTGCGGACGTTGGAAGCTGCGTTGCGGGCGATCGCCTTGCCCTGCGCCGAGAAGATGCCGCCGTTGATGGTGAGGAGATCCTTGCGCTCCATCCCCGCCTTGCGTGGGACGGCGCCGACCAGGAGCGCCCAATTGACGCCGGCGAAGGCCTCGTCGGCGCTCGAAGTGCGGACCATGCGGCGGAGAAGCGGGAAGGCGCAGTCCTCGAGCTCCATGGCTACTCCCTCGAGCGCCGGCAGGGCGGCCTCCAGTTCGAGCATCTGGAGGTCGACGGTCGTCCGCGGGCCGAACATCTGGCCCGAGGCGATCCGGAAGAGGAGCGCGTAGCCGATCTGTCCGGCGGCGCCGGTGACGGCCACCTTCACGTGTGAGTCGGGCATCGCCAGCGAGTCTAGCGCAG
>JBDTQD010000074.1:0-6222 GCA_039932375.1 Chloroflexota bacterium | reverse complement strand
GCGTGGTCCGGCCTGGGCTACAACCGCCGCGCCCTGGCGCTCCGGCGGGCCGCGGCGGTCGTGTCTGATGGCTGGCCGCGGGACGTGGCCTCCCTCGAGCGGCTGCCAGGAATCGGTCCATACACGGCCCGCGCGCTGGCCAGCCTGGCGTTTGGTGAGCCGGTCGGCGTGGTCGACACCAACGTGCGGCGCTGGCTCGTCCGCCGCTTCGGGCTCTCGACGGCGGCTCGCCCACACGACCTCCAGATCATGGCTGACGCCCTGGCCCGTGCCGGGGACGCCGCGCATGCCGCTCCCTGGACCCACGCCACGATGGAGTTTGGGGCGGCGATCTGCACCTCGCGCAATCCGCGCTGCAACGGCTGCCCCATCGCCAACGGGTGCCCGTCGCGCGGAATCGCGGGCACCGTGCCGGTCCCGCGCCAGGCAACATTCGCCGGGTCGGATCGAGCGCTTCGCGGCGCGATCCTCCGCGCGCTGAGCGAGGCGCGTGGAAACGCGGTGACGACGCGGGCTGCGCGGCAGCTCCTCCCTGAATCGGCCTTCGACCGGATCGTCGCCGCGCTCGAGCGAGACGGACTCCTACATCGGTCCAGGGGCAGCCTGCTGCTGGGCGGTCGGCGGAAGCCGGCCGCTACAATCGGGCCATGAGCGCCGCCACCGCCGGTCTGAAGGTCAAGATCGGCGACCAGATTCCGTCGGTCGGGTTGCGCGCCACCGACGGCTATCTCCTCAACCTGCGAAGCCTCGTGGCAAAGCAGCCGATGATCCTCGTGTTCTTCGCGGGTCCGACGGCCAAGGGCATCGCGCGCGAGCGCGGCGACGCCCTGGCCGAGGCGCTCAAGGAGGCGCATCCGCGCCTGCAGAAGCAGGGCGTGGCGGTCGTCGGGGTAACCACTGACAACGAGCGGCAGCAGGCTGCCTACGTCGCGGAGCTTGGCCTGCCCTATCTCCTGTTCTCCGACGAGCGCCGCGCCGCGGTCGATCTGCTCGGCGTCCCGACCACGGAGGCGCGCGGCAACATCAACGCCGAGCCGACCGCCTTCGCAGTCGGAGTCGACGGCACGATCCTGGACATTCTTGAGCAGGCCACGCCCAAAGGGCTAGTGGCGCGGCTGCTCGAAGCCATCTTCCCGCCGGGGTAGACCGATGCTCGCCGTCAGGAGCCACGTCGCCGGCGAGCCGTTGCGCATCGAAGAGGTGCCGCTCCCCCAGCCGACGGGCACGGAGGTCCGGATCAAGGTCGCCGGTTGCGGCGTCTGCCACACCGATCTGCTCATCGCCCGGACCCCGCGCATCCGCGTCGAACGGCCGATCACGCTGGGCCATGAAATCTCCGGCTGGATCGACACGGCCGGACCCGATGCTGGCGCCGAGCTGCGCCGCGCGCGGCTCAGCGAAGGTGAGCCGGTCCTCGTCTTCGGCGGATGGGGCTGCGGCGCCTGCGCCCAGTGCGCCGCGGGCGAGGAGCAACGCTGCGATCGCTCCGAGTCGCCCGGCTTCCAGCGCGACGGTGGCTACGCCGAGTACATGCTGGTGCCCCACGGGCGCCACCTCGTCCCGCTCGGCGACCTGGATCCGGTCAACGCCGCGCCCCTGGCCGATGCCGGCGTTACCCCCTGGCGGGCGGTGCAGCGAGCCAGACCCTGGCTCCCGCCGGGTGCGAGGGTCCTGCTGATCGGGCTCGGCGGCCTTGGCCAGTTCGCGCTGCAATACCTGCGCCGCCTGCCCGACCTGACCATCGCGGTGCGCGAGCTGAGCCCCGACAAGCTCGCCCTGGCCGACGAGCTGGGCGCCGACCTGGGCCTCCTCGAGGGGGACGAGGCGCTCGTCGATCTGGGGCTGGGCGGACCCGCCGATGTTGTCTTCGACTTCGTGGGCAACGACCCGACCCTGGACTACGCGGTCCGCAACGTCGCTCCGGGCGGCCTCGTCTCCCTCGTCGGCGAGGGAGGTGGGACGTTCGAGTTCAGCTTCGACCGCGTCCCCGTCGAAGCCAGCCTGACCACCACCGCTTGGGGCTCGCTTGCCGATCTGCGCGACGTGGTCCGCCTCGGCAGGCGAGGGCGCATGCGCTGGGAGGTCGAGCGGATGCCCCTGCGCAAGGCGCGTTCCGCACACGATCGGCTGCTGGCGGGACAGGTCAAGGGGCGATTGGTGCTGGTGCCCTAGTCGGGAGCTGCGCCCCACTCTTGAATGAGATTCTCGGTCCGCTCCACGAAGAAGGTCGCACCCTTCTGCCCGTAGAGATTGAGCGCCTGCCGTGCAGCCTCGATCGCCTCGGCCGTACGCCCGCCCCCGTGGAGCACGTATGCCAGGTGGATGAGCACCGCACCGTGGATCGACAGGTAGTCCGTCCTGGCCATGATCGCCAGCGCCTCGCCGGCCAGCGCCTCCGCCGCGCCGTGGTCGCCGCGGCGGGAGAGGACTCGCGCCTGTACCGCGCGCCCGACGGCCTGGGACATGACGTCATCGGTCGACGATGTCTCGCGGGCGATCGTCCCGAATCGCCATGCCTCGTCGCCCTCCTCGAGATCGAGGAGGACCTCACCATAGACGGCAGCGTAGGTTGAGGCGAATGACCTGTCGCCAATCGCGATCATGGCCTCGTACGCCTCCCGGGTCAGGCGGGCTGCTTCGGAAAGGTTGCCGGCCTGGTGCTCGATCCCGCCCTCTTCGCCAAAGCAGTCAGCAATCTGGATCCGGTCCCCAAGATCCTGGGCCGCGGCGCGCGCACGGGCAATCAGCTCCCGGGCCTCGGCGAACCGCCCCTGGAGAACCAGCAGGCGACTGATGCCGCGATACGCGCCAGTAACCCGCTTATCTCCATGGGCACGATCAATCTGAGCCTGAAGTCCGACAATTGCCTCCTCCACCGGCGTCGGGCCCCACACCAGGGACACGCCTCTCGCCATCTGAGCCTCGCGTTGCCACCGCTCATCGCCGTCGCCTAATTCGAGGAGGGCCGCGGCCCGTTGGGTTGCCTCGCCCGCCCGCCCCATGGCGAACAGGAGGAAAGCGATCATGCCCTCCGCCAGGCGCGCGCCGGCTGTGTCTCCAACCCGTGCCAGAATCGCGCCGTGGCGTTCGGCCTCACGCATCGATTCCGACATCTCCGTCGCACGCGTCGATGCGCGAACCATTAGCAGGCCAAGGGAACACAACGCGCTCGCTCCTTTGTCGCCTGCGCGATCCGCCTCGGCAATCGCATCCGCGAGGATCTGCTCGGCGCGCGGCGCGTCGCCGGCTTCAAAGCATCGATCACCGAGCCTGGAGAGCAGCCGTCGCCGTCGTGGCAGGTCGCCAGCCAGCAGCTCGACCGCACGACCCAGAAGATCAACGGTCGCGGCTGCATCGGCACGTCGGTCGGCCCGTTCCCCGGCGTCTGCGAGCAGCGTCCCTGCCCGCAGGGCGAGCTTCTGGGCACGGGCGTCGGCCGGACCCAACTCGGCCCGGTACCGATATGCCTGCTCCAAGTGGTAGGCAATGATCTCCTCGAACTCGACCAAGCGATCGGCGGCCACCACATCGAGCCACGCGGCGAAGCGTTCATGTAGCTCCGAGCGCGTCTGCTTGGCAATCGCCTGGTAGGCGGCGTCGCGGATTAGCAGGTGCCGGAACCGATACGCCTCCTCGCCGACGAACGTGGCCTGGTCGGGGCGCACCAGCTCCATGCGCACCAGTCCGGCCAAACGGTCGCGAACATGATCTCGCAGCGGCTCGGCAGCCAGCGCGGTCACCGCCCCGCGGTGGAACGTCTTGCCCTCGACCGCGGCGCTTTCGATGACAGTCCGCTCCTCCTCGCCAAGCCCGTCCAGGCGCGCTGCCAGCAGCGCCTGGATGCTGGAGGGGATCGCAAGGTCACGCAGGTCGCCGGCCGCCACCCAGCCGCCGTCGCCGCGCTCCAGGAAGCCGTCGTCGATCAGCTTGGCCAGCAGCTCCTCCACGAACAGGGGGTTGCCCTCGGCCGCGGCGCTGACCTGTGCCCTGAAGTCGGGCGACAGTTCCGCCTTGCCGAGCAGGCTGCCCAGCAGCTCCTCCGACTCGCCGGCCGACAGCGGTTCGAGCTGAACGGTGGTTGCCGAGCGCTTGCCACCGCCCCAAGCAGGGCGCTTCTCGAGCAGCTCCGAGCGTGCCATGGCGATCAGCAGGATCGGCGCATCGCGCGTCCAGTCCGCAATGTGCTCGACAAGGTCCAGGAAGGTGGACTCGCCCCAGTGGATGTCGTCAAGGACCAGCACCAGCGGCTTCGCTCGAGCAAGCGCCTCGAAGGTCTTGCGCACCGCCCAGAACAGCTCCTCCTGATCGTGGTGGGAATCGGCGTTCACGCCCAGCAGGCTGCCGGCCGCGGCGGCGATCCGCTCAGCCTCCGACTCGCCAGCCAGCACCAAGGAGAGGGCGGCGCTTGCCTCGTCCGCGCTGGCCGACTCACCGATCCCAATGCCGCTGCGCAGCGCCTCGGCCACCGGCCAGTAGGTGATCCCGCTGCCATACGCCAGGCATCGGCCGTGGGCGACCCTCGCCTGTTCGCCCAGCGTCGCGATGAATTCCTCGACCAGCCGTGACTTGCCGACACCCGCTGTTCCGAGGACGGTGAACAAATGGCAGACCTGTTCCTCGACAGCCTCGCGGAACGCGCCATCCAACAGCTGCATCGGGCGGCGTCGCCCGATGAGCGGCGCTTCCTGCGGACGGACGTGTCGACCATGTGTTTCGTCAACGGCCGCCAGGCGCCAGGCTGGTACAGGCTCGCTCTTGCCTTTCAGGGAGAGCGCGGGTATCGGCTCAGCGGTCACCGCATCGTGCACAAGGGCGTGGGTCTCCTCCCCCATCAGGATCTCGCCAGGTGCGGCGGCGGCCTCCAGGCGGGCGGCCACGTTGACTGCGTCGCCGGTCACCATGCGCTGCCCTGCGGCGACGTCTCCCGCCACCACCGGGCCAGTGTTGATTCCCATTCGCCACTCGATCGCCACTCCGCGGTCGGCACGGATCTGCGGTTCCAGCTCATTTAGCCGCTGCCGAATCTCGACGGCTGCCCGGCATGCCCGCAGGGCGTCATCTTCATGCAACGTCGGCACGCCGAAGACGGCCATCACCGCGTCCCCGATGAATTTCTCAACCGAGCCACCGTGCCGCTCGATCGCTTCGCGCATGGCGTCGAAGTACCTGGTCATGACGGCGCGCAACGACTCGGGGTCCATCCGCTCGCCCAGCGCGGTGGACGAGGCTGCGTCGATGAACAGGACCGTGACCGTCTTGCGCGTTTCACGTGACGCCGGGGCGGCCGCTCCGATCTGGGTGCCACAAGACAAGCAGAACCGTGCCTCCGCCGGATTCTGAGTCCCGCAGCTCGCGCACCTAACCACGCTCAACCGGCCGCTCCGCCCCACTGCCGGACGAGATTCTGCGCGCGCTCGACCAGGAAGGTAGCCCCCTTGCGGTCGTAGAGCTCCATTGCCTGGCGGGCGGCGGCCAAGGCCTCGTCGGTCTTGCCTGCTTCGTGCAGAACATGGGCCAGGTGCTCGGCCATCTCGCCACGCAGCACGATGTAGTCGGTAGCCGACATGATCGATTCGGCCTCGCGTGCGAGCGTCTCGGCCGCCTCGTGTTCGCCGCGCCCTGACAGGACGCGTGCCTGGACGGCCCGTCCGCCGGCCTGCGACATCACGTCATCGGACGACGAGGTGTCGCGTGCGATCGCGCCGTACCGCCACGCCTCTTCGAAATCGCCTAGATCGAAGAGCGCCTCGGCCAATTCCACGGCTATTGTGGAGGCGAATGACCGATCCCCGCTCGCGGTCATGGCCTCGTAGGCCTCTAGGCTCAACCGTGCCCCGGACTCGCGGTCACCGGCATCGTGCTCGATCTCACCTTCGGTCCCACGAAGCCCTACCAGTCGGTGATGATCCCCGAGCTCCTCGAATCCGATACGAGCGCGCGCAAGCAGCTCGCGAGCCTCGGCGAATCGGCCCTGCAGGGCCCTAAGCCGGGCCATGCCGCCACTGGCGCCCAGGTTCGTGGCCATCCCTGGCGACCGATCCACCTGGGCCTGAATCGCGGCGATCGCCTCATCGACCGGTGGTGGTCCGAAGACGAGCGCCGTTCCCCACGACGATCGGGCGGCCGAGTACCACAGCTCGTCGGAAGGGCCAAGCTCGACCAGCGCGGCGGCCCGTTGGGTTGCCTCGCCCGCCCGCCCCATGGCGAACAGGAGGAAAGCGA
>JBDTQD010000073.1:0-6271 GCA_039932375.1 Chloroflexota bacterium | reverse complement strand
ATCAAGCTGCGGGCGCGCGGCGTGCGGATGGCCCAGGTCGGGGTCAACCACTACCCGCGGGCCGCGGGAACCAACACGGGCGCCAGCTTCAAGAAGATCCTGCGGACCTTCCGGGACCTGGCGAAGCTGCGCTGGGACCTGTGGACGAGGCGCCAGGAGGTCCTCGGCCGTCGCGACTGAGCTGGTCAGCCGCCCTGCTCTTCGCTCGGCGGCCCCTTTTCGCCACCCTCCAGGTCGACGTCGAGCGAGTTGACGAACTCGCGGAAGACCGCGAGCTTCTCGTCCGGGTCGTCGTCCGGCCCCGGCCGATCGGGCTCGACGCCTGCCTCGTCCAGGACCCGCTCGTCGACGTAGATGGTCGACCCGGTGCGGACCGCGGCGGCGATCGCGTCGCTGGTGCGCGAGTCGATCTCCGCCTCGCCGCCATCGGCTGTCTCGAGGTAGAGGCGGGCGTGGAAGGTGCCCTCGGTCACGTGGGTCACTACGACCCGGCTGATGCTGGAGTTCAGCGCAGCCACGATGTTGATCAGCAGGTCATGCGTCAGCGGCCGCTCCGCGTTCAGCCCCTGCAGCCGCATGGCGATGGCGTTCGCCTCTGATGGGCCGATCCAGATCGGCAGATACCGCTCGCGATCGGACTCCTTCAGGATCACCACGTGCTGGCTCGACAGCATGTGCACCCGCACGCTCTCGACCACCATCTCGATCAGCCGGACGCGGCCAGACGGCTGCTCTGCCATGGTCCGATTCTAGTTGAGGCTACTCGAGGACGACGCGGACGATCCGAGTGGGGGTCAGCAGGTAGGCGACAGGCGGCCCATCGGCCACCGAGGCCACGCTGAGCGCCCGCACGTCGTCCAGCAGGCCGGTAGTAGGGCCGCTGCGGGGGGCGAGCCACTGGTGCAGGAGCGAGCCGTCGGCGCGCTGGTAGGCGAGGATCCGGGCATTTGCCGCGTCGTAGACGTAGAACATCTCGCGCTCCCCAATCGTGGCGCCGTCGAGGAGGCGGTAGTCCAGGTTGGGTCGCAGGCGCGCGTCAGGCGGCGGATCGAGCGAGTAGTCCTTCTGCGCGAGCGGCGTCCCGAAGTTGACGCGGGTCACGCTGTGCGCCTGCAGGAGCCACAGGTTGGCATCCACGATCAGGTCGCGTGCGCCGGCTGCGGGAAGGTCGGGGCGCGCTACCAGGAATGACTCGGGCGGATTGGGGTAGCGCACCGGGATGACGTTATCGGCGCTCCACTTGAGCACGTTGCCGGTCCCCGCATCGACCATGTACAGGTTGAAGATCTCCAGCGGAGGCCGATGCTGGAGCGCGGCCAGCAGCCGCGTGTCGGGCGAGATGGCGGCGAGCCCCTGCAGCACAAGCCGATGCGGGAGCCGCTCCACAAGGTCGAATCGCCAGGCCTGGCGTGCGCGATCGATCACCACCACGTCCGTCGCAGCGGTGGCGATCATCCAAGGTGCCCCGGCCGTGCCCCCGTTGAGCTCCTGGCCAGCCCGATACACCACCGTCGCCTCGCCGGTCAGCGGGTCGACCCGAATCACCCGTCCGCGACCCACCTCGGCGACCCACAGCGAGCCGTCGGTGGCCGCCACCATGTCGATCGGGTCGACCCCGGTGAAAGCTGCGGCCAGGTCGGTCACCGTGCCCACCGCCCCGAGCCGGGCCACCCCGAAGACAGTGTCCAGGCCGCGTTCGATGCGGCCGCGCAGAGGGTCGAGGGATGCCGCCGGGACGCCGGCCCCCGCGGCCTTGTCGACGGCCGCCAGGGAGCTCTCCAGGAGGCTTTCGGCGCGAGTCGGGTCGCGGTCGACGAGGTCACGTCCATCGACCCGCTCGTCGACGATGGTGAGCAAGTCGAGTGCCTCGCCGATCGCCGCGCGGGCGACCGAGGCACGCAGGATGGCATCGGTGGGACGTGGATTCGGGAGGCTCGCCACGCTCGCGCCAACGGCCAGCAGGGCGGCCAATGCGCCCATGCCGGCCAGCCCGCGGCGGCGTCTACGCCCCTCCTCGCGCAGGGCGGTGCGCGGGATGCTGGTCGGATAGCGTGCCCGCCGGCGCGGCACGAAGGCGAGGAGCATGTTGACGCCAATCAGCAGTCCCCGCGCGGCGGCGGCTTGGACCGCATCGATCGCGTCGCCGCATCGGTGCAGGAAGTGCCCGATCGCATCGGCCAGCGGGACAGGGCTGCGGTCCGGAAGCCCCGCCAGCTCCTCGTGCGGATGAACAGGTTCGAGATGGTGCGTCGTCGCGGTGGCACCCAGCTCGACGACCTCGATCGCCAGCAGCCCGTCCGAGCCCGTTCCCCCACGAATCTGGAAGAGCTGGTGCAGGTGCTCGACGGCCGCCGTGGGCCGGAGCGTGCCGAGCGCACGCTGCAGCTCCTCGACGCCGACCACCTGGGCCATGTTGCGTGACAGCAGCGCCAGCCGGTCGCCGGGGGCCAGCTCGCCCTCCCAGGTGTAGGGCTGGATCTCGAGCGCCTCTCCCAGCGAATCGGCGACACGCCGTTCCCGGAGGCGTGGATCCTCCTCCTCGACCGATGGAGGCGGCGGCAGCTCGAACATCCGCTCCTCGCGGACGATCACGGCGGCAGCCGGCCCCAGCTTCGCGACGTGACCCTCGCGCCCGCGCACGACCAGCGCGACCACGCTGACCCCGCCGCGCTTCGTCAGCCCCAGCCGCGCGCGCTGGTGGTAGAGGAGCCGATTGGCGCCGGCCAGCGCCTTGGCGATGGAGCCCGTCGCGCCGGCCGACAGGTCGTAGTAGTAGTCCCGCTCGATCGCCTCGAGCGCCTCAGCGGCTGCCCGCCCGAGCGCAGCGTCGCCGCCGGTCACCTGGGCGAGGAGGAAGAGGCTCCCCTTGGTGCGGACCTCGGCGCCCATCGTCGGCTCGCGGAAGCGGACCAGGTCGAGCGTGCCGCGGGCGCGCTCCTCGCCGGCCAACAGGCCGATTCGGGTGGCCAGGCGGTTGCTCATCGGAATCAGAGCGGCTCGAGCGAGGGACGGCGACGAGGCCGATTATAGGGAGCGGCCACCGCCCGGACGAGCCACCGAAACGGTCACCCCGGTCAGGACCATCGTCGCCCCCGGCCGCCCGCGCATGTGGCGATTGGCGGCATCGATCAGCGCCTCGCCGCGCAGCTTCAGTTCCTGCGCCAGGATCGGCTCCGACGCTTCCACCCGTGCCATGCCACCGCTCACGCCGATCAGCCGCGACGACATGCCGCCCCGCTCGAGCCCAGCGTCCCCCGCCGCCTCCTGCCACGCCAGCCGAGCCTGGGCCAGCGCGATCTGCTCGGCGGCGCCGGGGCCCATGCACGCGAGCAGGGCACGATGCACCGCACTGGCGGCCTCCTCGGTGCGGCTCATGCCACGCGCGGCGCCTGCGAGAGGCGCCCCTCCCCGACCTGCCAGATCGTGACGCCTCGGCGGCCGGCAGGGAGCGAGGCCAAGTCGGCCATCGTCACAAGAACCTGCCCGCGCTCCAGGAGGAGCGCCAGGGATCGCTCAGAGCGGTCCGGGTCGAGCTCCGAGAAAACGTCGTCGAGCAGGACGATCGGGGTCGGGGCGCCGTCGGCGGCGAGCAGGTCGGTCTCCGCCAGCTTGAGCGACAGGATGATCGTGCGCTGCTGGCCGCGGCTCGCATGCGCCGCAACCTCGAGGCCGCCCAGCTCGACCCGCAGGTCGTCGCGGTGGGGCCCTACCAGCGAGACGCCGTTCCAGAGCTCTTTCTCGCGGACCGCGCGGATCCGTCGCCGGTACGCCTCGACCAGCTCCGCCTGGGGCGGCGCAGCGGCGGTCTCGACCGGCCGCTCCGGCCAGGCGTCCTTCAGCGTGTCGGCGTATGCGAGGCGCACCTGCTGTCCGCGCTCGTCGGCGGGGGCGACCGCGTCGTGCACGGCGGGGAGCCTCGCCGCCAGCTCCGCGACAAGCCCGAGCCGAGCTGCCATCACCCGGGCTCCGACTTCTGCGAGCTGCTCATCCCAGAACCCCAGGTTCTCCGCGGTCGCCTCCTCACGCCGGATCGCGCGCAGCAGTGCGTTGCGCTGCGCGAGGATGCGCCCCAGTTCGGCCAGGTCCCGCGCGGCCACCCGGTGACGCTGGGCGAGGATCGCATCCATGAAGCGGCGGCGCTCCGACGGTGCGCCGACCAGCAGCAGCATCTCCTCGGGACGGAAGAGGACCACGCGGACCGTGTCGCCTATCGCGGTGGCACGTCGGGGAAGCCCATTGACGCTGACCCGCTTCCGGATCTCGGGCCGCGCGTCCTCGGCGGGTAGGATCAGCTCGACGCGTGAGGTAATCGCCCCCGCCCCATCGGCCAGGTCGAGCCGGACCCGGGCGAAGGGTCGCCCGTGGCGCACCATCTCGGCGTCCGATCCGGCGCGATGCGACCGCCCGGTGACTGCGACGAAGATCGCCTCGAGCAGGTTCGTCTTGCCGGCGCCATTCGGCCCGGCCACGATCGTCAGGCCGGGCTCGGGATGCAGCTCGGCGGACGCGTAGCTGCGGAAGTCGTCCAGGACGAGTCGGGTCAGGCGCACGGCTTCGCTCCGCGCTGGGGCACGACGGCGATGGCGCGCGCCGTCATCGGCCTGTCTCGCTTACGACGCGGTCCGGACCGGCATGATGACGTGCACGTAGTCGTCCTTGCCGACCCCGCGGATCACGCCTGGCGCCAGCGGGCCAGAGAGCTCGAGGGCTGCCTCCTCGGCGCCCAGGTTGCTCAGCACGTCGATCAGGTAGCGGGCGTTGAACGCGATGCTGGTCGGCTGCCCCTCGACGGTCGCCTCCAGCTGGTCGGCCGCGTCGCCCACGTCGGCCGCATGGGCCGTGATCGAGACCCCCTCGGCCGCTTCCCCGCCGATCTCGATCTTCACGATATTGGCGCTGTCCCGGGCGAAGATGCTCGCCCGCCGCGCGCCGGCCAGGAACGCCTCGCGGTCGAGGACGGCACGGCTGGTGTGGCTCGTCGGGATGACCGGCTCGTAATTCGGGAACTGCCCCTCGATCAACCGGCTGACCAGGTCGATCCCGTTGACGTGGAAGAGGACCTGGCTCTTGTTCGGCGTAACAGTGATCTCGATCGACTCCTCGGCATCGGGCATGATCCGCACCAGCTCTGCGTACGAGCGGGCGGGCACCACGATCGTGATCTCGGGCGTGACCGGCTTGGCCAGCGTCAGGCTGCGCACCGCGATCCGGTAGTTATCGGCCGCGGCGAGCGTCATCTGGTCGCCGACGAGGCGAGTCAGGACGCCGGTAAGGATCGGGCGGCTCTCGTCGCTGGCAGCCGCGAAGACGACCTCGCCCAGGGCGTCGCGCAGCGCCCGGGAATCAGCGGACGTGATGGGTGTGTCGCCGATGGCGGCCACCACCGGGAACTCGTCCGCCTCGATCCCCTTGATCGACGAGCGGCTACCTCCGCAGGTGACCTTGAGGGTCCGGTCCTTGGCCGAGTACTGGAGGTCGATCTTCTGGTTCGGGAGCGACGAGACGAGCTCGGTGAGGAGCTTGGCAGGAACGGTGATCTCGCCCTCGTCGCTGACCTTGCCGGGGACCCAGCAGTTGATGCCGATCTCCAGGTTGGTCGCGGTCAGCTTCAGGCCGGCGTTCTCGGTCTTGAGCAGGACGTTGGCCAGCACGGGCAGCGTAGCTCTGCTGCTGACGGCTCGACCCACGACCCCCAGGCCGCGCGCCAGGTTCTCCTGCATGACCGATACGTTCATTCCGACCTCATCCCATGGTGCCCGCTGAAGTTCTCCACGGGCCTGTCTGTCTCTCTATGAAACCAGTAGAAAGAATACCTGTCAGTCGCCGTCTCCCGTAGGCGTGTGGACGGTGTGGATTCCCACGCTCGGCCGTGCTCACGCCGCCTGCTCATAAGCCTCCCGTGTCGGTGGGGATCCGGCCCGGCCACGGGTCTGCGCAGTGGACGATCCGGGCCATGTGGTTGACAACCCCTCTCAATTCCAGCCGCCGAGCTGACCCGATATCCACGAAGCGGCCTGCTTCTCCACCGGCTCGGGCGCGTTCTCCACGACCGGGCGATGCATCACTCGGAGTAGATCATCTCCCGCACCGCACTCACCTCGCGACGCATCTCATCGTTCTCGGCGAGCTCGCGAGCGATCTTGTCGTAGGCGTGCAGGACGGTCGAGTGGTCGCGTCCGCCGAGCTCGGCGCCGATCCGCAGCAGGGAGATATCGGTCTCCTCGCGGATCAGGTACATCGCGATCTGGCGCGGCACCACGATCGCCTTGTC
>JBDTQD010000072.1:0-6272 GCA_039932375.1 Chloroflexota bacterium | reverse complement strand
TCGCAAGCCTACCCGCGCCGGCGCAGGGTGCGCATGGACCGCTGTCAGCCCCTCTTCGTGCCGCAGTGCGGCACGGCTGCACGACAGCACGGCCGCACGACAACCCTTGACGCTGCGCCCCCTGCCTCGGCAGCGCGGAGGTGATCGGCTGTCAACGCCTCCCGCCTCGCGGCGCGCAATTGGGCCGCTCTCAGCCCACTAGACTGTCCGCCCATGCCCCCGACTGACGAGGTCCTTGTCCATGCCCGCCGCCTGACGAAGCGGTTCGCCGAGTTCACCGCCGTGAACGGCGTCGACTTCGACGTGCGAACCAAGGAGGCGTTCGGATTCCTGGGCCCCAACGGCGCCGGCAAGACCTCGACCATGCGCATGATCGCCTGCGCCTCCCCGGTGACCGAGGGCGAGCTGACGGTGATCGGCATGGACCCGCGCACGCAGGCTCCGCAGATCAAGGCGCGGCTCGGAGTCGTCCCGCAGGCGGACAACCTGGACGGCGAGCTCACTGTTCGCGAGAACCTGGAGATGTACGCCCGCTACTTCGACATCCCCATCTCCGTTGCTCGTCCGCGCGCGGACGAGCTGCTCGAGTTCATGCAACTCTCCGAGCGGGCGAAAGACCAGGTTGAGCCGCTCTCCGGCGGCATGAAGCGGCGCCTGACCATCGCCCGGGCCCTGATCAACGAGCCGGAGCTGATCCTGCTCGACGAGCCGACCACCGGCCTCGACCCGCAGGCGCGCCACCTGTTGTGGGAGCGGCTGTATCGGCTCAAGCAACAGGGAGCCACGCTCATCATCACGACCCACTACATGGACGAGGCCGAGCAGCTCTGCGACCGGCTGGTGGTGATGGACAAGGCCGAGATCGTGGCGGCAGGCACGCCGCGGGAGCTGATTGAGCGGTACGCCACGCGCGAGGTCCTCGAGCTGCGCTTCGCCGATGCGGTGCGGGCGACGCTGGACGGTCGGCTCGACGGCCTCGCCGACCGGATCGAGGAGCTCCCCGACCGGTACCTGCTCTACACCGAGGACGGCGAGAGAACGCTCGAGGCGGTGCACGCCCGCGAGGTGCCGATCGAGTCGGCGCTGGTCCGGCGCGCAAGCCTGGAGGATGTCTTCCTGCGGCTCACCGGCCGCTCACTGGTGGAATAGGCCGATGGCCGCGGCGCGCGTCCTGCAGCGCAACCTGATGGTCTATCGCCGGACGTGGCGCGGCAGCCTGTTCGGGTCATTCATGACGCCGCTGCTGTACCTGACCGCGATGGGGATCGGCCTGGGCGGCCTGATGTCAAAGGGCGGCAGCACCGCGTTGGGCGGCTACGACTACCTGCACTTCCTTGGCCCAGGGATCCTGGCCTCGACCTGCATGCAGACCGCCAGCTTCGAGTCGACCTTCCCGATCATGGGCAAGATCACCTGGCGCCGGAACTACGAGGCGATGCTCTCGACGCCGCTCGAGGTGCGCGACCTGCTCATCGGTGAGCTGGCGTGGATCGGCTTCCGGACCATGACCATCGCGATCGTCTTCCTGTTCGTGTTGACCCTCTTCCACATTCCGACCAGTCCACTCGCCCTCCTCGCCATCCCCCTCGCGATGCTGACCGGGGTCTCGTTCTCGGCGCCGATCATCGCGTACGCGGCCACCCAGCGGAACGACGCCGGCTTCGCCGCCCTCTTCCGATTCGTCATCAACCCGCTTTTCCTCTTCTCGGGCACCTTCTTCCCGGTCTCGAGGCTCCCAGACCCGGTCGAGTGGGTGGCGGCCGCGACACCGCTGTATCACGGCGTGGCGCTCGTGCGTGGCGTCATCCTGAGCGACCCTGCCTCCCTCAATGGATGGCCCCTGCACCTGGCCTATCTGGTCGTCTTCTTGGCGGCCACCGCCTGGCTCGCGCATCGGCTCCTGCGCCGGCGGCTGGTGAAGTAAGCCGATGACCGCCGTCGCGCACCGCACCCCCGCCCCCTCCCCCGCCTCGGCGGCGATCGCCAGCCTGCTCCGTTCGCGCCGCCTGGTGCAGCGCAACCTGCTCGTCTATCGCCACACCTGGATGGTCATCTTCTCCGGCTTCTTCGAGCCGCTCTTCTACCTGCTCGGGATCGGATACGGCCTGGGCACCCTGATCGGCGCGGTGCCGCTGCCGGACGGCCGGCTGATCACCTATGCGGCCTTTGTCGCGCCCGCCCTCCTGGCGCAGTCGTGCATGAACGGGGCGATCAGCGAGTCGATCTTCAATGTCTTCTTCAAGCTGAATTACGAGAAGACCTACGACGCCATCCTGTCCACGCCGCTCGGGATCACCGATATCGCGATTGGCGAGCTGCTCTGGTCGTTGATTCGTTCGGTGCTCTACGCATCGGCCTTCATGGTGGTGATGCTGCTGATGGGCCTCGTCCTGTCGCCGTGGGCCATCCTGGCCCTGCCGGCATCGGTTCTGATCAGCGCCGCCTTCAGCGCCGCCGGGCTGGCTGTCACCTCGTACTTGCGCACGGTGCAGGATTTCGACCTGCCGTTCGGGCTGGTGATCATGCCGATGTTCCTCCTCTCCGGCACCTTCTTCCCGATCAGCCTCTATCCGCAGCCGATCCAGCTCGTGATGGAGCTGACCCCGCTCTTCCACGGCGTCTCGCTGCTGCGCGGCCTGACCACCGGCTCGCTGGGGCTGCACGAGCTGTGGGACGTCGGCTACCTGCTCGCGTTCGGCATCCTCTCCATGCGGCTCGCGCTGCGCCGCCTGACGGAGCGGATCATCAAGTAGCGACTCAGGCCTGGGCACGCCCCATCAGGATCGGGAGTGCGGCCCGCAGGTAGGCGATTGCCGAGACGAGTGCCAGGGCAGTCGCCAGGACCGCCAGCCAGAAGCCGATCGTCTGGATCGTGCCCGCTTCGATCAGCTGACCCACCGGGCCGCCGGTCCGGGCGTCGAAGGCGAGGAGCAGCGCGCTGATGGCGAGGTTCGTGCCGAACGCCTTCCACTTGCCGAGGCCCCGCGCCGCGATCACCACGTTCGCGGAGGCAGCCAACTGGCGCACGCCCTGGACCACCAGCTCGCGAATGAGGAGCGTCGCCACGATCCAGGTCGGCAGCAGGTTCACCTCGACCATGGCGATCAGCACGCCCGCAACCAGCACCTTGTCGGCGGTCAGGTCGAGGAAGATGCCGAGCGCCGAGACCTGCCCACGAGCCCGAGCGATCCGACCGTCGAAATAGTCGGTCGCCGCCGCCAGGACGAAGGCCGCGAAGCTGATCAGCCCCGCGCCAGGGAAGGGCAGCAGGAGGAGCGCGACCACGACCGGCGTGGCTGCGATGCGAGCCAGCCCGAGCACATTCGGCAGGGTGGTGAGGCGGGGCTCACGAGCGGAGGTCATCGGCCGATCCTTCGTTCTGTTCCCGCCCGCAGTCGCGCGATGTTGTCCCGATGAGCTGCAATCACCAGTCCCGAGCTGCCGATCGAGAAGGCGGCGGCGGCCCAGGTCGCCTGGCCAAGGGGAACGAGCGCTGCGGTCACCAGCGGCGCCAGGACGCACCCGACGAGCGAGGCGAGAGACACGAACCGGGAGCGCCAGACGACTAGCGCGCCGACGACCAGGACCACGGCCACGGTCCACGGCGCTGTGGCCAGCATGGCGCCGGTGTAGGTTGCCGCGCCGCGTCCGCCCCTGAAGCCAATGAAGACCGATCGAATGTGCCCGGCCACGGCGGCGATCCCGGCCGCTGCCGCGACCAACGGTGGCGACCCGGGCGGGCCGGCCTGGTACAGCCAGCCGACGAGCAGAACGGCGGCCGTGCCTTTGGCAACGTCCAGCAGAAAGGTCACCACAGCCCAGCCGAAGCCCACCGTGCGCAGGGCATTGGTTGCGCCGGTGCGACCGGATCCGTGCTCGCGCAGATCGACCCCGCCCGCAATTCGCCCGATCAGCAGGCCGAAGGGCATGGATCCGATCAGGTAGCCAAGGCCGACCAGAATCGCTGCCCCGGGGATGCCCGTCATCCTCGCTCCCCCGCTCGCCGCGGCAGGCTAGCGCCGAGCGGCGGCGCGGCGGGAGAGGGCACGGAAGCCGAAGGCGACCACGACCCAGGCGATCGCGAGGCCCGCGCCGACGTATGCCGCGAAGGGCATCCCGCTGGGCCAGGCCAGGGAGAAGGCGATCAGTCCGACCGCAGCTCCACCGCCCAGAGACCACGCCAGGAACCTGGCGGAAAGGGCTCCCGGTGGTGTCGAGCTGGTCGCGGCACGGCGCGCCCGCAGCCGTTCCTGGCGCTCCTGCCTGGCACGGGCCGGACCCGATGTGGGACCAGCGTACGGATCCTGCTTCCTGGTGAGGCGCTGATAGGCGCGCCGCTCTTCGCGAGACATCTGCTTGAGTCTAGTCGGTCGTCCGTCTGTACCATGAGCGCGGCATGCATGAGATCTTCGACCAATTCAAGCAGCAGCTCCCTGACATCGATCCGGCCGAGACGCAGGAGTGGCTCGACTCGCTCGACGGGGTGGTGTCGCAGGCCGGGCCGGAGCGCGCCCGCTTCATCATGTACAAGCTGCTGAAGCGCGCCCGCCAGCTCCAGGTCGGGCTGCCGCCGCTGACCCAGACGCGCTACGTCAACACCATCTCGACGGAGCAGGAGCCGAACTTCCCCGGCGACGAGGCGATGGAGCATCGGATCCGGCAGATGATCCGCTGGAATGCACTGGCCATGGTGCTGCGCGCCAACACGCGCTTCGACGGGATCGGCGGACACCTCTCGACCTATGCCAGCGCCGCCAGCCTGTACGAGGTCGGCTTCAACCACTTCTTCCGCGGGCGGGACGACGGTGGTGCCGGCGACCAGGTCTTCTTCCAGGGCCATGCCGCGCCGGGGATCTACGCGCGCGCCTTCCTGGAGGGCCGCCTCGACGAGGAGCGGCTCGATCACTTCCGGCGCGAGACCGGCGGACCGGGGACTGGCCTGCCCTCGTACCCACACCCGCGCACGATGCCCGACTTCTGGCAGTTCCCCACCGTCAGCATGGGCCTGGGACCGATGGCCGCCGTCTACCAGGCGCGCTTCAACCGCTACCTTGCTGCCCGCGGCATCGCCGATACCGCGGCGAGCCGCGTCTGGGCATTCGTCGGTGACGGCGAGATGGACGAGCCCGAATCGCTGGGCGCCCTGGGCCTCGCCGCACGCGAGGGGCTCGACAACCTCACCTTCGTCGTGAACTGCAACCTCCAGCGCCTCGACGGCCCCGTGCGCGGCAACGGCAAGATCATCCAGGAACTGGAGGCGACCTTCCGCGGCGCCGGCTGGCATGTGATCAAGGTCATCTGGGCGCGCGAGTGGGACGACCTGCTCGCCCGCGATCACGACGGCGTGCTCCTGACCAAGATGAACGAGACCCTCGACGGCGACTACCAGAAGCTGTCGGTGGCCGATGGCGCGTACATCCGCGAGCACTTCTTCGGCCCCGATCCGCGACTGAAGGCGCTGGTCGAGCATCTCTCCGACGAAGAGCTGACGAAGCTCCGCCGAGGCGGCCACGACTATCGCAAGGTGTATGCCGCCTATGCCGCAGCCGTCGCGCACACCGGGGCGCCGGTCGTGATCCTGGCCAAGACGGTGAAGGGCTGGACGCTTGGCCCGGGCATCGAAGGGCGCAACGTCACGCACCAGGCCAAGAAGCTGACCCAGGACGAGCTGTCGGTCTTCCGCGACCGCCTTGAGCTCGACATCCCCGACGACAAGCTCAAGGAGGCGCCCTACTACCATCCCGGCCCCGATTCGCCGGAGGTCGCCTACATGCTCGAGCGCCGGCGGGCGCTCGGCGGCCTGCTCCCGCATCGCATCGTGCGTGCCAAGCCGCTGCCGGCGGCGAACGATGCCGCCTACAGCGAGCTCTTCGCCGGTGCCGATCGGCCGGCGAGCACGACCATGGCCTTCAGCCGGCTGATGCGCAACCTGGTACGGGACCCGCAGATCGGTCGCCGCATCGTGCCGATCATCCCCGACGAGGCCCGCACCTTCGGGATGGATCCACTCTTCAAGGAGGTCGGCATCTACAACCCCCTCGGCCAGCGCTACACCGCGGTTGACCAGGAGCTGCTCCTCTCGTACCGCGAGGCGACCGACGGGCAGATCCTGGAAGAGGGGATCACCGAGGCCGGCGCCATGGCCGACTTCACCGCCGCGGCGACCAGCTACGCCACGCATGGCGAACCGATGATCCCGTTCTACACCTTCTACTCAATGTTCGGCTTCCAGCGTACCGGCGACCAGATCTGGGCCTTCGGCGACGCTCGCG
>JBDTQD010000071.1:0-6340 GCA_039932375.1 Chloroflexota bacterium | reverse complement strand
GGCGACCCCGCGCTGGCCGATGTCTGGGTCGAGGGCGAAGTGAGCCAGCCGTCCTTCCCGCCGTCGGGGCACTGCTTCTTCGTGCTCAAGGATGCCGCCAGCCAGGTGAAAGCGGTCCTCTTCCGCGAGGAGCTGGCGCGCGCCACGGTCCGCCCCGAGCATGGCATGCAGGTGATCTGCCACGGCAAGGTGCGAGCCTACGAGCCGCAAGGCAGCTACCAGGTCTACGTCGAGTCGATCACCCCGGCGGGGGCCGGCGACCTGCACCAGCAGTACGAGGCGCTGCGCACCAAGCTGGCGGCGGAGGGCCTCTTCGACGAGGATCGCAAGCGAGAGCTGCCGCGATGGCCGCGCCGGATCGGGGTCGTCACCTCGCCGGTCGGAGCGGTCTGGCGCGACATCAGCAACGTAATGCGCCGCCGCTACCCGATCGGCGAGCTGGTCCTGTCGCCGACCATCGTGCAGGGCCCGACCGCCGCCGGGTCGATCGTTCGCGCGCTGCAACGCCTGTACGCCGAGGATGGGGTTCACCTGGTGATCCTGGCCCGCGGCGGCGGCTCGTTGGAGGACCTGTGGTCGTTCAACGACGAGCGCGTAGTCCGCGCCGTGGTCGCCTCGCCGATCCCGATCGTCGTCGGAGTCGGGCACGAGTCCGATGTGACGCTCGCCGATTTCGCGGCCGACCTTCGCACTCCGACCCCATCGGCGGCCGCCGAGCAGGCGGTTCCCGACCTGACCCAGTTCCCAGCGATCCTCGATCGCCTTCGCGACCGCGCCTCGGCCGCACTGTTGGCCCGGCTGGTCGATCGCAGCAACTTCCTCGCCCAGGAAGGGCGTGCCCTGGCGCGTCTCCTGCCTGATACCGCGGCAGCCCGCCAACGTGTCGCCGAGCTGGTCGACCGAGGTCATCGGGCGTTGGCCGGGCGAACGGCTCGTGAGGGTGCCGCGCTTGTCGGGCTGGGCGACGCGCTGCGTGCGCTCTCGCCGACCGCGACGCTTGAGCGTGGGTACGCCGTCGCTCGGCTCGCCGACGGAACGATCGTCCGCGACCCGGCGCAGGCCACTGTCGGAGACCCACTCGAGGTGGTGCTTGCTCGGGGTACGGTGGGGACCCGCGTCGAGGCGACCGCCACTGCAGCGGAGGAGCTCTTGCGATGACCGAGCCCGAAGTCCCCAGCGACCTCGCAGCGCGCCCGTTTGACGAGCTGGTCGCCGACCTGCAGCGGATCGTGCAGGCGCTGGAAGCGGGGAACCTGCCGCTCGAAGAGAGCATCGCCCGATATCGAGACGCCCTGCGCCTCCACGCGGCCGCCGAGACGCGCTTGCGCGAGGCCGAGCTGACGATCAGCCAGCTCGGCCGCGGCCTGGGAGCGGATGTCGCCGAGGAGGGCAGCGACGCCGGCGCCTGACCGGGCGCGCCTGAAGGGGTTCGAGAGGTGCCGGGCTATACTTTCGCCCGCCATCGTCACCCGGAGAGCCGTTTGACCATCTTGGACACCCTGACCGATCCGGCCCAGCTTCGCGGGCTGGCCGCGGAGCAGCTGGAGGCGCTGGCCGCGGAGCTGCGCGAGAAGATGATCCGCACCGTGCAGCACACCGGCGGCCACCTGGCCAGCTCGCTCGGCGCCGTCGAGATCACGCTCGCGCTGCATCGGGTCATGAGCTCGCCGAACGACCGGATCGTGTGGGACACCGGGCACCAGGCGTATGCCCACAAGCTGCTCACCGGACGACACGAGCAGTTTCACACGCTCCGCCAGCTGGGTGGGGTGGGCGGCTTCCCACGGCGCAGCGAGAGCGAGCACGACGTCTTTGACGGCGGCCACGCCGGGACCGGGGTGAGCATCGCGGTCGGCCTTGCGGCGGCTCGCGACCTGCGGGCGGGGAACGACCCGGCGCGCCGGCAGCGGATCGCAGTCTGTGTCGGCGACGCGGCGATCCAGAGCGGCCTCACCCTCGAGGCGCTCAATCACCTGGGCGAATCCAAGAACCGCCTCCTGATCGTGCTGAATGACAACGAGATGAGCATCAGTCCGTCGGTCGGCGGCCTCTCGACGCGGCTCAACAAGCTGCGCCTGACGCGCGCCTACCAGGAGACGAAGTCACTTACCCAGCGGGTCCTTCCGCGGATCCCGATCATCGGCATGCTCCTCTTCAACGCGCTCGCCTTCACCAAGGAGGGATTCAAGCGTTCCTGGGCAAAGGTCGGCTTCTTCGAGGACATCGGGCTCACCTATATCGGCGTCCTTGACGGCCACAACCTGGCCGAGCTAGAGCACAGCTTCGAGCGTGCGTTCGCCCTGCGTGGGCCGGTGGTGGTCCACGTCAAGACGATCAAGGGAAAGGGCTATGGCCCGGCCGAGATGGACAGCGTCAGCTTCCACGGCGCCAGCCTGCCTCCCATCGACCTGTGCCTGATCGACCCGACCGAGGAGCCACTGCCGCCCGAGAACGAGCCGCGTCGACGCCCGAAGACCTATACCGCGACCTTCGCCGAAGAGCTCGTTCGCCTGGCGACCGATGACGATCGGATCGTCGCCATCACTGCGGGGATGCCGACCGGCACCGGCCTGTCGCGCTTCGGGATGCACTTCCCGACCCGCCTCTTCGACGTGGGGATCGCTGAGCAGCATGCCGTCACGATGGCCGCCGGCCTGGCGCTCGGTGGCAAGCGCCCGGTCGTTGGCCTCTATTCGACCTTCAGCCAGCGAGCCTATGACCAGCTCGTGCACGACATCTGCCAGAACAACCTGCCGGTGCTGCTGGCAATCGACCGCGCCGGCCTGGTCGGCGAGGACGGCACCAGCCACCAGGGCATGTTCACCCTCTCGCCGCAGCGCGCCTTGCCGAACCTGGTGATCGGCTCGCCAAAGGACGAGCAGGAGCTGCGCGACATGGTGGTCACCGCCATGCAGCACGACGGGCCGATCAGCCTGCACTACCCGCGCGATCCCGGCGAAGACCTGGCCGATCGCGACGGTGCGCCGCTGGAGATCGGTCGCGGCGAGGTCCTGCACTCCGGTGGCGACCTGTTGCTGGTCGGCTTCGGGCCGATCGTGCAGCGACTGCTGCGCGTGGCCGAGGCATTGGAGCGTGACCACGGCCTGGCATCGACGGTCGTCAACGCGCGATGGGCCAAGCCGCTCGACGAGAAGCTGATCGCCGCCCAGGTGGTGGGGCGTCGCCTGGTGGTGACCGCCGAGGAGAGCGCCGCGATGGGCGGCTTCGGCGACGGCGTACTCGACGCGCTGAACCGGGCAGGGATCCGTGTGCCGCTCCTGAAGATCGCCCTGGCCGAGGGCTTCGTGCACCATGGGGCAGTCGAGGACCTGCGCCGCCAGCAACGGATCGACGTGTCCGGGATCCTCGCCCAGGTCCGCGAGACACTCGGCCTCGACGCGCCGATCGAGGCCTCGCCGGGCGATCCATCGAGCGCGAGCGCCGCCTGACCCGGGTTCGCCTCGATCAGCTCCTCGTCGAACGCGCCCTGGCGCCGAGCCGCGCCGCCGCTCAGGCGATGTTGCTCGCCGGCGAGGTCGAGCTGGCCGGCGCAGGGAGCCGCGTCCTCAAGCCCGGGCAGCTGGTCCCGCTCGACGCCGAGCTGACGGTTGCGGCTCGGCCGCGCTGGGCATCCCGCGCGGCGGAGAAGCTGGAGGCGGCGCTCGACGCCTTCGGCATTGACCCGACCGGGCTGGTCTGCCTGGATGCCGGGGCCTCGACGGGTGGCTTCACCGACCTGCTCCTGGCTCGTGGCGCGCGAATCGTATACGCCGTCGACGTGGGGCGCGGCCAGCTGCTCGACCGCCTGGCGCGCGATCCGCGCGTGGTCAGCATGGAGCGCACCAACCTCCGAACCCTGCGTTCGCTCCCTGAGCCGATCGATCTCGCCACGCTCGACCTGTCGTTCATCTCCCTGCGCCTGGTGCTTCCCGCGGTCGGCGACCTCGTCACTGAGCGGGCGAGCGTGATTGCCCTGGTCAAGCCGCAGTTCGAGGCCGGTCGCGATGCCGTGCCCCGCGGCGGCGTCGTGCGCGATCCGGCCACGCATCGAGAGGTGCTGCTGCGCTTCGGCGAGAACGCGATGCAGGCGGGCTTCGGCCCGATGGCCCTGATCGTATCGCCGATCGCCGGCGCCGATGGCAACCTTGAGTTCCTGGCGCTGCTTGCCAAGGGTGCCGCTCCAGGGCCTGGGTGGGCCTCCCGGGTCGACGCGGCGGTGCCCTCCGGCGTATGACAGGCGCAGTACGATGCCGAACATGAAGCGCAAGGACGCACCCACCGCCGAGCAGCTGAGCGTCTTCGAGGAGCTCTCGCCGCTTCCCGAGCCGATCCACGAGCCGGCGCCCGACACGATGCGCCACATCGTGTCGCTGCGGATGCCCGACGCTCTCCTCGAGCGTGTCGAGGAAGTGGCCCGCGGGCGCGGCGTGTCGCCCTCGAGCCTGATGCGCGCGCTCATCGCGGCGGGGCTGGATCGGTCATACGCGGCCGTGACTCCCGACGAGCTGGCCGCCGAGCTGGCAGCGCTGCGCAAGGGGATCGACGAGATCGCGACGAGGCTGCGGACCGGCGAGTGATGCGCTTCGGCTTCGCCTTCAACCCGACCAACCTACAGGCACGGGCCGCCCTCGAGCGTGCCCTGGCCTGGTGCGTGGCCAACGGGGTCGAGGCTTGGCAATCGGAGGCGGACGACCGAGCGCAGATCGCTGCCTTCTGCCCGGGGACCGACCTCGTGTGCGTGCTCGGCGGTGACGGCACCTTTCTGCGCGCGGCGCGCGGGATCGGCGACTCGGCAGCCCCGACCCTTGGCGTCAACCTGGGGCGCGTCGGGTTCCTGGCCAAGGTCGAGACGGATGGGCTCGAGCGCGCTTTGGCCCAGGTGGCGAGCGGCGATTTCGCCATCGAGGATCGGTTCCGGATCGAGGCCACCGTGCTGCACGCCGACGCGGAGCCTGAGCATTTCGCATGTCTCAACGAGGTGATCGTGGCGCGCGGCACCAGGGTGCGGATGATCCAGGTCGAGGTCGAGGTGAGCGGCAGCCACCTGGCCACCTTCGTCTCCGACGGCGTGGTGGTGGCGACACCGACCGGATCCACCGCCTACTCGTTCAGCGCAGGGGGCTCGGTGCTGGATCCGCGCCTGCGAAACATGATCATCACCCCGGTTGCCGGCTACCTGTCGCCACTGCGCAGCGTGGTCGCGGGGGAGGACCACCTGGTGCGTCTCACCCTCCGCCAGGCCGCGTCGGGGGCGACGATCAGCATCGACGGGCAATGGGATCTGCCGATGGCGGTCGGCGAGACGGTCGAGGTGCGCGCGCTGCCGGTGCCGCTGCGCATGGTCGAGGTGAGCGGCAGCACGCCGTTCTACGACCTGCTGCGCACCAAGGCCTCCCTGCTGCCGTACTGAGCGGCGTCGTGGCTCCTGCGGCAGCCAGCGCCCACGATGCCGGCGATCCGGCGTTGAGCGCGGCGATCGGCGCGTTCCTGGATGAGCTGCTGGTCGAGCGCGGCCTCTCGCCGCTGACCGTGGCCGCGTATCGCAGGGACCTGGCCCAGTTTGCCGCGGCCGCCGGTCACGCCTGGCGCAACGACCCCGAGCCGGTCCGCGATTTCGTGAACGGCCTGCGCCGTGATGGGCGACGCCCCAGCACGCAGGCGCGCAAGGTGGCCGCCATTCGCAGCTTCTACGGGTTTGCGCTGCGTGAGGAGCTGGTCGAACGGGACGTCGCTGCGCTGCTCGACGCCCCCAAGGCCGGCAGCTACCTGCCCGACGTGCTAGGCCCCCAGGAGGTGGCTCGCATCCTGGACGCGCCATCGGCCGATGACCCGGTCGGCATCCGCGATCGGGCCATGCTGGAGCTGCTGTACGCCTGTGGGCTGCGCGTCAGCGAGCTGACCGGGCTCGACACGGATCGCCTCGACCTGCCGGGGCTGCAGGTGCGCGTGATCGGTAAGGGGAACCGCGAGCGGCGTATTCCGATGGGGGACGAGGCACGCGAGCGGCTGCACCGGTACCTGGCCGGCCCCCGCGAGGCGTGGACCAGCGGCCATCCCACTCCCGCCGTCTTCGTCAGCCAGCGCGGCGCGCGGCTGGCACGGGAATCGGTGTGGCGCATCGTGCGGCACTGGGCAACCGTCGCGGGGGTCGAGTCCCGCGTCACGCCGCATACCTTCCGGCACAGCTTCGCCACGCATCTGCTCGAGGGTGGAGCCGACCTGCGGGTGGTTCAGACGCTCCTTGGCCATGCTAGCATCAGCACCACCCAGCTCTACACGCACCTCACCGGAGAGCGCCTCCGCGAGGTCTACGCGCGGGCGCATCCACGAGCCTGAGCAG
>JBDTQD010000070.1:0-6423 GCA_039932375.1 Chloroflexota bacterium | reverse complement strand
TCCTCGAGCGCCGCCGCGCCGATCCCCAGCGTCCTGAACCGCCCGCCGAACTGCGAGATGACGGGTCGGAAGATGAGCCGCTTCAGGAAGCGGGGGAGCCGATGCGCGATGCGATGCAAGCGTTCGAAGCTGGCCACGTTGCCCGACGCCTCGACCTTGCGGTTGATCGCCGAGTCGAGCAGCTTCAGCCCTGCCGGGACGATGAGCAGCATCGTCACCTGGAACTCGCGGAAGGTGCGTATCAGGACCGCGGGCTGGCGGCTGACCGGGTAAACGATCGAGGCGCCGACCTGGAACGGAGCGATCAGGCCGCAGGTCTGCTCGAACATGTGCGAGAGGGGAAGGATGGAGAGGAGCCGCTCGTCGGGCTGGAAGGGGAAAACGGCGCGCAGGGCGGTCGCGTTGGAGACCACGTTGCCGTGGGTCAGCATGGCGCCCTTCGGCTCGCCGGTGGTGCCGGAGGTGAAGACCACCTCCAACAGGTCGCTGGCCGTTGGCTGCGGAGTGGGGAGTGGGGTCACGTCGCGCGCCCGATCGGGGAGCGACTCGATCAGGAGCACCGGCAGGCCAAGGTCCGCGGCAGGAGCTGCCGTCTGGGTCGACGCCAGCACCAGCTTGGCGCGGGTGCGCTGCACGATCTTCGCCACGAACTCGGGTTGGCTACGGACATCCAGCGGCACCAGCACCAGGCCTGCGAAGACGGCTCCGAAGAACCCGATCCCCCACTCCGGGCGGTTGACGCCCCAGATCAGGACCCGATCGCCGCGCTCCAATCCCTGGTCGACGAGGACGCGGGCCACGCGCGGCGCCAGGTCGGCGAGGTCGCGGTAGGTCCAGATGCGGGTGCGAAAGCCCGGCTTGATGAGCAGGGCCGGCTGGGAGCCGTATCGCGCGGCAGACTCACGCAGCAGGTCGACCAGCGTCGTCTGAGGCGAGGGAGCGGGGGGCATCTGCGCAGGCTCAACAGGGGCAGGCTCGCTCGGTCGCGCTGGCGCCGCGGTGGCCACTCGGCTTCCTCCTCCTCGCCTCTAAGGTACGACCAGAGCCCTCCGTTGGCTAGTGGCTTCCCCGTCGCGCTCTGGCAGCGGCACGGTCGGCGAGCGCGCGCAGCACCTGGTTGGCCCCGTCGCGCCACGGGGGGTAATGGGCGAAGGCGATCGTGTCCACGTCGAGCGCAGCCAGGCGGCCCACGCTGGCGCGTGCCAGCGCCAGGTCATCGCTGAAGAAGGCGCTGGCGAAGGTGACCTTGCCGTGAATCACCTGCAGAGCGTCGCCGGTGAAGAGCAGCTTGTCGCGCAGCAGGTAGAGGCAGATGCTGCCGGGCGTATGTCCCGGGGTGTGAACCACCTGGAGGCCGCCCAGGATCGAGAGAACCTGGCCGTCCTCGACCGGAGTCGCTTCGCCGGGGTGCCGGGTGAAGTAGGCGATCAGTTGGCCGCGATTGCGATTGGCGACGGCATCGCGCAGCGTGACGTTCAGCCCGGCGAGGTCCGCGGGGTGCATCAGGACCTCGACGTCGCGGTCGTCCGCGAGCTCCCGCACCCCACCGATATGGTCCGGATGGGCATGGGTGCAGATGATCCGGCCGATATCGTCCAGTGAGCGTCCGATGCCATGCAGGTAGCGCTCGACCGGGCGCCTGGAGCCGGTCAGCCCCGCGTCGATGAGCGTCATCTGCGGCTCGTTGATCACGAAGACATAGCCACTCCGCAGCCGGACGGCGTGGACGCCGGGGGCGATCTCCATGGGCGGCCATCATACGGCCGGGCTGCGCTAGTCCTCGTTCAGGAGGAGGCGCCGGTACGAGTCATAGCGGGCCTCGCTGATGCTCCCTGCCGCGACCGCTGCCAGGACCGCGCAGCGCGGCTCGGAGAGATGGCGGCAGTCGTTGAATCCGCAGTTGCCCAGGTGCTCCCGGAACTCCGGGAAGCACCATGCCAGCTGGTCCGGCGGTACCTGCCACAGGCCCAGCTCGCGAAGGCCGGGCGTGTCGGCCACGTAGCCGCCACCCGGCGCCGTCAGCGCATGCAGCTCCGCCGAGGTAGTGGTGTGGCGTCCCTTGTGCAGGGCCTCGCTCACCTCGCCGGTCTCGATCCGCAGGCCCGGCTGGATGGCATTCAGCAGGGTCGACTTGCCGACTCCTGACGGCCCGGTCACGACGCTCACCCGGCCGACGAGCCGATCGTCCAGCTCCTCGACCCCGATCCCCTCCCGGGCGGAGAGGTAGTGCACGGGATAGCCGATCGCCCCGTAGCCGGCGAAGATCTGATGAGCGGCGGCGAGGCCGACCAGGTCGACCTTGTTGGCGACCAGCACCGCCTCGACCTCGTTGTGCTCGGCGACAACCAGGAAGCGGTCGACCATGCGCAGGTGGGGCATCGGGTCGGCGCAGGCGAAGACGACCAGGACCTGGTCGAGGTTGGCGACGATCATGTCCTCCTTCCAGATCCCACGGGGCCCCGGCTGGCGGCGTGAGAATCGGGTGCGACGGGGCTCGATTGACTCGATCATCCCCTCGCCGTCGCCGAGCGGCGCGATGGCCACTCGGTCGCCGATGACGACCAGGTCGGAGTCCCCACGCTCCTGCTTGACACGGCCGCGCAGGCGGCACTCGAGCTGGGTTCCATCGTCGATACGCACGGTGTAGAAGCCGCTCCGGGCACGTAGCACGGTCCCATGCAGAAGGGTTTCCGTCGGAGCTGCAGCGACGGCAGGCAATGCGGTCAGATGCAAGGGTCTGTCTCCACTGATCTGGTTCGAAAGTGGGCCGTGGAGCGCGCCCGACGCGAACTCAGGACCGCGGTGAAGTCCCGTACAGGCGAGGGCGCGCGATGGCGTGGGTGGTCATCGGGCTGCTCCTTTCGTCTGCTCGTAGATCGGTTGCGACGGACGGTACCCAGCGGGGACCGGGCTGTCAACGCAGGCTAGCATGGGACCGATGGACGAAATCGGCCTCCGGTACCTGCTCCTGGGGCTCCGGTTGGGGCGTCACCTGCCGGGGATGGTCAGCTCATACGTTGGCCCGCCCGATCTGGCGGAGGCGGTTGCCGGCGAAGACCTCACGCCACCCGCCGAACTGCACGCCGAGGCGATGAAGCTCGCCGACGTGGTGGCCGAGCTGCCCGCCACGACCGGATCGCAGCGGCGGAGGTCTGCCTGGGTCGTCGGACAGCTCGGCGCCATGAGCGCCATCGCTCGACAAGTTGGCGGCGAGGAGATCGGCTTCGTTGACCTGGTGGAGGAGCTATACGACATCGAGGTCCTGCTCGAGCCGGACTCCACCTTCGGAACCGCGCGTCACATGCTTGATGGTGCGCTGCCACCGGGCGGCTCCCTGCGCGAGCGCCTGGCGAGTCACGAGCGCAGCAGCCGAATCGCCCCAGAACACGCCATCGCGGCAGTGGCGGACCTGGCAGCCGTGCTCCGCGACCGAACGCGCCGCCAGCTCTGGTTGCCCGAGAGCGAATCGGTCGACCTCCAGTCCACGCATGGGGAGGTATGGGACTCGGACGTCCACTACCTCGGTTCGGGCCGTTCCGTGGTCCGCATCAACCTCGACCTGCCCGTGACCGTCGGGGCCGTCATCGAGTACGCCGCCCACGCGTGCTATCCCGGCCATCATGCCGAGGCGGCGGTGAAGGACGCCGTGCTGGTGCGGGTGGGCCATCCTGAGCTTGGCCTGATCGTCGATCTAAGCCCGCAGGCGGTGGTCAGCGAGGGGATGGCGACCTTCGCCCGAGAGGTGGTCATGAGCGACCAGGAGCTGGCCGTCGAGTTGGGCAAGCTGGCGAGCTCGCTGGGGCAACCGCTCGACATCGAGGCCGAATTGATGGTGCATCGGGCCCGGCGCCTGATGACTCCGGCGCTTGGTAACGCCGCCGTGGCCCTGCATCGCGACGGCGAGCCGCCCGAGCAGGTCCGCGCATACCTTGCGGAGGCGGCGCTCGTGACCGACGAGCGCCTGGACGGGCTCATGGGGTACCTCGGCGATCCTACCTGGCGCACCTATCCATTCACCCACATCGACGGGCGGCGCCTGGTCGGGGAGTGGTTGGAGGCCAATGGCCAGACGCACGGCTACTCGCGGCTCCTCGCCGAACAGATGAGCCCCGGACATCTGCGCGCCGAGCTCGCCGAAGCGCGCTGAATCCCGCCAAGCTGAGCGTCAGTTGCCGGCTGGGCTCGTGCGCCCGGCGCGCCGCGGAGGCCGCGCCAGCATGACCGTCACCATCAACGCCCCCGCGAGGCCACCGGCGATGACCGGCTGGTGGAGATACGCGATCACCCGGCCGAGGCCGGGCGCGATGATCCATGCCTTGCCGACGACGTCGGTCGCACGAGGGGTCCATGGGTCAACGGACGCATTGTTGTCGCCCTGCATCAGGAATCCACGCGCGGCATCGCCGCCAACGATCCGATGCACGACGATCCGGCCGGCACCGAGCTCCCCGGCTGGCACTCTGTACGCGACGATGTCGTGCTCGGAGTAGACGGTAGCTGCCTGCACGACGACAAGGTCGCCGGTGCCATAGGTGGGCAGCATCGAACTGCCGCGCACCACGACGTAGGTCGTCGTCCCGCCCAGGGAAGCAGGTCGCAGGACGAGCGCCCAGCCCGCCAAGAGAAGCAGCAGGCCGCCCAGGACCAGGAGGTTCGCGAGCCGCCTGATCATGGGACGGTCACGTAGGTCACGACGAGCTGAGGCTCCTGCGCGACGGTCCCCAGCTCTTTGGCCGAATAGGTCGACGTTCGCGTCGTCGCTGAGCCTTCGACGTCGTCACGGAGCATCCAGCCGAAGTTGGTGGACGTACCGGCCACGAAGGTTGCCACGTCACTGGTGAGCGTCCCAGTGACGTAGCCGACTGCCAGGTTCTGGCAGCCCACCGGTGTGCCCACGTTGAATGTCCCGCTGCGTGTGCCGCTGGCAGGGTTGTTGATGGTCGCCCCAAACGGTTGGTTGTTCCAGGTTATTGCGGCCTCGGTCCATGCGGCGGTGACCTTGAAGATATCCACGGTCCGGCATGCCGCCGGCAGCACCGTCACGTAGATACGGAGCGTGGCGAGCCGGACGATGGCAGTGGACGGGATGGTGGGGACGCAGGTCGTGAGATCGAACTTGACGTAGATGCGCTGATTGATGCCGGCCCCCGACGATACGGTCAGGGTGGTGAGCGCTCCGAAGTTGGTGGTTGCCGTCCCCTGGCGCACCGTCGTGTCGATCACCGCCGTCGTGGTCGGCGGCGTAGCGGTGATCGTGCAAGTGCGATACGGCGTGAAGTTCTGCGAGGTCAGGCTCAAGTTGGCGGCTGAGCCCTGCACCACACTGATGGACAGCAGGAGAGCGGCGAGAGCCGGAGCCGCCCGCCAGGATGGGAGCCTCATGGCCCCACCAGGACGAGATCGGTCTGCACTGTCGCGGTGACGACTTGAGCGACTGCCAGCGTCACCGCGACCGAGCCGCCGCCCGCCGGGACCGCCGCGGAGCCACTGCTGTTGGTCGTCCCGTTGTTCACGGTCAGCTGGAGAGTCCCCCCACCGCAGGCCGCGGGGATTGCCCCAACCGTCACGCTCGAGACGGTTCCCGCGGTCAGGTTCTGCAGCACCGTCAGCCCGGCTGCGGTGCATCGCGTGACGGTCACCGTGGCGGCCCCAAGGGAGTCGGACGAGACCGCGACCGATGCCGCCATGCCGATCACCGCAGACACGACCGTCGCGAGGACAAGCCCGATCGTCCGTCGCCACATGTGGGTCACCCTTGTGTTGCCGACCGGACTGGCGCCCAGATGGGCGCCAGTCCGAACTGCGGCGGCTTACCCGCTGATCACCACATGGACGGCAACGACCGAGGCCGCGCTGACCGCCGACGCGAAGGTGGCCGTGAAGGTGGTACCCACGCCCGGCGTGGTCCCGGTCGCCTCACCGAGCGAGGCGCTGGCCGCTCCGGAGAGCGTGACCTTGTATGGCTTGCTGTAGCAGGTCGCCGCCAGGCCCGTGACGACCACGGTCCCGACCGTGTAGCCGGGGGCGGTCGCCGAGTATGTGCTGGTGTAGGTGGCGTTCAGCGCGCCCGCCTGGCAGGCAGCCACCGTCGTGGTCGCCGCGCCGAGGGTGTCTGAGGTGAGGTTCAGGCTGGCCGCAAGGCCGAAGACCACGCTGAAGACCAGCAGTCCGGCAAGGATCGCGGTGACGATGCGTTTCATTCGACTCTCTGGTACGAAGTTACCCCCTCCGCGAGGGCGATATTCGGGCGGGTTCGTCGATCCCGCCACCGTACCTTTCTCCTATCCGGAGTCCACGCTCATCCCACGGCTTCGAGCCGTGGTTGACCGATCGGGCTGAATCCGGCATCATCGGGTCAACACCGACTGCATGAGTCGGGATTCAGAATCAGGAGACGCATGGCCCTCCCCAATCCTGCCGTCG
>JBDTQD010000069.1:0-6470 GCA_039932375.1 Chloroflexota bacterium | reverse complement strand
CTGAAGCATATTGTGCGATACCTCCTTTCCTGGAAGATTTCGTGATCGCACGATAGGGCTGCGACATCGAGTCCGAATATGGCTCGATGGTCCCACCGGCGCGTCGCCGGGCCCGTACCATGCGTCACGCCACGTACTTATGTCAAGGAACATGAACGAAGCGCGGCGCGCGGTCAGCGCCAGACGGCGATCAGCTAGCGCTGAAGGTTAGTGCCCACGTTCTGGAAGATCTGGCTCACGATTGGGCCAAGGAAGATGAGGGCCACGATCACGATGATCGCGATGAGGGCCAGGAGCAGACCGTACTCAACGAGGGTCTGGCCTTCCTCATCCTCGCGGCGGAACCGATTGATAAGAGTGCTGATGAACTGAAGCATATTGTGCGATACCTCCTTTCCTGGAAGATTTCGTGATCGCACGATACGGCGTCCAACTGGACTGCTAAATGACCCATTAGTCGCACCGGCCGATCGCCGGACACGGACCTTCGGCCACCCTGCTGCGTTTGTCAAGGAGCAGCCTCCCTTCCCGGCGCTTTGCCGCACCACCCCGCGGCAATCGGCAACGGGATACGGAAGAAGGGCCACGTCTTTCCAGGCGTGGCCCCTCTTACCGGAGGAGGAGATGAAAATCGCCTGCGGATACCCGCCGACGACCACGAGCCAAGGCTAGTGGCGGATCTTGCAATGTCCCATGGCGCAGGAGTACCGGAGGAATCCGGGACCTTCGGCGGTCAATCCTCGGGGATCTTGATCCAGCCCTGGCGCATGGCGTAGACCACGGCCTGGGTGCGGTCGTTGACGGAGAGCTTGCGCAGGATGCTCGACATGTGGTTCTTGACGGTCTGCTCGCTGATCCCCAGCGCGTAGGCCACCTGCTTGTTGGTCATCCCCTGGGCAATGTTGTCCAGGATCTCGACCTCGCGCGGGGAGAGTGGGGCGAAGATCGGCTGGGCATCGGCTCCGTAGACGGCGAGCTCGCGGAACTCCTTGAGGACACGGCTGGCGACCGCCGGCTTGCTGAAGACCTTGTCGTTGATCAGATACTCGCCGGCGCGCACGCGTCGGATGATCGCGATCAGGTCGGTCGGGTCGATGTCCTTGAGCACGTAGGCGGAGGCGCCGGCCTTGATCGCCTCGAAGAGCTGGTCCTCGTCGTCGTTCGGGGCGAGGACGATGATCGCGGTGTGCGGCAGCTCGCGCTTCACGCGCTGGGTCGTCTCGATCCCGTTGGGCGATGGCAGCGTGAGATCCATCAGCACCACGTCGGGGGTCAGCTCCTGGATGGCGGTGATCGCCTCGCGACCGCTGCCGGCCTCGCCGACCACCTCCATGTCTCCTTCGAGCTCGAGGATGTTTCGCACGCCGCGGCGGAAGAGCGTGTGCCCGTCCACGATCACGATGCGGGTCGCCACCCCCGCGTTGCGCCGGTCAGCTCCCTGGCGACGCTCCTTTGTGTCTTCCACGTTCTTCTCCTTGGACGCCATGGTAACCACTAGTGAACCTCCGGTAGTCGAAGAAGGATGCGAGTCCCCTCCCCCTGGCGGGACTCGATGTGAAGCGACGATCCCATCAGCTCTGCGCGCTCGCGCATGAACTGAAGGCCGAAGTTGCGGGTCGCCGACGCCAGCCGCATGACGTCGAAGCCGCGGCCGTTGTCCGCGATCACGAGGTGATTTGCGTCCAGGCCGATGCGCACGGCCGACGCGGCGGCGTGCTTCCGGACGTTTTGGAGCGCCTCCTGGACGACGCGCAGGATGGGCGCCTTGGCAGTCGGTGGGACACGGGAGTCGATGTCGGTCACCGACACGTCGACGGTGATGCCGTGCTTCGCCGCGAACTCGCTCCCGGCATCGGTGATGGCCTTCGCCAGCCCGACATCGACAGAGGGCGGCCGAAGGGTGACGATGAATGAGCGCACCTCATCGAGCCCTTCGCGCAGCATGGTGCGCAGGAAGGCGAGCTCGGCGCGGGCGGTGTCCGGCGAGTCGTCGAGCACGCGATCGAGGTACTCGACCTGGAAGATGGCGTTGGTCAGGACCTGGGCAGGCCCGTCATGCACCGCCTCGGCCAGCCATTGGCGCTCCCGCTCCTTGGCCTGGATGATCCGCAGCGAGATCGCCGCAGGAGAGAGATCGGCGTCGTCGAGGGTTGGTTCCGGGTCATGCTCGTCGTCGCTGGCCAGGTAGGCGAGCACCAGCTCCAGCTGGCGCGTGGCGACATCGATGCGCTTGAGGCTGCCCTGCAGACCGGCCAGCTCCCTCCCCAGAGCGTCGCGATCCGCGGCGAGGACCGCCGGCGATGGGCCACTGTCACGGCTGGCGGCGGTGCGATGGTCGAGCCGTGCCCGCAGCTGCACCCAGTCCTCGAGGCGGCTGCGGTACTGCTCGCGGTAGCGCTCGGCGACCTCGCTCAGCCGCTTGGCGTCGCGCCGGATGCTCTCAGCGGCCTGCGACCGCAGCTGGTCGTGGCTGTTCGGCATGAGGGTGGGAGCGGTCCTTGGCAAGGGGCTGGTCCTCGTTGGTACTGGGTCCGGCGCAGTACCAGGCCCGGCCGCCATGCTCCCCGTCAAAGGTGCTTTTCGGCAACAGTACTTAGGGCTCCGGAAGTACTACCCCGGCGCGGCGTGCCGATCTTGAAGCACTCGGTAGACGCGAACTCCGGGCGTGCTGAAGGCGGGTTCCGCCGGCAAGAAGTCCGGGTGGTTGCCGGCCGCATCGGTGGCCGCCGCGCCTGCCCATAGGTCAAGCGGGTCGCGCGTCTCATCGGGGCTCAGCGTGATCACGAGCCATTCGACGCGGTACGCGTCGACCACTCGGCCGATGACGGGATACAGGTCAAAGGGCGGCGCGACCCCCGGGTTGCCGGTGAGCGCGTGCAGCGCGGCCGGATCGTAGGCCATCACCACCGCAGACGTTGCGCCCTGAGCCGTCAGGAAGTCTCCCGCCTGCCGAAGGCGCGCATGGGCATTCGACCATTGCCCAACCACCACCGCCGAGCCGATGAGGGAGAGGGCCACAGCGCCGGCTAATGCGGCGACCGCCATGAAGCGGTGCGTCGCCGGCCGGCGCAGGAACGGCCAGGCGCGCCCCGCTCCGTTGGCGAGTGACGTAAGGTTGGCGACTGCCAGCGCGGCTGCGAACGGGAGCCAGGCGAGCGACGAGTGGTAGAAGGCGCCCTTTGGCGCGTGGAACGTGAAAACCGCTCCCATCACCACGAACATCAGGACGAAGTAAACGAGGAACGGCCGCAGCTCCGGACGCCGTCGCTCGCGCCACAGCCCGTAGGCGAACGGAAGGACGAAGATCCCGCCGAGTAGTACGGCCGTCCTGCCCAGCAGCTCGCCCCAGGCCGCCAGCTTCGAGCCGACGATGTTCACCGGACCCCAGGCCAGGTAGTCGGCCAGCGACGGATCGCTGGCGATCGAGAACTGCTGGTTGTAGGTAGTGATCCAGAGGGTATGCCCGCCTGCCGAAGGAAAGGCGCTGCCGAAGACCGCGAGGTCTCGGGCGAGCCACGGAGCGAGGACCACCAGCGCCGCCAGCAAGCTGGCAAATCCCCAGCCGATGCGCGCCGCAAGTGGCCAATCGCGCCGGATCGCCCAGGCCACCGCGGGGGCCACGCCGAGCAGTAGCCCGTCGACGCGCGCCAGCGTGGCCACGCCGACGGCGGCCCCGGCGAGGACCAGCCACCATCCCGGGCGCGGGGAGCGAACGGCTCGCGTCGAGCACCAGATGGCTGCAGTCCCCGCGGCTCCGAAGACGGCGAAAGCGTCGACCAACGGAACCATGACCAGCAGTGGACCGGCCAACAGCACCAGCAGCGCGGCGATCCACGCGTTGAAGCGCGAGCCCCACAGGTCGGTGGCGATGAGGTAAGTGAAGGGCACAAGTGCGGCGCCCAGCAGGATCATGGGCAACTGCGCGGCGCGCCACGACCCCAGCAGGTCGCCGAGGAGGGCGATCGATCCGGCCGCCACGATCGAGGTGAGCGGCATCCAGTGCCCATTGCTCGGGACGGGTAGGATCGGGTTGGCCGGCAGCCTGCCGCCGACCTCCAGGAAGCTCCATAGCACTGGCACGCTGAATCCGTGCCCGGTTGCGAGCTGTACCCCGACCAGCTGGTAGTAGGCTGGGTCGACGTAGGGCGGATAGTCGACCAGCAGGGCGGCAGCGATGCGGGTGAGCAGCGCCACAGCGAAGAGGATCGCCAGGTCCCGGCGCATCAGCGGCGCACCCAGATTGCTGCGGTGGAGTCGCGGTAGACACGTTGCCAAAGGGCCGACTCGTCGAACCAGTTGGCGAGGGGCGTATCGGGCGGGAAAACGGCGTAGTCGATCCGGTACCGGTTAAACAGGACCTGCGGATCGCCCTCCAGCCCGATGATGGAAACATACATCCGGAGAAGGGTGCCCCCGTAGACATCGGCCCTGCCGTCCATGAAGACCAGCTGTTGAGGACGACGTTCGCCGATGTAGCCGCCCCACTCGTATCGGTTAAACATGCGCGTACCGGGCTGATGCGCATCCAGCCAGGCGACTGCATCGACGGGCAGCCCGCGAGAAATCTCCGATGCCTGCGCAGGGGGGCTTGTGCGTAGCAAGGCGACGCCAACGCCGAGGACGAGGAGCACCGCCACCAACGCGACGTTGACCCTCCCCCGGGCGCCGGCCATCGGCATGGAGAGGCGCGCCAGCATCGAAGCCGTTCCTCGGCCGAGACGCGATGCGGATATCACCGGAGCCAGGACCACCGCCACGATGACTCCGCCGATCGGCCCGACAATAAGCAGGAAGCGGATCGCCTGCCAGGCCATGACTGTCAGCCCGATCAGGATCAGGGCGTCTGCCGTCCGCATCCGCCGCCGCCCAAAGGCGAAGGCGGGGATCACGCCCACCACTACGAAGCCGAGCAGCAGCCAGCCGAAGATGCTGCCAAGGTCGGCGGGGAACCACTCCATCACGTATCGCTTGAGCTCGGTGATACCAGTGGTGTAGAACGGGTAGCCGTACAGGGCGAGGCCATTCGGGTTGAGCGCCAGGGCAGCGACGCTTAACCCGAGAGCGAACGCCAGGTCCCGCAGCTGCGCCCAGGTGAGCGGCGTCTGCCCGCCCGGCTGCCGTCGCAGCGCGCGGTCCGCGGCCTCGCCGACGAGCACGGCCCCTCCCAGCAAGAAGAGGAGCACCCACCCGGCGTGCAGGTTCGCCCACAGTGCGGCGAGGAGCGGCAGCGCCACCAGCCAGCGCCGGCGAGGGTCGACAAGGTAGCGCCAGCAGACCCAGACCACGGCCGTGGCAAGCAGCAGGTCGAGGACCTGGACGCGGACGCCCATCACGGGCCCGGCCAGGAGCAGCCCAACGGAGAGCCAAACGACGCGGCTCACCCAGCCGATCTGCGGAAAGCGAATCGCCATCGCCCGCCACAGGATCCAGAAGGCGAGCACCGTGGCGGCGCCGAAGAGGATTGAGAGGGCGGTGTCGCCCCATGGGCCAAGGGAGTTGCCGGCAGCCAGCAGGACGTTGGCAAGCCAGTCCTGGCTGATCCACGCCCGGCCTGCCCCGACGATGCTCCACGTATCGACGTTCGGGACACGCCCGGTGCGCAGCACCTCCTCGCCGGCGCGGATGTGCCACCAGACGTCGCCATCGATGAGCGGCCAGGTGGCGCGCGGGAGGACGGCGGCGGCGAAGAAACCGATGATGGCCGCGCTCGCGGCCGGAACGCCTCGGCGTCGCGCGCGCTCGGGTGCGCTCATGGCGCCGAGTCTACGGCCGGCGGGGTGCGTGCCGTCACCACCCCGAAGTACCAGCGGCTGCTACCGTCGTACGCGATGAAGCGACCGATGCTGTGGGCGGCGGCATACGCATCGCTGGCGACCATCGTGGCCGTCATATTCGCGGGCGCGATCCTGTTGGGGCCGTACCGCGCGGTCGAACGGTCCGATTACATGACGTATCACGTCGCCGCCCGGATCGTTCTGGCCGGGCATGGGTCGTGCCTCTACGACCGGCAGTGCCAGGCGGATGCTCAACAGGAGCTGATCGGGGAGGAGCCGACCTTTACCGGTGGCGCCCTGCCGTACAACTCGCCACCCTGGTTCGCGGCCTTGATGACGCCTTTCGGTGCGCTGCCGTTGCCAGTTGGCTTCGCCGTCTTCACGCTGCTCGCCCTTGCACTGCTCGCCTGGGGCACATGGCGTGCCGCCACGACGGCGGGCTGGACCGGCTCGGGGACCCGTCTCTTGACCGTGGCTCTTCTTCTGACGTCGTGGCCGACGGTCCTGGCCGTCATCCGCGGGCAGTCAACTCTGCTGGTCGTTGGGCTGCTGGGGCTGTCCGTCGGCCTGCCACGCTATCGGTCCGGGCTCGCGATGGGACTGAGCGCGATGAAGCCAACGCTCGTGCCGTTGTGGGCCGCCTGGCAGCTGCTCGGTGGCCATTGGCGCGCGGTCGGCACAGCAATTGGGGTGGGG
>JBDTQD010000068.1:0-6593 GCA_039932375.1 Chloroflexota bacterium | reverse complement strand
TCAGCTCCTGCGCGAGGCGGATCGCCCCGTTCGAGCCCTCCGCCCCGGGCGAGAAGATGATCTCCGCGCCGTACAGGCGCAGCAACTGTTCCCGCTCCGGAGTGGTGTTGTCAGGCATCACGATCCGCACCGGGTGTCCCAGCAGTCCCCCGATCATGGCCAGGCTGATTCCTGTATTGCCCGATGACGGCTCCAGGATGGTCTGGCCCGGTTGCAGGGCCCCGGACGCCCGCGCATCCAAGAGCATCGATCGCGCGATGCGGTCCTTCACCGATCCGGTCGGGTTGGCGCCCTCGAGCTTGGCGTAGAGGCGGATGCTCGGCGAGGGAGCGAGGTGCGGCAGCTCCACCATCGGCGTGTTGCCGATAGTGGAGACCAGGTCGCGCATCGGGCTAGCCGGCGCCTCCAGCCATGGCGGGCAGCAGAATAACCGTGTCATCGGGTCCGACCGGCGTGTCCATGCCGTCCCGGTACCGGACGTCGCGGTCGTTGACGTAGACGTTCACATAGGGTGACAGCTCGCCGCCGTCGGTCACCCGCTCACGGAGCGCGGGGTACGAGGCGAACAGATCGTCGAGCACCTCCACGACGGTGGAGCCGTTCGCGGGCAGGCTGCGGCTGCCGCCGACGGTCTCGCGCAGCACCGGCGGGATGCGGACGGTGGTCACGGCAGCGTTCCCTCGCCGCATGCTGGGCAGGCCGGGTCGCGCCAGATCTTGACCTCGCTGAACTCGGTCGACATGGCATCGAACATGAGCAGCCTTCCTGCCAGCGTCTCGCCGACGCCCAGGACCAGCTTGAAGACCTCGTTGGCCTGCAGCAGTCCCGCGATGCCGGGGAGCACGCCCAGCACGCCCGCGACAGCGCACGCCGGCGCCAGCTCCGGAGGCGGCTGGGTCGGGTACATGCAGCGGTAGCAGGGCCCCTCGAACGGCACGAAGGTGGTGACCTGGCCGTCCCAGCGGTAGATCGAGCCGTGGACGACGGGCTTCCGCAGCCGGACCGCCGCATCGTTCAGCAGGTAGCGCGTGTCGAAGTTATCAGTCCCGTCGACGATCACGTCGTAGTCGGCGATCAGCCGCTCCACGTTGTCGGCGTCGAGGCGCTCGCGATGCTCGACCACGCGAGTCTCGGGGTTCAGGGCGTTGAGCGTGATGCGCGCGCTCTCGGTCTTCGGCATTCCCACCCGGTCCGAGGCGTGCAGCACCTGGCGCTGCAGGTTGCTCTCGTCGACCACGTCGTCGTCGACCAGGCCGATGGTGCCGATCCCCGAGGCCGCGAGGTAGATCGCCGCAGGCGAGCCGAGGCCACCGGCCCCGATCAGCAGCACCTTCGCATCGAGCAGCTTGCGCTGCCCCGCCTGTCCGATCTCGGGGATCAGCGTCTGGCGGCTGTAGCGGCGCTGCTGGGCGGGCGTGAGGAGCTGCTCGGGCGCCTCCCAGGCGCCGCCGAGGCGTCGCCAGTCGAGGAGCGAGGCCTTCATGCTGGCCACATTGGTGTAGCCGCTCTGCAGCAGCCAGGCCGATGCCCGCAGCGATCGCGCGCCAACGGCGCAGTGGACCAGCAGCGGGGCGTCGCGGTCGGGGGCGACCTCGTCGATGCGCGCTGGCAGGTCGGCCAGCGGCAGGAGGGTGGCGCTGGGGATATGCCCTTCGTTCCACTCCACCTGCTCGCGAACGTCCAGGATCCGCCAGCCGGAAGCGGCCAGCTCGAGCGCTTGGGCGGCGCTCACTTCACGGAATGGAGTCGCGGGGGGCAAGGTCAGCCGAGCGCCTCCGCCTCGGCGGGCCAGGCCACCTCGCCACCGCGCACGGCGCCCTGCAGCACCTTGTAGACGAGCAGCGCGCACTTCAGCCGGGCCGGCCCGATCGGCACGCCGAGCTCGTCGAGCAGGTCCTTGGGGTTCATGCCGCGCACCTCGTCGAGCGTCTGGCCGCGCAATCCATCGGTCAGGATCGAGGCCGATGCCTGGCTGATGGCGCAGCCACGCCCGTCAAAGGCGACGTCCGTGATGGCCGCGCCGGCATCGAGGCGCAGGGTCATGCTCATCTCGTCCCCGCAGGTCGGGTTCGAATCGGCGAAATGCAGGTCGTGCGGGTCAAGGTAGCCCTTGTTATGGGGACTCCTGTAGTGCTCCAGGATGAAGTCGCGGTAGAGGTTGTCCATCCGATCAGCCCGCGAAGAGCATCTGGGTGGCCCGCACGGCCGCGGTGAGCGCCTCGACGTCATCCAGGTCGTTGTAGACGTAGAAGCTGGCGCGGGTTGTGGCCGGCACGTCGTAGCGCAGCATCACCGGCTGGGCACAGTGGTGGCCGGCCCGCACCGCGACCCCCTCGCTGTCGAAGACGGTGGCCACGTCGTGCGGGTGGATCCCCTCCAGGTCGAAGCTGATCACCCCTGCATGGATGGCGGGGTCGTCCGGGCCGAAGCGTCGCACGCCCGCGATCTCGCCCAGGGCCGCCCATGCATGCTCGAACAGGTAGCGCTCGTGGTCTCGCACGTTGTCCATGCCCAGGGCATTCAGGTAGTCGATCGCCGCGCCCAGCCCGATCGCCTCGACGATCGCCGGCGTCCCAGCCTCGAACTTGTACGGAACCTCGTTCCATTCGGCGCCGTCCATGGTGACCTTGGTGATCATGCTGCCGCCGGTCATGAAGGGCGGCATCGCGTCGAGCAGCTCGCGCCGGCCCCACAGGGCGCCGATCCCCGACGGGCCGAGCATCTTGTGGCCCGACAGAACGAGGAAGTCGCAATCGAGGGCGGCCACGTCGATCGGCATGTGCGGGGCTGCCTGCGCCGCGTCGACCAGCACCAGCGCGCCGGCCTCGTGGCCCATCCGGATGATCTCGGCCAGCGGGTTGATGGTGCCCAGCGCGTTGCTGACCGCGGCCACGGCCAGCAGCTTCGGCCCGTCGGCCAGCTTGGCGCGCAGGTCGTCGAGCTCCAGGCATCCGTCGTCGCTGATGGCCACGTAGTCGAGCTTGGCGCCAACCTCGCGCGTCAGCTGCTGCCAGGGCACGATGTTGGCGTGGTGCTCCAGCTGGGTGGTGACCATCCGGTCGCCCTTGCCCAGGTTGGTGTGGCCCCAGCTGTAGGCGACCAGGTTGATCGCTTCGGTCGCATTGCGGACGAAGACGATCTCGCGCGGGCTCGACGCACCGATGAAGGCAGCCACCTTGGCACGCGCGCCCTCGAACCGGCCGGTGGCGTCCTCTGACAGCTCGTAGATGCCGCGGTGTACGTTGGCGTAGTGGTGCGAGTAGGCGTCGCTCATCGCGTCGACTACGCTTCGAGGCTTCGGAGCGCTGGCGGCGGCATCGAGGAAGACCAGCCGCTTGCCGCTCCGCGTCGGGGTGTCGAATACGGCGAAATCGGCTCGCAGCGCCGTCCCGGAGAACGCTTCGGGGGTCAGCTTGTCAAGCGCGGGCTCTACAGCCATCGGCCTAGTCTAGACGTGCTCCGCCACCGGCTCGGCGACCTCGTCGCCAATACCCGATGGCAGGCCGACCTGCTCGCGGACCCAGTCGTAGCCGTTCGCCTCGAGCTTGTGGCTCAGCTCCTCGCCGCCGGACATGACCACGCGGCCGTCTAGGAGGACGTGCACGAACTGCGGCTTCACGTAGTTCAGCATGCGCTGGTAGTGGGTGATCATCAGCACCCCCATCTCCGGCGAGAGGGTGGCGTTGATCCCCTCGGCAACGGTGCGCAGGGCGTCGATATCCAGACCGGAGTCGGTCTCGTCCAGGATCGCCATCGACGGGTTTAGGATCGCCATCTGCAGCATCTCGAGGCGCTTCTTCTCGCCGCCCGAGAAGCCGTCGTTGACGTAGCGTGCCGCCACCGCGGGGTCCATGTTGAGGAGCGCCATCTTCTCCTCCATCAGCTTGCGGAACTTGGCGAGCGGGATGCCGGTGTACTTGATTGACTGCTCGCCCGACTCGTCCATCGGCTTCGGATGGTGCACCGCGTTGTAGATGTTGCGCAGGAAGCTGGCCACCGTCACGCCCGGAATGGCGCTGGGATACTGGAACGCCAGGAACAGTCCCAGGCGGGCACGCTTGTCGGGCGCCATTCCCAGCGGCGTCGGTCCGGCCAGCAGGTCCTCGCCACGCCACGTGATTGAGCCGGCGTCGACGCGATAATCGGGGTGACCCATCAGCGTGAAGGCGAGACTCGTCTTGCCCGAGCCGTTGGGTCCCATCAGGGCGTGCACCTCGCCGACCTTCACGGTCAGCGATAGGCCCTTCAGGATCTTCTTCTGGCCGATGCTGACCTCGAGGTCGCGGATCACAAGTTCGTCGGTCATGCTCGTCTGCAACGGCTCCTCAACTCGGCTGCGCGGCCGATGGGGCCGGCGTGGACTTGGCGTGGGCGGCGGCGACACGCCGGCGCACGGCGGGTGGATAGGGAGGGCCGCCAGCTCCAGCGGCGACCTCGGCCAGGGTGGTCTCGCCCAGCATGCCACTGAGCGAGTTCTGCAGCCGCTCGAAGACCTCGTGCACGCTGCAGTCCTGCGGCCGATCGCACGACTCGAGGTCGTTCGGTCCGGCACAAGGCATCTCCAGGATCAGGCCGTCCAGGGCGCGCACCGCATCGACCAGGCTGATCTGCTCGGCCGGCCGAGCAAGGCGGTAGCCGCCGGAGTGACCGCGAGTGGATGTCACCAGGCCAGCGCGGCGGAGCGCCCCGACCAGCTGCTCGATGTAGGCATGCGGCAGCTTGTCGGCACGAGCGATACCGGCCAGCGAGATGGGGCGGTCGGCATCGGCATTGGCCAGGGCGACCAGGACCCTGATCCCGTACTCGGTGCGCGTCGAGAGCTTCATGGCAGGTCGACCACGATTTCGTCTCCGTCCACGTGGACCGGATAAGCCCTGACCGGGACAACCGGCGGCAGGGCAAGGACGCGACCGGTGAAGAGGTCGAAGCGACCGCCATGGCGTGGGCACTCGACGGCATTCCCGTCCAGCTCGCCGTCAGCCAGGTCGCCGCCGTCGTGCGTGCAGACGTCGTCGATGGCTCCCCAGCGACCATCCTCGGTGTGTCCGACGCACAGCGGATGGCCGGCCACCACGATGCTGACAACGTTGCCGGGCGCGACGTCGCTCGCCTTCACTCCAGCCGCGAAGCCGGTCATCATGCCGCCACCTCGTCGGTGCGGCCGATGCGGGGCGCCAGCGCGTCCAGGATTCGTTCCTTGATCGGCTCCGAGTCGAGCTGCGCCACGATCCGCTCGAAGAAGCCGCGCACGATCATCCGCTCGGCCGCCTCGGCAGAGAGGCCACGGCTCTGCGCATAGAAGCGCTGGATCGGGTCGATCGCGCCGGCGGTGGCGCCATGACCGCAGCGCAGGATGTCGTTCGTCTCGATCTCGAGCACGGGGATCGGCTCCGCCCCAGCCTTCGGCGACAGGAGCAGGTTGCGGCACTCCTGGTAGGAGCTCGTCTGCTTGGCGTCGGGTCGCACTCGGGTGACCCCGTAGAAGGCGGCGTGCGACTCGTCGTAGAGGGCCGACAGGTAGAGCAGGTCGGAGGTGGCGTGGCTGGCCAGCAGGTCCTGGCAGGTGTTGAAGTCGATCCGCTGCGCATTCCCGGCGGCCAGCAGACCGAGCAGCCGGCTGGTGCCGCCCTTGCCGGTCATGCGCACGTCCATGCCGACCTTGCTGATGGCCGAGCCGATCTCGGCGTTGAGGGTCGTGACCGTGGCGTCCTGACCCACCTCGACCCGCTGCGCACCGATGCGCCAGACGCCATCGCCCAGCCGCTGCAGGTTTGCGTAGCGCAGCCGCGCCCCGTAGCCGACCTGCAGGTCCTCCGTGCCCCCGAACCAGACGGGCTCTCCGTCGGGCGAGGAGATCTCCTCCAGCAGGGTGGCCGACGCGTCCTGCTGCAGCATCACCAGGGTGTGCGGGAGGTACGTATAAGCGCCCGCGGGAAGCGCCGTGCGCGTGACCAGCAGGTCGTCAACGACCACGCCGGCGGGCACGTACAGGAAGGTTCCCCCGGTCCAGGCGGCCAGCGAACGGCCCCAGAACGGCATCTGGGTGGGCAGCGTGTCGTGCCGGCCGAGGTGGGCGCGGACCAGATCGCCGTGCTCGCGCACGGCGGTCGCCAGGTCGCTGAAGATGACGCCACGGGCCGCCAGCGAAGGATCAAGTTCGTAGCTGGCAGTCGGTGGATCCAGCAGTAGCCCGCCATCGCGCGGCAGGTCGTCGAGCGAGGTCCGGCGCCATTCCTCTTCTGCACCCGTCGGCCACGGGTCTGCCTCGACCCGGCGCCACCAATCGGCGCGGAGCGTCCCCAGCCAGCCGGGTTCGCCGCTCGAGAGGCGTTCAATGGCGGCTAGGGCGAGGGGAGTCTGGGGCTGGGTGACAATCATCGGCCGACGGTTCCCGTGTCCCACCTCTTCGTGCTGCCGTGCAGTCGTGCTGCACTGCCGCACGACTGCACGAGCGGGGCTGACACGGCGCGAGCGATGGCGCAGAGCCACGCCGAGATCGGCAACTGCATCGGCCTAGCCGACCGCGCCTTCCATCTGCAGCTGGATCAGGCGGTTCATCTCGACCGCGTACTCCATCGGCAGCTCCTTGACGA
>JBDTQD010000067.1:0-6670 GCA_039932375.1 Chloroflexota bacterium | reverse complement strand
CGAGCGCCGGTGCCCGCCCAATGACACCGGCGCTCGAAGGAGGGAGGGTGGAGGCAGAAACCCGTTGGTTTCCAACTCGCAGGGTGAACCTTAGGGGCGGAGAGTGAATCCCAAAGGAGGGCTTGGCTTAAGAAACCTGAACCTAAGCGGTTCGCCGAACCGATGCACAATGCGACCGATGCCCTCCCCAGCCAGGCGCCTCGCGGCGATCGTCGTCCTGTTCCTCAGCCTGGCGATTGTCGCCGTCCTGGGGCTGCGCGCGATCGGCCTCCCGGTCGGGTCTGGACCGATGGCCAGCGCCACCCCAATCGTGGCCACTGGAACCGCGAAACCGTCCGGACCTCTCCCGTCGCAGGACATGCTGGCCGTCCTTGCGCAGATCGAGAAGGAGGTCCGCGACCTGCGCGGGCTGCCGGCTGCGGAGATCGGCTCTCCCGATGTGCTGACCCGTGCCGAGCTTGCCAAGGTCCTGCCCGGGCTCCTCAAGCCGGCGCTCGACAACGCTACCCTGCGCGCGCTCGGCCTACTGACCGGCGACCAGGACATCGTCGCGTTGACCACCAGGCTCTACACGGAACAGGTGCTCGGCTTCTACGACTTCGATACCAAGCGAATGGTGATCGTCAGCGACTCGGGCCTGACCCCCGCGGCGAAGATCACGTATGCGCACGAGTACACGCATGCCCTGCAGGACGCGGCCTTCGACGCTGGCGCCGCGCAGAAGCGGGTCGACGGACAGCGCGACCGCGAGCTCGCCCTGCTGAGTCTGGAGGAGGGGGACGCCACCACCGTGATGGTTCTGTGGGCGATCGCGCACCTGTCAGCCGACGAGCTGGCCGGGGTCACTGAGACGCCGCTCCCCGCCATGACCGGGATCCCGGCCTGGATGGTCCGCCTCCTGGAGGTCCCCTACCTGAGCGGAGCCTCCTTCGTCGGGCAGCTGCGCGCTCCCGGCGGATGGGACGGGGTGAACGCCGCATACAGTCACCTCCCGGCGTCGACCGAGCAGGTCCTCCATCCCCAGAAATACATCGATGCTGAGGCTGCGACCCAGGTCCGGGGCCTCGACCTGTGGGGCGTGCTCCGCCCCGATTGGGCCCACGCCTCCGACACGACACTCGGGGAGGAATGGATGGCGATCTGGCTGGAAGGGATCGGCGTTCCGCGAGCCGCTGCGGAGAACGCGGCGGCCGGGTGGGGCGGCGACCACCTCACGGTTGCCACGAACCCGGACGGCCGCTGGGCTCTCGGCTGGCGGATTGCCTGGGATGCCCCGCTCGACGCCACCGAGTTCGAGGCCACGTATGCCGGCGTGCGATCCAAGCTCCCGTTCGCGACGAAGGTCGTGCATGTCTCGGAGCGCGAGACGGTGGTCGTGCAGGCGTCGTCGGCGCAGCTGCTGGATTCAATCGCGACCCTGATCGGGAGCTAGCCCTACATCGACTCGGGGGCCGAGATGCCGAGCAGTCCCAGCGCATTAGCGAGCACCTGGCGCGTGGCGTCGGTGAGGGCGAGGCGCGCCTGCGAGAGCGGCACCTCCGACTGCTCATCCGGCAGGACGCGACAGTCGCGGTAGAACGCGCTGAAGAGCTGGGCCAGCTCGAGGCAGTAGTGGGTCAGCTCGTGGGTCTCGCGACGGTCGGCGGCATCGGCCACCACCTCAGGCAGGGCAAGAAGCCGGCGCAGGAGCGCCTGCTCGGCCGCGTGAATCAGGAGCACCGACGCATTCTGTGCATCGGGCGCGAGGTCGGACTCGGCTGCCTTGCGCAGGATCGAGCTGCAGCGCGCATGCGCGTATTGCACGTAGTAGACCGGGTTCTCGGCGCTCTGCCGCTTGGCCAGCTCGATGTCCAGGTCGATCCCCGTGCTGGTGGCGCGCGAGCCGAAGTACCAGCGAGCCGCATCGGCCCCGATCTCTGCCAACAGCTCGTCGAGCGAGATGAACTCGCCACTCCGCTTGCTCATGCCGATCTCGACCCCGTCACGCACGAACCGCACCCAGGCGATCAGCAGCCAATGCACCGATGCCGGGTCGAAGCCGAGCGCGCGGGCAGCGGCGCGGTTGCGAGCGACCGTTCCGTGGTGATCCTCGCCCCACAGGTAGATCAGCTCATCGAAGCCACGGCTGAACTTCTGGGCGATGTAGCCGAGGTCCGACGCGAAATAGGTGGGCTGACCGTTGGAGCGGACGATGACCCGATCCTTGTCGTCGCCGAAGGTCGTCGATCGGAACCAGATGGCGCCATCGGCCTCGTACACATGGCCGGCCGTCCGCAGCTCGTCGACGGCGCGGGAGACCCAGCCCTGGTCGTGGATCGACCCTTCGCTGGTCCAGACGTCGAAGCGCACGCCGAGGCGGGCGAGGCTCTCCTCGATGCCGGCTCGCACCCGCTCGGAGGCCCATCGGCCGAGGATCGAGCCGGCGTCCGCGCCCTCCGCAGTGGCCTCCGCCCAGACCTTATCGGGGACCTGGGCCGCCAGATCGGTGACGTAGTCGCCGTGATAGCCGTCCTCGGGGATCGGCTGGCCGCTGCGGCGCGCCTGGACTGAAAGGCCCAGGTTCAGCACCTGCGCGTTGAAGTCATTGAAGTAGTACTCGCGCGTCACCTTGTGCCCGACCCCCTCGAGGACGCGGCAGAGCAGGTCGCCGACGAACGCGCCACGCGCGTTGCCCACAGTCAGCGGGCCTGTCGGGTTGGCCGACACGAACTCGACGTTGATCTTGCGCGGCAGCACGGTCCGCACACGGCCGAATCCGGGTCCGGACGCCAGGATGACCCCAACCTGCCCGGCAACCCAGGCAGGGTCGAGGCGCATGTTCAGGAAGCCGGGCGGCGCGATGCTGACCTCGCCGATCCCCTCGGGGAGGCCGAGGTGCTTCCTCAGCGTCTTGGCGATGCGCAGCGGGGCGTCGCGCACCACCGGGGCGAGCTGCATGGCGGCGTTTGTGGCGTAGTCGCCGTGCTCGGGACGTCCCGGCCGTTCGAGGCTGATCGCCGGCCACGCGGCGCCCTCTGGCCTGCGCAGCTCGCCCGCCGCCTCCGCGCGGTCGCGGGCGCTCTCGACCGCGGCGCGCAGGGTGTCGCGGATCGAGCTCATCGGTCCCGAGCTAGCCGCAGCTCGAGGGCCTGGTCGGGGCTGAAGCCGCGCAGCCGGAGGCTGTCCGCAGCGACCTCGAGGAGCGCGCCGGCAGGGGCAAGCCCAATCAGCTCGCAGTGGTCGATATCGGTCCCGGCCTGGCGGGCCAGGCGTCGCACTTCATTGACGACCTGCGCGATGCCGGTCTGCTCCCAGTCGACCAGGTTCATGCTGACTTGCGCGTAGCGCGGCTCGCCGGGGTTCTCGAGTTGGACCGCCATCGCCTGCACCGCCGGCAGGCCACCCGACGACTCGCGAATCGTTTCAGCGATGCGCCGCGCCACGTCCAGATCGTCCGACGCCAGGTTGACGTTGAAGGCAATCAGCGGCTTGCGCGCACCGACCGCGATCGCTCCACCGCGCGGATGGAGTCGCTTCGGCCCGTAGTCCGGGTCGCGATCGGGGTCGACGCCGATCTCCGCTCGGAGGCCCTCGTACTGCCCGCGACGGACCTCTGCGAGCCGGGCGCGTTCCGGGCGAAGCGCCGCCTCGCCGTAGAGATAGACGGGGATGTCGAAGAGCTTGGCAATCTGCTCGCCGAAGCGACGAGCCAGGTCGACACACTCGTCCATGCGGGTCGTGCCGAGCGGCACGAACGGCATGACGTCGACGGCGCCGATGCGCGGGTGCGCGCCGGTGTGCTGCTCCATGTCGATCAGCTCCAGGGCACGCCCGACGGCGGCGGTCGCGGCCCGAACAACCGGCTCGGCTGAGCCGGCGAAGGTGACCACGCTGCGGTTATGGGTCTCGTCGCGCGAGAAGTCGAGGAGGGTCACGCCGTCGATCTGCTTGACCGCGCGGACGATCTCCTCGACCACCTCGGGGCGGCGCCCCTCGGAGAAGTTGGGGACGCACTCGATCAGGCTGGGCACGCGGTCCTCGCTGGGCGTGGCTTGGGTGGACCGATGATACCCGCGGGCTCCCGCTCAGGCGTCTGCGGCTGCGGCCTGGCGGGGATCGTCCCGCCCGATGGTGTCGGGGTTCTTGCCGACACCTCGCGCGAGGCGCTCAGCGAGGAGCTGGAGCGGAATGGCGGTCGCGAGGGCGGCGCTCACGGGCCGCGGCAACCCTCCGGCGAGCGGCACGCTCAGGCGCCCAGCCGGGGTGATGGGCAACGGCACGTCGTCGCCGAGGTCGGCGGCAAGCAGCGCCGCGGCGGGCATGCCGAGCGCAGCCGCCGAGCGCAGGACCGCCCGCGAGCGTTCGACGACGGGCTCGCCCCAGCTCTCGGCATCGGTGAGGATGAGGACCAACCCGGTCCGCGCGTCGGCGGCCGCGAGGTGGCCGTGACGGATCGTCTCCAGCTGCAGCGCCGAGGCCGGTATCCTCGCCCCCTCCTCGATCTTGAGGGCCAGCTCGCGTGCAGCGGGATAGTCGATCCCGGAACCCACGATCAGGAGCCGCGAGCAATGGGCTAGAGCGGCCGCCGTCGCCTCGGCGCCTGGCTCGTGGTCGGCCACGTCGAGCAGTGCACGCACAGTGACAGGGTCGGGGCGAGTGCCGCGCAGCTCACCGGCCAGGGCGGCTCCGACGACGAGCGGCGCGAGGTACCCAACCGTGTGGCACCAGCTCTGGTCCTGCTCTTCAGTTGGGAGCACCAGGTCCGCCAGCGTTGCGCCGGGGGAGCGGGCGGTGACGGTGATCAGGGCGGTCGTGGAGCCTGCCGCACGCGCCGCCTGGAGCGCCTCGTTGGTCGCCCACGTGCCGCCCTCGTGCGAAACGGCGAGCAGGACGCCGCGGGTAGGCGGTCGGCGGGCTGCCTCCAGCGCCTGCATCGCCCAGACGGTCGCGCCGTCCATGGCATCGGTCAGGAGCTCGGCGGCGAGCATCGCCGCGTGCTCGCTGGTGCCGCAACCGGTCGTGACCATCGGCCTTCCATGCGCGGCGCAATCCCGAATCACCTCGGCCAGGCGAGCCATCGTCCCGTTCCCGGCGAGCCGCGTCAGCAGCCGTTCGGCGAGCGCCGGCTCGGCGGCAATCATCTCGGTCATGGCGTATGGCGGACCGTCGCGCGGGGCCGGCATCTCGGAGCCCGCCCAGGGGTCGGGCGCGCCAGGGAGGGGAGCCTCGGGGTCGAATGCGGGCATCGCCGCGATGCTACGCGATGGCTGCGTCCCGCTTGCGACGGGCGCTACGCTGCGCCCATGCCAGACCCGTCCGGCCTGCCGGTCCCGCCGCATGCCACCTTCGAGCCGGTCCTGCCGACCGATCCGAACCTGGTCAATCTGCAAGACTACGAACGAGTCGCAGCCGAGCGGATAGCCGCAGGCCCGCTCGCCTATTTCGCGGGCGGTGCCGAGGATGAAAGGGCGCTGGCCGACAACCGCGCCGCGTTCGGACGTCACCGAATCCTGCCGCGGGTGATGCGCGACGTATCGGTCATTGACATGAGCATCGAGCTCTTCGGGCGCCGCTGGCCGTCACCGATCTGGATCGCGCCGACCGCCCTGCAGCGGATGGCTCATCCAGATGGCGAGCTGGCGACTGCGCGGGCGGCGGCAACCCGTGGCATCACCTTGTCCGTCTCGACCTCCGCCAGCACCGATATGGCCGAGATCGCCGAAGTCGGCGGTCCGCGCTGGTTCCAGGTCTACCTGCTGGCCGATCTGGGGGCGCGTCGGGCACTCGTCGAACGGGCCGTCGCGAAGGGCTACGAAGCGCTGATCCTGACGGTCGACCTGGCGCGCATTGGGCGTCGCGAGCGCGACCTGCGGCTCGGCTTCCGGATCCCCGAGGGAGTCGACATTCCAAACGTGGCGATGGCCGCCGGCGTGTCGCCACAAGAGGTCGGGTCCGTTGCGTTCACCGATCGCCTGACCTGGGACGATCTCGACTGGCTCGCCGACTTTGGGCTGCCGGTCATCGTGAAGGGGATCCTGCATTCCGATGACGCTCGACTGGCGATCGAGCACGGCGCGGCGGCGGTGGACGTGAGCAACCACGGCGGCCGCCAGCTGGACGCTGCCATCGCCAGCCTCGATGCCCTGCCCGCGGTGGTGGAGGCGGTGGCCGGGCGCGTTCCGGTGCTGATGGATGGCGGCGTGCGGCGTGGAATCGACGTGCTCATGGCGCTGGCCCTGGGCGCGAGCGCAGTGGGGATTGGGCGGCCGGTGATCTGGGGCTTGGGCGTCGACGGCGAAGCGGGCGTTGGCGCCGTGCTCGACCTGCTCACCGCCGAGCTGGACAACGCGATGGCGCTGGCCGGCGCGCCGACCATCGCGGACGTTACCCCGGAACTGCTGGCCTAGCCCTCGTCAGCCATCGGAACGCGCACGCCCCGCTCCCGAGCAACTTCCAGCGCTCGCTCGTATCCGGCATCCGCGTGCCGGATGACCCCCATCCCCGGGTCGGTGGTGAGGACTCGTTCCAGTCGAGCGGCCGCATCATCGGTGCCGTCTGCGACGACGACCATGCCGGCATGGATCGAGTACCCAATTCCTACACCTCCGCCGTGGTGGACGCTCACCCACGTGGCACCAGCGGCGGTGTTCACAAGGGCATTGAGGATCGGCCAGTCCGCGATCGCGTCCGA
>JBDTQD010000066.1:0-6792 GCA_039932375.1 Chloroflexota bacterium | reverse complement strand
GGCTTACCGCCGCGGCTATCATCGGGCCATGATCACCCGATCCGACGTCGAGCACGTCGCCCGCCTGGCCCGCCTGGGGCTGACCGATGACGAGATCGACCGGCTCGTCCCGCAGCTGAGCCGCATCCTGGAGGCGGTCGGCAAGCTTTCCGAGGTCGACACCAGCTCAGTTGGGCCCACGGCGCAGGTGATCGCGCTCGAGAACGTGATGCGCGACGACGTTGCGCGTCGCGGCATGAGCCGAGAGGCCGCGCTGGCCGAGGCGCCCCTGCGCGAGGGCGCGTTGCTCCGCGTGCCGGTGGTGCTGGAAGAGGGGCGCTAGGTGCCCGACGCCCTCCCGCTCGCAGACCGGACCATCAGCGAGGTCGGGGAGCTGCTTCGACGCCGCGAGGTCAGCTCACGCGACCTGACCCAGGCCTGCCTGGCACGCATCGGCCGCGACGGAGGAGAGCTGAACACCTTCCTGGCGGTGGGCGAAGAGCACGCCCTGGCCATTGCGGATGCCGCAGACGCAGCGCTCGCGGCAGGCGAGGGCGCGGCAAGGCCTCTGCTCGGCATCCCGTATGCCCTCAAGGACATCTTCGTGACGCGCGCACTGGACGACGACGGCCAACCGAACGGCGGCCTCCCCACCACGGCCGGATCCAAGATCCTGCAGGGCTACCGCTGCGCCTACGCCTCGGACGCCGAGGGGCGGCTGGCCGCAGCCGGCGCGGTGCTGCTGGGCAAGACGAACCTGGACGAGTTCGCCATGGGCTCGAGCAACGAGAACAGTGCCTACGGCCCGGTCCGCAACCCGTGGGATCGCACCACCGTGCCGGGGGGCAGCAGCGGCGGCTCGTCCGCCGCCGTCGCCGCCGGCCAGGCGTTTTTCGCCACCGGGACCGATACCGGCGGCAGCATCCGCCAACCCGCCTCCCTCTCCGGGATCGTCGGCATGAAGCCGACCTACGGACGGGTGAGCCGATACGGGATGGTCGCCTTCGCCTCGTCCCTCGACCAATGCGGGCCCCTGGTCCGCTCGGTGCGAGACGCCGCGACCGTTCTCCAGGCGCTGGCCGGCCACGATCCGCGCGACTCCACCAGCGTGGACATTCCGGTGCCGGACTACGGAGCAGCACTGACGGGAGACGTCAAGGGGCTGCGCCTTGGCGTGCCGCGCGAGTACTTCGTGGCCGGCATGGAGCCCGGCGTCGAGAAGGCGGTTCGCGTCGCCATTGGCGTCATGGAAGGGTTGGGCGCCGAGATCGTCGAGGTCTCGCTGCCGTCCACCGACCACGGCCTCGCCACCTACTACATCATCACGCCCGCCGAGGCGAGCGCCAACCTGGCCCGATACGACGGCGTGCGCTACGGGGTCTCCGCCGGCTCGGACGACCTGCTCGAGAACTATCTGCAGACCCGTGGCGCCGGCTTCGGGCCAGAGGTCAAGCGCCGCATCATCCTGGGCACCTACGCCCTCTCGGCCGGCTACTACGACGCCTACTACCTGAAGGCCCAGCAGGTGCGCACCCTGATCAAGGCCGAGTTCGACGAGGTCCTCTCATCGGTCGACGCGCTGCTGGCGCCGACTTCGCCATCGGTCGCCTTCAAGATCGGTGCCAAGACCGATGATCCCCTGCTGATGTACCTCAACGATGCGTGCACGCTGCCGGTCAACATCGCCGGGCTGCCGGGGATATCGGTGCCGTGCGGTCTGTCGGACGGGCTGCCGGTCGGCTTCCAGGTGATCGGGAGGGCATTCGACGAGGCCACTGTCCTGCGCGTCGCCGACGCCTACCAGGGCGCGGCCGGCTTCGCCGAGCTGCGACCCCCGACCGCCTACGACTGACCCGATGAAGCATGGCGCGGGCGGACCGAGGGTGGCGCCCCTGGGCAGCAGCCACAGGCACCTGACTGCTGCTCCCGAGCCCAACCGCGCGCGCCACGGCACCGCCCTGCGCGCCGGTGTCCTGGGGGCCACCGACGGCCTCGTCTCGAACCTGAGCCTGGTGATGGGCGTGGCGGGTTCGGGCGCCGGGCACACGGTGGTCGTCATCGCTGGCCTGGCCGGGCTCGTGGCGGGGGCATTATCGATGGGGCTCGGGGAGTACCTCTCGGTGCAGAGCGCGCGCGAGCTCTTCGCCCGGGAGCTGGAGATCGAGGCGCACGAGCTGGCGACCGATCCTGCGGCCGAGATCGACGAGCTGTGCTCGATCTATGAGCGTAAGGGCTTCCCCACCGAGCAGGCGCACGAGCTGGCTGCACGCATCGTGGGTGGGGACCCGGGATTCGCCCTGGACACCATGGCGCGCGAAGAGTTGGGGTTCGACCCGAGTCAGCTCGGAGGCTCCGCGTGGGTTGCGGCCGGCACATCCCTTTCGCTGTTCGCCCTGGGGGCGCTGGTTCCGCTCTTGCCTTTTCTGTTGCTGACCGGCAGCCCTGCGATCGTTGCCGCGGCGGTTGTCAGCGGGGTTGCCCTCTTCGCCCTGGGAGCCGGCGTGACGAACCTGACAGGCATAAACCCGATCCGATCCGGCCTACGCCAGCTGGCGTTCGGCGCGGTCGCGGCCGCGATCACCTATGGGATCGGGGTGGGCGTCGGCGGCTTGGTTCGCTAGCCGATGCGTGACTCCGCCGCTCTGAGGAAGTCGAGCACCATGCGCTCGAACTCGGCCGGGCGTTCCATGCTCAGCATGTGGGCCGCACCCTCGAACACTTCGAGGCGCGCGCCGGGCGTCACGCTGGCCAGGTGCCGGCACGAGGCATTCGTGCCAGGGTCGTCGAGCACGCCGATCACAACCAGCAGAGGCGCCACGAGCGAAGCGAGGCGCTCCGCGGCAGGCGGATCGAGCGGTTGCGGGATTCCTTCCTCCTTCTCGGCCTGGTAGGTGGTCAGGATCCAGTCGTGGATGCGGGCGCGCAGGTCGGGATCCACGCGGTCGGTTTTCTGGCCGGGGCCGTCAACCCACCACGCGGTCTCCAGCTCGGCCAGCCGAGTCCAGTCCTTCGCCTCCCAGGCCTCTTCCGATGCCTTGCCGAACGCCTCTCCGGCGCTTCGCTGGTCGGGGGAAACCTCGCCCTCGTATCCGCCGATGCCGCCGGCCACGAAGATGAGCGAATCGGTCCGTTCCGGCCATTCCAGCGCGAAGTCGAGGGCGATCTGTCCGCCTCGGGAAACGCCCAGGACGTGGGCCGAGTCGATCTCGAAGTGGTCGAGGACGGCTGCTGCGTCCCCCCGATTGGTGAACTCGACATGATCGGACTCGCTCTGCCCCCAGCCGCGGGTGTCGTATCGCACGACCCGATAGTGCTGCGCCAGCGCGGGGATCTGCGGGTCCCACATGCGGAGGTTGGCGATGCCGGCATGGATCAACAGGAGCGGGTGCCCCGACCCCTCCGCCTCCGCGTACATCCGCCCGCCCGAAACCGCGACGAAGCCTCTATCCATCGCGTGCATCCTAGCGCTGACGCCCACACGCCAACCCCTAGACTCGACCGATGATCATTTCCGAGGCCCACTCGGCCGAGGTCGAGGCCTGGCGCGCAGCGCGCGATGAGCGGCTGCGCAGCCCCGATGGCTGGTTGGCGCTGGTCGGGCTCTACTGGCTGGTGCCCGGCGAGAACCGGATCGGCGCGCACCCCACCAACCAGGTGATGCTGCGCGGGAAGCGGATCCCGCCGCGGGTTGGATCGCTGTGGCTGGAGGATGGCCGCGTGCGCCTGGTGCCTCACCCGGAGGCGAAGCTGCTGGTGCAGGGCCAACCCGCTGCTGCGATGGCGCTCGACGACGACGCCGACGGGAGGTCGCCAACCATGCTGGAGCTGGGCACGCTGCGGTTCCACCTGATCCGCCGCGGTGACCGCATCGGTGTGCGCGTGCGGGACACGGATGCCCCGGCATTGAGCCGCTTCCAGGGGATCGAGCACTTCCCGACCGACCCGTCGTGGCGGGTTGTAGCTCGTCTCGAACCTGCGGTCGACGGCGCCATGATCGAGATCGTCGACGTCACCGGGGCGGTGTCCCTTGATCCGACCCCGGGCACCGTGGTCTTCGAGCGCGACGGACAGAGGTGGGGCATCGCGGCACTCCCAGGGGACGATGACGGCAGCCTGGAGCTCATCTTCGGCGACGCCACCAACGGCGCCGATACGTATGGCGGCGGCCGGTTCGTCTACACCTCGCCTCCTGCGCCCGACGGAAGCGTGGTGGTCGACTTCAACCTTGCCTTTAACCCGCCGTGCGTCTTCTCCTCGTACGCGACCTGCCCCCTGCCGCCTGCGCAGAACCGGCTGGCACTCCGGATCGAGGCGGGGGAGCTGAACTACCACCCCGAGCCAGCCGACTAACCGAGGGGACGCAGCCGAGGGCGCCCTCCGTTGCATTAGGGCCGATCGTGCAGCGGTGCCGTCGTGCAGCCGTGCAGCACGCTCGCACGAAGGGCCACGACACGCGGCGAATGCCCCGATTCCGGCGGGCAACCCACCCCTCGCCGGGCGGGCAAGACGACGCAACCTACCCCTCTGCGCGCAGCTCCTCGAGGTCCAGGCCGCGCTCCACCCGGCGCAGCGCCTCGTCGCTGATCACGCCACGGTCGCGCAGGTCGATCACCGCGAACCGCTGAGCGTCGATCACGGCGCGCTGGATGATGGCGTGCTCGATCTGCTCCTGGTCGAGCGGCACCTCGCCGGACTCGTGGTCGTGCTCCAGGTGCTCGGTGGCGTGCTCATGGCGCTCGCGCAGGTTGACGATCAGCTCCATGTGCCCCGGCCACTCCTCCGCGAGCTGATCCAGGCGCGCCAGGGCGGCCTCCACCGCGGCCTCGCGAGCGTGCAGCTCCTCGTGATCGGCCGTGCCGTCGTCGCCGACCCCGACCCATCGGATCAGCCATGGCAAGGTCAATCCCTGCCCGACCAGGGTCGCGAGGATCACCGAGAAAGTGAGGAAGATGACGAGGTCGCGCTCCGGGAATTGGCCGCCATCCTCCACGCTGAAGGGCAGAGCAAGCGCGGCCGCCAGGGAAACGACGCCGCGCATCCCGGCCCAACCCAGCACCAGTACGGCTCGCGGTGAGGGCCGCTGCTCACGCGCTCGCACCCGCGACGACAACAACCGCGGCAGGTAGGCGGCCGGGAAGACCCACAGCAGCCGCACGAGGATGACGGTGACGCTCACGATGACCGCCCAGGAAGCGAGCTCGCCGAACGTCCGAGAGGCAGCTAGGGTGTCCAGGATGGTCGGCAATTGGAGGCCGATCAGGATGAAAACGAGTCCATTCAGGGTGAAGACGACCATCTGCCACACCCCGGAGCCGAGGACCCGCGTGTCGGAGCCCATGATGCGCGACGCCTTGCGTCCGACCACGATCCCGGCGGTGACGACCGACAGCACGCCCGAAACGCCCAGGAACTCGGCCGGCAGCCAGGCACCGAACGGTGCGAGCAACGAGAGGAGCACCTCGACGGGCGGATCCTGCAACCGGCGGAGCACGTACACGATCGCCAGGCCGGCAAGCAGACCGATCACCACGCCCCCGACGCTGACCACCACGAACGACAGCGCGGCGCCGCCGAGCGAGAACGTGCCGTTCACCACGGCCAGCACTGCCAGCCGGTATGCGACCAGGGCGGTGGCGTCGTTGACGAGCGACTCGCCCTCCAGGATGACGACCAGGCGGTGGGGGAGTCCCAGCCGCTGGGCGATCGCAGTGGTGGCGACGGCATCGGGCGGGGAGACGATCGCGCCCAGGGCGAAGGCGACCGCCCATGGGACGCCCGGCGCAAGGGTGTGGACCGCCACGGCCACGATCACGGTGGTGGCGAGGACGAGCCCAATCGCCAACAGTCCAATCGGCCTTGCATTGGCGGCCAGCTCGCGTGGCGAGGTGAAGAACGCTGCGGAGAAGAGGAGCGGCGGCAGGAAGAGAAGGAAGATGAGCTCGGGCGCCAACTCGACGCGCGGCAGCCCCGGCACGAGAGCGAGCACGAGGCCGAGCACCAGGCCGCCGAGGGTCATGAGGATGGGGTAGGGAACCCCGATGCGCCGCGCCGCCACCGTGAGCAGCGCGACGAGCAGGAGGAGCGCCAGGACCACCTCTACCGCTTGCACGCCGCAAGCCTAGCGCGAGGGTTACACTCCCGAAACGATGACCACCGAACCGGCGTCGCCGCGCGTCGCCCGCCCAACCTCCGACTTCCTGTCGGAGCGCATCCGATCCCTCCAGCCGTCGGGGATTCGACGCTTCTTCGACATGCTGGCCGAGATGAAGGACGTCATCAGCCTGACCATCGGTGAGCCCGACTTCACCACCCCCGAGCCGATCACGCGCGCTGCCATCGCCAGCCTCGAAGCCGGCGAGACGCATTACACCGCCAACGGCGGCATGGTCGAGCTGCGCGAGGCGATCGTCGCCGACCTGGAGCACCGGTACGGGATCGAGTACGAACCGCGAACCGAGCTGATCATCACCGTCGGCGCTTCGGAAGCGGTCGACGCCACGCTGCGGGCCATCTGCGACCCCGGCGACGAGGTGATCTATCACGAGCCGTCCTTCGTGGCCTATGCGCCGTGCATCACGCTCGCCGGCGGCATCCCGATCCCCATCGCGACGAGTGATGAGACCGATTTCCAGGTGACCGCCGCGCAGATCGAGGCGGCCATCACGCCGCGCACCAAGGCGCTCTTCCTGGGCTACCCCAACAACCCGACCGGCGCGGTGCTGGATCGCGACGACCTGGAGAAGATCGCCGCGGTGGTCGAGCGGCACGACCTGCTGGTCGTGACGGATGAGATCTACGAGCGGCTGGTGTACG
>JBDTQD010000065.1:0-6840 GCA_039932375.1 Chloroflexota bacterium | reverse complement strand
CGAGGCGAGCGTGGTGAGCAGGGTGAGGAGGAGATAGGTTCGCTCGACGTCTCGGGCGGGGTCGTTCGGGCCGGCCACGGCGGTCACGCGAGGACTCTACCCGCCGCCGGTCAGGGGCGCCTTCGAGCCACCACAAGCATCGCCAGCCCGCCGCTCACCACTGCCAGCCCAGTGATGACTCCTGACTCGCGCAGCGCCCACGTCCAATACTGGTCGCCCGGGATACCGATGGCGACCTGGGTGAACCCCGGCGGGTTCGTCTCACCGTCGGGGATGGCGACGTCACCGTACCGGTTGTAAAAGTCCTGCGTGGTGATCACCTCGCCGGTTGCATCCTCCCGGAGTGCCACGTCGAAGATCCGAGGGCCGTCGCTGAACGGCCCGAATCGGTTGCTTTCGTTGAAGGGGATCGGCTTTGCCTCGGCGGTCATCCAGACGTCGATGCCGATCGACAGCCCCACGAACAGCGCCAGGGTGACGGCGCCGGCCAGCAGGAGCGCCGGCAGCTGTCGAGGCACCATCGCCCCCACCGCGATCGCCAGCAGCAGGACGGCGAGAGCGCGCACCGGCAGCATCACGCCCCGCGCCGTGTAATCGGAGAAGCCCGGGTTGGCGGCCAACTCCGCGAAGGGGTTCGTTCGGGTGACGAACTCGCTGCCGATGCCGATCGCCGCGGCGAGGACGATCACGACCACCACCAGCGGAACGACCCGCTGGATCAACCAGCGGAAGCGGGACCGGCTCAGCGTCCAGGCGATTGCGGCGGTCCGGCCCTCAATCTCGCGCGCCACGAGCGGGACGCCGAGGAAGAGGCCCAACGCGAATGGCGTGAGGAAGGCGCCAAGCCTGGCGAAGCCTCCCAGGGTCGAGAAGTCGTTCAGGCTCGGGGACGTCGCGCAATTGGCGTCAGTCCCCTGTGCCAAATGGCAGGCGTCGAAGGAGGCTCGCGCCTCGCTCGCCCCCCAGGCGATCAACAGCGAGGCAACTACGAGGAGGATCCCAGTGACAAGGAAGATCAACAGCTCGAGGCGCTGCATCTTGAAGGCCAGCCGCCAGCCGCGGAACGTCATCCCGGCCTGCGGCGGCCGACGAGCACCGCGCTGGCCAGGGCCAGCAGCAGGGCGGTCGCACCGACCACCCCTGACTCGCGCAGGGCGATCTGCGAGTAGAGCGACCCCGGCACCACCAGGTAGCGGTCGTAGCCGATGAGCCTGCCCAGGTGGCCAATGTCCTCGGGCTTGGCATAGAGCTGGTCGTTCACGATCGCCTCGTACGACAGGCCGCGCCGCTGGAGCTCCGCATTGTCGATCAGCTCGCCACTGGGCAGCAGGACGCGCTGGCCAAGCTGCCGGCCGCCCGCCCGATCTGCGTCGAACGGCTGGGCGACGGCATCACCCTCCATCCATCGGTCCATGCCCAGGCTGATACCGCTGAAGATCAGGACCGATGCAAAGGCGGCCACCAACAGGGCCGGCATGACCCTGCCCAGCCACGCTCCGACCAGGACGCCGATGCCCAGCGACGCAAGCCCGCGCACGACGATCAGGCCACCGCGCCGCCCATACCAGGCGAAGTCGCGATCCAGGTGCAGGCTTGGCATCTGAGCCGAGGCCAGGACCTCACCGGCAATCGCGATCACGAGGAGCAGGCCGATCAGGACCAGGGCCAGGAAGGCGACCCGCTGCACAAGCCAACGCACCCGGGAGCGGCTCAGCGTCCAGGCGATGCTCGCGGTTCGCTGCTCGATCTCGCGTGAGACGAGCGGAACCCCCAGCACCAGGCCCATCCCGAACGGAGTACCCCAGCTGAGGTACGAGAGCCACTCCGCCTTGCTGCTCAGCTCGTAGAAGCGCTGGCCCAGCTGCGTGCAGCCGGGGGCATACGCACGGGGGTCAAGGCATTCGGGATCCGTGGCGGCAAGGGTCCGCATCTGCCAGGCGAACCAGAGCATCACGGCGGCCAGGATCGCCACTCCGGCTGCCGAGGCCACGACCTCCCAGCGGTGCATCCGGAAGGAGAGGATCAGCCAGGAGCCGATCCGTCTCACGCAGCCGCCTCGCCCGGCTTGCCCCGGCCCGAGGCCAGGTAGCCGAGCACGACCTCCTCGAGTGTGGCCGCGCGCAGGTTTGCCGCGGCGACTGCGACTGCGTGGCGAATCAGTGTCAGGCGTTCGCTCCCGGGTCCGGCGAACGAACCGATCGCCTCCCCACCAGGTGCGGCGGCGCCGTCGGTTGCAATCCAATGCGATGCCAGTCCTGCAGCGACCGTGTCGTGCAGCAGGACCTTCCCCACGCCCAGCACCACCAGCCGGTCGCAGGCCTGCTCGACGTCGGTGACGATGTGGCTCGAGAGAAGCGCGGTGGCACCGTCGGAGCGCACCGCATCGGTCAGGACGTGCAGGAACTCGCGACGGGCAAGGGGGTCGAGGCTGGCGAGCGGCTCGTCGAGGAGCAGGATCCTGGCTCGCGTGCCGAGGGCCAGGGCGAGCGCCACCTGGGCCTGCTGGCCCCCGGAGAGTGACTTCGCCCCCTGGTCCGCGGGGATGCCGAGCTCGTCGAGGCGCTGGCGCGCGTAGGCGCGATCAAAGGTGGGACGCAGCTGGACCGCGAGGTCGACGTGATCCGCGACCGTCAGGCCGTCGTACAGCGCCGGCGACTGCGGGACGTAGCCCGTGACGGCCAGCACGCCGGACCGATCCTTCCACGGGTCGATGCCGGCCACCGTGACGCCTCCGCGCGTCGGTCGTTCGAAGCCGATCCAGGTCTTGATGAGGGTCGACTTGCCCGCGGCGTTCGGTCCCACCAGCGCGGTGATCCCGCCCTGCGGAATGGCGAGGTCGATCCCGGTCAGCGCCCAGGTCCTGCGCCCGTATCGCTTGGCGAGTGCGTGTGCCTCTAGGACAGGCTGCTCGGCGTTCATGACTCCTCCGTCGTAGATGGCCCCTCGTCGGTCGACGGCTTCTCCGGCCGCGCTGCGACGACGATCATGACTCCCAGCCCGATCGCCACGGCCGGCCCCGCCCATTCCATCGGCACTGCGCTGAGGCCGCCCGAGAGGAGGACCAGCCCGATGGCGAGGAACAGCATCCCGGCGACCAGTGACAGCACGTCCACTCGGTGTCGCTCCATTAGCTGCCTCGGCCCGTGTCGCTGTAGACATCCACCTCGCCGATGCCGGCCTCCAAGTCGAGCACGTACGTGGGCATGCCGAGCTGGTGACGGACGACGCGATCTTGGAGGCTCGTGCCCCCTTGGGACGAATTGAGGATCCAAGAAGCGCCTGCGCCGATGCGGCTCTCCACCTCGAGCGACGCGCCCTTGGGGAGGATCACCACCAGCTGCCCGATTGCGACGCTGGCGGCGACGTGGATCGAAGACGACGAAGTCACCGACAGGCCCGACAGGTCAAGGATCAGGCGGCCACCCATGAGCCGATATTCGTCGCGCAGCTCCGCGGCGTTCGCCGGGGTGTAGCGCAGGTCGCCCACGCCGCCCTCCAACGGAGCCGTCACGAAGCTCGCCGTGACTGCGACGGGGATGAGCAGCAGGCCGAGCAGGATCAGGATCCGGGCTCTTCCCCACCAGGCGCCAACCATCAGGCCGATCCCCAGCACTGCCAGCGCCGCGCCGAAGAACTGGCCGGGCAGGACCCTGGCGGCTGCGACGTTGCTGACCAGCGCCAACGCGCCAATTCCCAGGAGCACGGCTGCGAACACGTACCAGCCGAGCGGCGATCGCGGGCGTGAGGCGGCCTGCACCACCGAGACGGTCGCGACCTGCGGCTGGGCATCCACCCGAATCGCCGTCGCGGGGGCTGCGACGGCTGCGGACGATTTGCCCCGACCGCGCAGGAGCAGGATCCCGACGATGACGACTCCAATTGCCAGCGGTACAGGCCCATCCATCCGCCGCATCAGCCAGCCGCCCCCGAGGGGAGTGCTGATCGGCTGGCTGAGGATGAAGACCGTCCCCACGACGATGGCGGCAACCCACACAATCCGGCGCGGGGTGAGGCCAACTCCACGCAGCAGCTCTTCCAGCATCGACCCGCTATGTCCCTCCGCGGGAAGCAGGAGCCAGGCGATGAGGTACAGGACCAGCCCGGCCCCGCCGAAGATCATCAGCCCGGCGAAGCCGATGCGGATCAGCAGCGGGTCGATCCCCAGGTAGTCACCGACGCCGCTGGCCACGCCGCCGATGACCCGGTCATGGGTCCGTCGGGTCAGCTGCCGGCCGGGGGCGTTGGATCGTTCGGATGCCATCGCCGTCATCTTGCGTGGTGCCGAGGGAAGGCGACCATCGGGAATGACCCTCGATCTACCCTGAGATGGCCCGCCATCGGCTCAGGGTCATCCCCGATCGTGCCGCCGGAATCGGTGTGCGAACATGCCGCCATGGCAGTTGCCGAGGCCGCCCGACCGCGTCTTGAGCGCAGCCGCACCAACCGCGTTATCGCGGGCGTTGCGGCCGGGATTGCCGATCACCTCGGCGTGGAGGCGATCGTCGTCCGGATCGCCTTCGTCGCGCTGACGCTTGCGCTCGGATTCGGGATCGTCGTGTACCTGCTGACCTGGCTACTCGCGCCTCTTGCGGCCCCCGGACCCGCGGACACGCCGCGGCCGCGCCACGCGGTGCGGCCCACTCTCAATCAGGCCCTGGGCGCGGCACTGGTGCTCGGTGGCATCGTCGTGGTCCTGGTTGTCTCCGGGTTCTGGTTCGGCGACGCGCTCGCGTGGCCGGTCCTGCTCGCCGCCATCGGCTTCGTGGTCCTGTGGGCTCGCGGAGGCGACGACGGGCGCCTGCGGTGGCCGGTGAACGCCGTACTCACCAAGCGGACTTCCCTGACGCGTCTTGCGATCGGCAGCTTCCTGATCCTGGTCGCCATGGCCGCCTTCCTGGCTACCAACACCTCGCTGGCGGCGGCCGGCAACATGCTCCTTGCCGCGTTCGTGGCGATCGGCGGCCTGGCGCTCATCGCCGGGCCGTGGGTGTGGAGCATGGGTCGCGAGCTGGTCGAGGAGCGGAGCACGCGGATCAGGACTGAGGCGCGCGCCGAGATGGCCGCGCACCTGCACGACTCGGTGCTCCAGACCCTGGCCCTCATCCAGCGCGCAGAGGCGCCCCGCGAGATGGTCAGCCTCGCGCGCACGCAGGAGCGCGACCTGCGCGCGTGGCTGTATGGGAGGGCGCCAAGCCTGGCGGGCACCCGCCTGCGCGAGGCGATCGACGCCATGGCGGGTCGCGTCGAGCGTGATGAGAAGGTCAACGTCGATGCCATCGTGGTTGGCGACGCGGAGCTTGACGACCACGTCCGTGCCCTGATCGCCGCCAGCAGCGAGGCGACAGTGAATGCCGCCCGTCATTCGGGTGCCACCGAGGTATCGGTCTACGTGGAGGTGGAGGACGACTCGATCAGCGCTTTCGTGCGCGACCACGGCAGCGGCTTCGACCCCGATTCCGTGTCGGCCGACCGCCGTGGGATCGTGGATTCGATCATCGGCCGCCTCGAGCGCCACGGAGGAACCGCCCACGTCCAGAGCCGCCCGGGCATCGGGACCGAGATCGCCATGCAGCTGCCCAGGAAACCGGCGTGACGCTGCGGGTCTACGTGGTCGATGACCACGAGTTGTTCCGCTCCGGCGTGCGCTCCGAGCTGAGCCGCAACCTGCAGATCGTGGGGGATGCGGGCACGGTCGACGATGCGGTGGCGGGGATCCTGGAGCGGGCGCCCGATGTCGTGCTGCTTGACGTGCACATGCCCGCCGGCGGGGGGCGAGGGGTGATCGACGGGGTCCGCGCCGGACAGTCGGCGGCGCAGTTCCTGGCGCTCTCGGTGTCAGATGCGGCGGAGGACGTGATCGGCCTCATTCGCGCCGGCGCGCGCGGGTACGTCACGAAGTCGATCTCCGCGGACGACCTGCTTGCCGCCGTGCGCCGCGTGCACGACGGCGACGTCGTCTTCTCGCCGCGGCTGGCAGGTTTCGTGCTGGACGCGTTTGCCGGCGAGGCGCCACAGCCGGTCGACCCCGAGCTCGACCTGCTCACCGCCCGCGAGCGCGAGACGCTGCGCTACATCGCCCGCGGCTACACCTATAAGGAGGTCGCGTCCGAGCTGCACATCTCGGTCAAGACGGTGGAGACCCACGTCTCGGCGGTGCTGCGCAAGCTCCAGCTCTCGAACCGATACGAGCTCACCCGCTGGGCCTCAGATCGGCGACTGGTCTAGCCGGTCGCCAGGAGGTGTAGCGGGGCGGCCACTCGTCTGCAGGGCGGACGCGAGGCGATCGCCGAGGATCCCGACGTTGACGGGGTGGATACGCGGCGGGGCGTTGCCACGCACCGAGGCGAGCAGCGCCTCGCCGTCGCCCCGCTGATAGACGAGCCGGCGGCCCTCGGCGGCTGGCTCAGACGCCTCCGCGGCCATACCGGCCCATCTAGTCATTCAGGCGCTCGCTCCGGGCGAGCGTCATTCGCCCTTGAAGAAGTCGTTGATCGCCGCGGTGTCGTCAGAGAACGCCCATCGCGCGGCGACCTTGCCGTCCTTGATGTGGTAGATCTCGGCGACCTTGTAGTCGAAGGTTCGGCCGTCTTTGGTGGCATGTGCTGATGCCATAGCGATGGTGTGATCGTCGTTGGCGATCACGTCGTGGAGCTCCCCTTTGATCTCATAGGGAGGTGGCGTTCCGCTGCCCATGCCGAAGCGCTCGGCGAGAGCAGCCTTCCCGCGGATTGGCTCGGCGCGGCCGATCTCGTGCCACTCGACGTCATCGGCAATCATGTCGGCCAGTCCCTGGGTGTTGCCGCTGTTCATGTCGTCGAGCAGCTTGCGAACCAGCGCGGC
>JBDTQD010000064.1:0-7007 GCA_039932375.1 Chloroflexota bacterium | reverse complement strand
CAGTGCGCTCCGGCGCACCGTTGCCGCGGAACTCATTCGTGGCAACCACGAAGTTGGCGACCGGCTTGCCGGACGGCAGCGTCCGCAGCTCCGGGTCGCGGGTCAGCCGGCCCACCAGAAACACCTTGTTCATGCCGAAAACATCCTCCTGCCCGATCTCGGGCTCACGGCGCGCCGGGCGAGGCGGCCACCGGATATCGAGGAGGCTAGGGCGGGGGTGCTTATCGGCCTATTAGGCGCCGCTTATCGTTGCGCCGGAGGCGTCAGCGGTCCGACGAAGTCGGAGGCGAGGGGCACGATGCGGAATGCAGGGTGGTCGTCCGGGTCGGATCGTTGGTTGTAGTCGTGCTGAAAGGGCTTTGGCGTACGGGCTCGGAACTTCGCGACGACCTGCTCCCGTTCCTGACCGTCGACTTCGACCGCGGTGAAGCCCTCCGCCCGACCCCTGCGCCGCAGCTCGGCACGGCCGGACGCCCGTAGATTGCGAACCCACTGAGAGATTCCGTAGTTCGACAGGAGGTACCGCGTCCCGTCGACCTCCCACGGCACCAGTGGAACGCGGACCGTTGCACCGGTCACCCGCCCGGGAACCTCGAGCATCGAAACGACGCCGGCCCGCAGCCAGATCGGCCGCAGGATGGCGTGCTGGAAGCGACCTTCATGCATCGGGGCGCCCGCCGCGGCGCTGGATCGTCCCTTGCCCATCATTCGTACAGGATACCCGCCCCACCTTCGTAGCCTCCCGGCTATCGACTGGATTCCTGCACGGCTCGGTAGGCGTCGCGGCGCGGCATGCCGGCGGCTCGGAGGAGCTCCACGATTGTGCGCGGCGCCAGGCCGGCGCGCTGGCCAGCCGCCACGAGCAGCGCGGGATCGAAGGAGGCGTCGCCAGACACCGCCGGCGGAATCGAGCTGATCACCAGGGTCAGCTCGCCACGCGGCTCGCGGAGCGCGGCGGCCACCTCGGCCGGGCTGCCAACCAGCACCTCTTCATGCAGCTTGGTCATCTCGCGGCAAGCGGCCACCCGCGCCCCGGGCACGCGCCGCCCGAGCTCCGCCAACAGGGCGTCGAAGCGATGTGGCGCCTCGAAGAGCACGAGCGGCATCCCCGTCGCGCCGGCCGCGTCCAGCAGGCGTCCGAGCGCGGCACTCCGCGCGGCTGGCGGTCGCGACGGCAGGAACCCGCCGAACACGAAGCCGGTCGCCTCGACCCCGGAGGCAGCCATCGCGGCGGTCACGGCGGAGGGACCCGGGAGCACCTCGATCGAGGCCCCGGCGGCTCGCGCCGCTTCCACGAGGCGCGAGCCCGGATCGGAGACGCCCGGCATGCCCGCGTCAGTCGTCAGCGCCAGCGTCGCACCCCCGGCCAGCCGACCGAGCAGCTCGCTCAGCCGCGCGTCGGGAGTGTGGTCGTTGAAGGCGATCGTCGGCCGCCGTGCGCCGAGGTGCGAGAGGAGTCGTCGGGCCATGCGGGTGTCCTCCGCCACGACCAGGTCGGCGCTGCGGAGCGCATCGGCGGCACGCGGCGTCAGGTCGCCGAGATTGCCGATCGGGGTGCCGACCACCAGCAGGCGACCTGGCTCGGCCACGCTCCGACTCAGCTCCCCCGCCGCGAGCCGGGGCGTCGGCGCGGGTAGAGATGATCGATGCCCGGCGTGCGCGGGCTCAGCTTTGCGACCGGCGGCACCTGGCGCTTGAATTCGTTGGCCGCGACCCGCCGTCCCACCCAGGCCACCAGTGCGGCATCCAACCCGGCTGCGACACAACGCTCGGCGGTCCAACGGCGGTCGACGAGCGCGAACAGGATCCGGTCCAGGTCGTCGTAGGTCGCGCCCAGCTCGTCCTCATCGGTCTGGCCCGGCCACAGGTCGGCGGAGGGCGACTTGGCCAGGATCTCCTCGGGGACCCCCAGTGCGCCGGCCACCGCGCGCAGCTGGCTCTTGTACAGGTCGCCGATGGGGGCCAGCGCGGCCGCCATGTCGCCGTACAGGGTCCCGTAGCCGAGGAGCGCCTCGGTCTTGTTGCTCGTCCCTGCGACGAGCGCGTCGAACGCGGCCGATCGGTCGTAGAGGACGATCATCCGCTGGCGGGCCATCACATTGCCGCGACGCACCAGCAGCGAGTCGTCCTCGGCGCCGCTGACGAGTGACAGCATCGGGTCGACCATCGGCGTGATGTCGACCAGTTCGGTCCGGCAGCCGAGGGCGGTCACCACGCGCAGGGCATCGGCCTCCGACTCGGGCGACGAGGTGCGGTAGGGCATCCGCACCGCCAACAGGTTGTCAGGGCCGATGGTCCGGGCTGCCAGGTAGGCGACCGTCGCCGAGTCGACGCCGCCCGACAGGCCAACCACGAGCCGCTCGAAGCCGGTCTGCTCGAGCTGGGCATGGATGAAGCCGGTGATCACCGCAATCGCCTGCTCGGCGTCGATCACCGGCAGCGGCGCCCTCACGCATCCCCCTCGTCGGCGGTCGGCGGGAGTCCGGCCCGCTCGGCGATGATCCGGTCGAGCTCGCGACGCACCAGTTCGACCCGCTCGTCGGAGAGGAGCGGCAGGCTGTAGCGCTGCATGCGGAGGTCGTCTGTCTCGATCGAGCCGACCACCAGCGCCTCCTCGTAGAGCGGCCCATCTGCGATCGCCGAGCCATCGGGAGCGAGCAGGCGCGAACCGCCCCAGAAGGTGAGCCCCTCCTCGTTGCCGACCCGGTTGCAGAAGGCAACCGACACGGTGCCGAGAAGCGCGTAGGTGTCCTGCATCTTGTGCCAGCCCGCGATCGCCGCCAGCCCGGCCGCGCTGCCGGGGGCACGCGCCGGACCGGCCGCCAGGTTGACCAGCAGCGAGGCGCCGTCGAGCGCCTGCAGCATCGGCAGGCTGGCGTGCCAGAAGTCCTCGCAGATGGAGAGGCCGATGCGGCCCAGCGGCTCCCCCACCGGTTGTGCCCGGATCCGATCTCCGGCCCGCGTGAAGCGCCCCTCGTCGAACATGCCGTAGGTGGGCAGGTATACCTTGCGATGGACCCCGATCAGCTCACCGTCGCGCAGCAGCGCGGCGCTGTTGCAGAAGCGGTGCGCAGCGGTCTCCTCAACGAAGCCGATGGCGACGAGGACACCGGGAGCCTCGCGGCTGAGCGCAGCCAGGCGCCCGTCGTCGGCGCGCATGGCGACCTCGGGGACCAGGTCGGCGAGCAGGTAGCCGGTCAGGGCCAGCTCCGGGAAGACGACCAGCTGCGCACCGTCGGCCACTCCCCGTTTCAGCCAGTCGCGGGCAAGCTCGAAGTTGGCGTCAACCTCGCCCAGGTGCGGCGCCAGCTGTGCCAGCGCGATCCGGTAGTCCACGCAGGAAGCCTAACTCGACGGGGCGTTCAGGTACGCTCCGAAGAGCCGGGCCCAGTACTCGAACCTGCCGGTGAGCCCCACGTGGAGCGGATGAGCCGCGTCCCACTGAACGGCAAACGTCTCGACCACGTCGCGTGCATCGAGGCGGGCGCCGTCGTGGAAGGTGACCCCGCTCCGCAAGGTGCAGGTCCAGACGGTCGCCTCGGGGTTGGGCTCGCATTTGGTGGCGAGCGCCGGAATCGGCGTCGTCCCTCCGGCGGAATACCGGTACAAGGTTTCGAACACGTTCTCGCAGATGCGGAGCGTCTCGCCATCGGTCTGGTCGGCGCAGTAGAGCGAATTCGGAGACCCGGTCTGCACCCACTCGAGGGTCGAGCGCCCGCGCGGATCCATGGCCGAGAAGTCCTCGCGGCCGAACGGCGACGCCTGCACGCCGGCGAGATCGGCCTTGATCGCGATTATCGAGGCGGCGTGCGTGATCGGAATCATCGGTACGTTCGCGCGGATGGCGTTGTTGGCCGCTGCATAGGCAGCGTGCCGCGGCCCGGCAACGAAGGTCTGGGCGCCGATTTGCAGCGCCGATGTGATCGACGCGTCGATCGTCCCGAACCGGGCGTTGGCGGGGCTGTTGAAGACGGGATCAAGGAAGTCGGTCGGATCGGGATAGTGGGCGACGCTCCCGAACAGATAGATCCCATCCAGGAGCCCATGCGCCAGGTCGTCGCTGAAGGCTCCCGGCTCCTTGCGTACGATGTCGGCCGTGATCCCCAGGTTCTCCTGGAGCTGCGTGCGCAGCTCGGTCGCGACCGCGCTCGGATCGGGCAGGTACGGGAGGGGCGCATTGGGCACGTAGATGTGAGGGCTGAAGCGCTGGCCGGCACCCAGCGCCTCGTCGAGGAGCGCGTTTGCGGCGTCCTTGTTGAAGGAGTACCAGGGATCGCCATCGCACCCGAACTCCACGCTGCAGGGCGTGAAGTAGTCGGCGAGCGTTGAGCCGGCAAGGAAGAGGGTGTCGACGATCCGCTGCCGATCGATCCCCATTGCAAGGCCCTGGCGAACCTTCTCCTGATCGAACGGGGCATACATGTTTGACATGCCGATGTAGATCGTGTCGAGCGCCTGGCGGGACAGGACCTTCACCGTGGAGTCACCAGCGATGGTGGCGAGGTCGGCCGGTGCGGGGCTGTCGATGCCGTCAACACGCCCTGTCCGGAGCGCCAGCAACCTCCCGGCGGCATCGGGGTTCGCATCGATGACGAGCCGCTCGGCTTTGGCCCGTTCGCCCCAGTAGCCGTCGAAGCGCGAGAGCGTGACGTGGTCGCCGGGTCGATACTCCTCGAACCTGAGCGGGCCGGTGCCGTTCGGCCGCGACAGGATCTGCTGGTTGGCCATGTTGGCGGCCAGGTAGTCACTGTCCTGGATCCCGTTCGTTGCAAACGCTACCTTGGCGAGGAAGGCGGGGTCGGCATAGCACAGGTCGAACTCGACCGTCAGCTCGTCAACGGCCTTGAGCTGGGCGAACTCACCCCCGTACGAGCAATCGGCTGGAGCGCCCACCGGATAGGTGCTCGCCACGAAGGGAGCGCCGCTCTGGTTGCCGGATGTCGCCGCGCTCGCATGAGGCGTGTGATCGGCCTGGCACCCCGCGACCACCAGGCCGAGCACTATCAGCGCCGCGGACGATCTCCATCGCTCAGCCACGCCGAACCAAAGACTCAGGCGTGGGGCGGCCCAGGCTCCTGGAAGTGAACACCTTGGACCAGCGGCACTGCCCCTTCGTCGCCGGCGACCTGCTCCACCTCGACCCGCGCGGGCAGGTCTTTGACTGCGATCGGGAAGTGGCACGCGACCTTATGGCCAGGTGCCAGCTCGACAAGCGGCGGTACCTCGATGGCACAGCGTTCCTGTGCCTGGAAGCATCGGGTTCGGAAGACGCATCCGCTCGGGGGGTCGATCGGGCTCGGGAGATCCCCATGGAGCACGATCCTGGCCCGATTCTTTTGTCGCTTGGGATCTGGGATGGGCACGGCCGAGAGCAACGAGTGGGTGTACGGATGCAGCGGTGCCGAGTAGATCACACGCCGCTCCGCGGTCTCCATGATGTGGCCGAGATACATGACGGCGACGCGGTGCGAGATCTGGCGCACGACCGCCAGGTCATGGGCGACAAAGAGATAGGCGATCCCGAACTCGCGCTGGAGGTCGCGCAGCAGGTTCAGGATCTGGGCCTGGATCGAGACGTCGAGGGCCGAGACCGGCTCGTCGCAGACGATCAGCTTCGGCCGGAGCGCGATCGCCCGGGCGATGCCGATGCGCTGGCGCTGGCCACCTGAGAACTCGTTCGGGTAGCGGTTGTAATGCTCGGGGTTCAGCCCGACCCGCTCCATCAGCTCCAGGACCGCGGCCTTGACCCCGCCTTTTGGGTCCACCCCCTGGACCCGGAACGGCCCACTGATGATGCCGCCGACCGTGTGGCGCGGGTTCAGGGCGTTATAGGGATCCTGGAAGATCATCTGCGCCTTACGGCGAATCGGCACGAGCGACTTCGTGGAGAGGTCCGTGATCTCCTGGCCGTCGAGCTCGATGCTGCCGCCGGTCGGACGGACGAGCATCAGGATCGACCGGGCTGCGGTTGTCTTGCCCGACCCGCTCTCGCCGACGAGCCCGAGGGTCTCGCCGGAGGCGAGCGTGAGGTCGATGCCGTCGACGGCCTTCACCTGGCCGACCGTGCGCGAAATGAGGCCTCGTGACCGGACCGGGAAGTAGGTCCGGAGATCGGAGACGCGAAGGAGCTCGCTCCCCGGGAGCGTCACTCGGCAGCTCCGGCAAGGATGCGCAAGACGTCCCGCGAGATCTGCTGGCGTTCATCGGGCTTGAGGTGGCAGCGGACCAGGTGGTCGGGCACGGCCTCCAGCAGCTCGGGGCGAACCGTCAGGCAAGCTTCGCCCGGCACTCGCTCCCAATAATTGCAGCGCGGCTGGAAGACGCAGCCGGCAGGCAGCTTGATCGGCGACGGCGGGTTGCCACGAATGGGATCCAGCCGCTCGGGCAGCTCCAGGTCCATGCGAGGAACTGACGAGAGCAGGCCGAGCGTGTAGGGCATCTCGGGCTGGTCGTACAGCACCCCGGTGGGGGCAACCTCCACGAGCCGGCCCCCGTACATCACGGCGACCTCGTCGGCGACGTCCGCGACGATCCCAAGGTCGTGGGTGATCAGGATGACAGCAATCCCGAATTCCGCCTGGAGGCTGGTGATCAGGTCGAGGATCTGGGCCTGGACGGTGACGTCGAGTGCCGTCGTCGGCTCGTCGGCGATCAGCAGCGCAGGAGAGTTGATGAGTGCCATCGCGATCATCACGCGCTGGCGCATTCCGCCCGAGAGCTGGTGCGGGTAGTCATCGATCCGCCGTTCGACCGCGGGGATCCCGACGCGGCGAAGCATCTCGATAGCTATGTCACGCGCCGCCTTGCGTTCGACTGAGCGGTGGGCGCGGATCGCCTCGGTGATCTGGTCACCGATCCGGTAAAACGGATGCAGGCTGGACATCGGATCCTGGAAGATCATGGCGATCTGGTCGCCGCGGAGCGCCTGGACCTCGTCGTCCGGCAGGGCGATCAGCTCCTGTCCGTCGAGCCAGATCTCGCCCGAAACCTTGGCGGACCTCCGGTTG